>JBDHKG010000113.1:0-9013 GCA_039586495.1 Gemmatimonadota bacterium | reverse complement strand
GCGCGGGCCGTGCTCGTAGTCGAGGCGCCGGAAAAGAGCGGCGCGTTGATCACCGCCCACTATGCGCTCGATGAGGGGAAAGAGATCTTCGCCGTCCCGGGTCCCATCCACAACCGGACCGGTTCTTGGAGGGACCCCTGGAGGACTGCCCTTCAGCTCAGTTCTGGAGCGACTCGCTGCGTGAGATCAGACTGAATCGAATAGGCGGGGTCCCTTGTGAGCGAGGGAATCTTCGGATAATTGTTGATAGGAAGATGTGTCCGAAGTGTAAGTATTGGTGTTCGATCTTCGCAGCGGTCTGCGCCTTCTGCGGCTTTCATATCCAGATAGGCCCGAACCACGCGGACTCGGACGAAAGTAGGTCCGATCGTCGCGCTGCGGGCGGAGTGACGTAGGGCAAGCCAAGCGGCATTACGCACTACGGGTGACCGACCCAACGGTCGGCGCTACCTGCGTGTCTAAGATGTTAGGGTGGTGGTGGCTGACGGCCCCGAGTCTGTTGCCCCATGCTCCAGCTCGGAGGGCGGGAGTGTCCAGCGCGTGGAGATGCGAAAGCTCTCTTTCGAGCGGCGTCAGTGGAGAGTCTCAGCCGTAGAGAAACGACCATGAAGACCACGTCCAAACGCTTGTTGGCTGTTTCAGTCCTCTTCTCTGCACTTACCCTCTCTTGCACGGACGACGAGACAGGGCCAAGCGCGTTGACGCTGGAGGAGCAACTCCAGGCAGCCCTGGAGCAGGGCTTTGCCCAGGTGGACGGGAAAGGGTTCTCCGTCGCGGTCCTGGTTCCGGGCAGGCCGCTCTGGACCGGCGTGGTTGGGGTCTCACACGATGACGTGCCGATCACGCGACGGACGGTTTTCGCAGCGGGGAGCATCACCAAGACGTTCACGGCCTTGACCATCTTGCGGCTGGCCGAAGAGGGGCTTCTGAGCCTGGACGACTCTTTGCACAGCTGGCTGCCCGATTACCCGCACGTTGACCACGACATCACGATCCGTCAGCTGCTCAACCACACGAGCGGTCTCTCGGACTTCGTCGATGTGCCCGGCTGGATCATCCCGCTACTGAACGAGCCGGAGAGAGTCTGGGGCATGGAGGAGTACTTCCTCGAGACGATAAGAGAGCCGTACTTCGAGAAAGGCACCGCGTGGTCCTATTCCACTTCCGGGTACCTTCTACTCCGCATGATCATCGAGCTGGCCTCGGGGAGCACGGTGTCCGCCGCGTACAAGCAGTACATCATTGATCCGCTGGCGTTGGGCGACACTTACGTATGTCCGGACGATCCCTTGCCGGCCAATTGGGCCCACGGCTGGCTCGATATCACCGGCGACGGCATCTACGACGACTTCTCCGTCATACCGAACACGTCTTTCTGCAGTGCGGCCGGTGGCCAGATCTTCACCACGCCCAGCGATCTGGCGACCCTGGGCGATGCCCTCATGCAGGAGCGGACCATCCTCGAAGACGCCACCTACGACGAGATGACCGACTTCTACTTCCCCAGCGGGCACGATGAGCCGCTGGTTTACGGCTATGGGCTCGGGCTGATGGAGTTCAACAGCGCGGTCATGTTCGGGCAGACGGTTTGGGGGCACGGCGGGAATGCCCCCGGCTACGCGGCGGGCATGCTGTACCTGGTCGACTACGGCGTGGTGGCGTCCGTGATGGACAACACTGAAGAGGGCGATGCCATGGCGGCGGTACTGGAAAACATCCTCGATGTGATCACGGAGCACATGGGGTCCCAGTGACCATTGCATCATTCGGCAAGACACGGCAGGCGGTCCGCAGAAGATCGCTTATGAATACCACAAGCTCATCACCGCCCACTACGCCCTCGACGAGGGCAAGGAAGTCTTCGCCGTAGCCGAAGCGATCCACAACCGGACTTGTCCACTGCGGTCTCCCTTTCAGCTCAGTGCTGGAGCGGTTGGCGGCGTGAGTGCTGCAACCGAGGCCGCGAGCCAGGGATTGTAAGGTAAGCTACGGACCGGGGTCAACGCTCTAGGTACCAGCATCCAACGCTAGGCTGACGGCGCCTGCGATGGGGCCTTGCAGACTGGTCATCCGGTGTTTACTTTGTCGCTATCGATGTAGACATTGTCCTCATTTGGATGCTGCGATGCGAAAAGCGAGTTACCTAGGCGAATTCGAACAGGTAGTGCTTCTTGCCATCCTGCAGGCGGGCGACCAGGCATTCGCGCTTGCCGTCATCAAGGAGCTTGAGCGAAGGGCGGGCCGCCGCGTAGACCGAGGGGCACTGTACAAGACGCTCGACCGGCTGGAGACGAAGGGATTCGTGGAGTGGCAGACAGAACCGACGACGCCGGGCCGAGGAGGGCATCGACGCCGCCTGTTTCGTGTTACTCCCGCGGGCGTGCGAGCACTGCAGGCGTCGCGTGTCACGCTTTTCAAGCTTTGGGATGGTTTGGAAGCCGTGCTGGGGAGTGTGGCCGAATGAGTAACGGAAGACCTGACTGCCCGCCGAGATTGGCTGAACGGCTGCTGAGGTGGTTCCTGCCGTCGGGGATCGTGGGTGAGAGCATCGTTGGTGATGTGCGGGAGGAATACCGAGAGTTCTTAGAGAGCGGCAGTTACATGCCTGGCCCGATCTGGTACTGGGGTCGAGTGTTTGTGATCACACGTCGGTACGCCTGGGAGCGTTTGACACCGGTGGGCCAACCATTCCGCGGGCCCCACGCCCCCATCACAGAACGGATGAGGCAATCGGCTGGAACGGTTCTTCAGGACCTCCGCTTCGGTTTACGAGCGCTGCGTAAGCGACCGGCATTCACGGCGATCTCGATTCTCACACTTGGGCTGGGGATCGGCGGCACGACCGCGATCTTCAGCGTCGTCAACGGCGTGCTACTCGAGCCGCTGCCGCTGCACGAGCCCGACCGGCTGGTGATCCCCGACGTGATCGGTCCCCGCGGGTACGAGATCTCGCTATCGATCCCCAACTTCCGTGACTGGCGGGAGCGGAGCCGCTCGTTCGAGACGTTCGGCGGCAACATGGGATGGCGGATGACGCTGACGGGGATCGATCGCCCGGAGGTCCTGCTGATTCGTTTCGTGCTCGGCGACTATTTCGAGACGTTGGGGGTCGCGCCGCTGATGGGCCGCGTCATCGCCTCGGACGAGACCTGGGCGGGCGCGGCACCGATCGCCGTCGTGACGTACCGGTTCTGGGAGCGGCGGTTGGGCGCCGACCCTGACGCTCTGGGCCGCACCATCAACCTCGACGGCGAGGTGTTCGAGATCATCGGCGTCATGCCGCCGGAGTTCGAGTTCCCGTCCGCCGAGAGCGAGGTCTACCTCCCCATGGGATACATCTCCCAGTCGATGTGCTGGGAGATTCGTAATTGCTCGCGAGGCACCTGGGCGATCGCCCGGCTGAAGGAGGGCGTCGGCATCGAGATGGCGCAGGCCGACCTCGACCGCGTCACCCGCGAGCTCACCGAGGAAGAGGGCGAGCCGGTAGCCACCGCGCAGCTGGACACGTTGACCAACGTCTTCCTCGGCGACGTGCGCACACCGATCCTCATCCTGATGGGCGCGGTGGGGTTCGTGCTTCTGATCGCCTGCGCCAACGTCGCCAACCTGCTGCTGTCGCGCGGTGAAGGCCGCCGGCGCGAGCTGGCGGTGCGCGCGGCGCTGGGCGCCGGGCGCGGGCGCATCGTCCGGCAGCTGCTCACGGAGAGCGTGGCGCTGGGCCTTTGCGGCGGCGTACTGGGCGTCGGGCTGGCCTACGCGGGAATCAAGATCCTCGTTCCGGCGATCTCGGACAGCATCCCGGCCGCTGCCGTACCCCGCATCGGGCTCGATCAAGCCGTGCTGGCGTTCACCGTTCTCGTGTCGGTGGGCGCCGGCTTGCTGTTCGGCATCGCGCCGGCGCTGCGTGCATCGGCGCAGGGGCTGCTCGGCGAACTGAAGGAGGGCGGGCGCGGCGAAACCGTGGGCCGCAGCCGGCAAAGGTTGCGTTCGGGTCTGGTAGTCGCCGAGGTGGCGCTCTCGCTCGTCTTGCTGATCGGGGCGGGCTTGATGATCCAGAGCCTGCGCAAGCTGGGCAACGTCGAGAAGGGGTTCGTGGCGGAGAACATCTTCACCGCCAGGGTCTCGTTGCCTTTCGCCCGCTACGATAGCAAGGAAGCGGCGTGGCGTTTGTTCGACGATCTGCTGCGGCGTGTGCAGGCGCTGCCCGGTGTGCGGACCGCCTCGCTGAGCCAGATCGTGCCGCTAACGGGGAATGTTTGGGAGCAGGGGATCGTGCCCGAGGGCACGCCGCGCGAGCCGGAGAACACTCAGTCGGTCCTCTATTACATGGTCACGCCGGACCACTTCGCGACGTTCGGAATGACGCTACTACGAGGTCGCGGCTTCTCCGAGCAGGACCGCGACGGCGCGCCCCTGGTCTGCATCATCGACGAGACGCTGGCCGAGAAGTTCTGGCCGGGCGAGGACCCCATCGGCAAGCGGGTCAACTTCGACATGGGCGAGGGCTCGACCCCCGAGAGCCCGGTCCTGCTCTGGCGCACCGTTGTGGGCGTGGTGCGCAACGTCCGGCATTACGAACTGGAGAGCCCGGCGCGCATCACCGTCTACGTGCCGATGGCCCAGAGCGCGGAGATGTGGAGCGGCGGCATGTACGTCGTCGCCAGGACCCAGGGCGATCCGCTGCAGCTGGCCGAGCCGGTGCGGCGCGAGCTCGCCGGCCTCGACCCGGACCTGCCGCTCCACCGGATCCAGACCATGGAGGGCTATGTGAACCGGGCTATGAGCAACAGCCGGTTGGTGGGTGGCCTGCTCACCGTGTTCAGCGTCCTGGCCCTGGTGCTCTCCGCCGTCGGGATCTTCGGCGTGATCTCGTTCTCGGTCGTGCAGCGGCTGCGCGAGATCGGTATCCGCATGGCGCTGGGCGCCCACCGGGGCGATGTGCTGCGCATGGTGACGGGGCAGAGCCTGCGTGTCAGTCTGACCGGTGTCGCCCTCGGCCTGGCCGCCGCCTTCGCGCTCACGCGATTGCTGTCGAGCATGCTCTACGAGGTCGACCCGGTGGACCCGATCACCTACGCGGCCCTCGCCGTGTTCCTGGTCGCCATCTCGACCCTGGCGGCGTACCTGCCGGCGCGCCGGGCGACCCGGGTGGACCCGGCCATCGTGCTGCGCGAGGAGTGAGGCAGGGGCTGGGAATTCGGGAATCCTGGACTACTTGACTAACTAACAGGTCGCTGAAAGAGGGATGGGAACTCTACGCCACGGAGGTGCCGGGGTTCCCCGGAGCGGTGATGTTGTGTTGATAGCTGGCGCCCACCTTGCCACCCATGACGGCGCCGCACATCCTCAAGCTCGACGATCCGGACTACCCGACAGCGCTTCGTAGACTCCCACAGCCGCCGCCTATCCTCTACGTGCAGGGATGTCTGGAGCTGCTTGAGCGGCCTGGCATCGCCGTGGTGGGCACGCGCCGCCACACCACCTACGGGCGCGACGCCACGGTGTCCATCGTCCTCGGGCTGGTGCGCGCCGGCTACGTGATCGTCAGCGGCCTGGCCCGGGGCATCGATAGCATCGCACACCGGACCGCCCTCGATGTCGGCGGTGAAACCGTCGCCGTCCTGGGCACGGGGATCGACGTCCCTTACCCTCCCGAACACACGGAGCTCTTCGCGCTGATCGCCGAGCGCGGCTGCCTCGTCACGGAGTTCCCGCCCGGCACCCCGCCGCTCAAGTACCATTTCCCGCAACGCAATCGGCTGATCGCAGGCCTGGCGCGGGCCGTGCTCGTGGTGGAGGCGCCGGAGCGCAGCGGTGCCCTGATCACCGCGCACTATGCCCTTGAGGAGGGGAAGGAGGTCTTCGCCGTTCCTGGTCCCATCCACAACCGGACCGGTTCTTGGAGGGCTCCCCTTTAGCTCAGTGCTGGAGCGGTTGGCGGCGTGAGAACCAGGCTTCCGAGCCATGACATGACGACTCCGAGTGCAGCCGCCTCGGTCCCGACACCTGACGGATGCTATCGCTCCACGATCAGGACTTCGATGCGCGAGGGGTGATCAGCTGAAAGGTAGACCCGGTGCGTGGCCTCTTGGAAATCCTCATCGCTGGCGCTGTAGATGTCTCGGAAGGTCTGCGGGTTGCGATCCACGAGAGGAAACCAACTGCTCTGCACTTGTACCATGATGCGGTGCCCGGCGCGGAAGCAATGATTGATGTCCTGCATCTCGAAACGCACCATGGCGACCTCGCCGGGCACGAACGGTTCCGGGACTTCGAAAGAGTTACGGAACTTGCCGCGCATCACTTCGCCGCGGACCAGCATCTGGTAGTCTCCCATCCAGGTGTCTTGCGGATTGCGTGGTGCGTCAGGTGGATAGACGTCGATGACTTTGACAACCCAATCCGCATCGGTCCCGCTGGTGGAAACAAACAGCTCGGCCCAGATGGGTCCGGCGATGGTGAGATCGGCCTCCAGTTCCTCGGTCTGAAACACCAGAACGTCGGGTCGGCGGGCGGCAAAACGCTGGTCAGAAGGAATCCACCCGTTTGACCAACCGTCGATCGGCGACGGCATGTACGGAACGGGCCGAGCCGGATCGCTCACGTACTCCTCGTAGACGTCGCCTTCGCCGGAGCGGGCGGACCAGGCCAATCCGCCGTTAGCCTGCAGGTAGAGGTTGCGCCGCTCCGCGTCGGCCGGCGGCCACTGTCGATAGTGGCGCCACTGGTTCGAGCCCGTCTCGTAGGCCAGCATCTCGGCCATCTCGTACTCCCCCTTTCCCTTCAAGTAGTGGTTGAAGAACGGAAGCTCGATCGTCTCTCGGAAATACCGACCCGAGCTGGCGGCCCCGACGTCGATGTTGCCCAGCAGCTCGGAGGTATGCCCAAAGAACGTCCAGCCGCCGTGGTGCCAGGGGCCCATAACCAGAACATTGTCGATACCCGGATTGTTGTCCTCGATGGATTCGTAGGTCTTCAGAGTTCCGTAGAGATCTTCGGTGTCGAACCAACCGCCGACGTTCAGAACCGCAGCGTCCACGTCTCTCAGGTGTGGGAGGATGTTCCTCGATTGCCAGAACCGGTCATAAGTGCCGTGCTCCATCATGTCCAGCCAGAACGGCGCTGCGCCCTTGAAGTAGTCATCAGTGATGGTCGTCAGCGGACCGAGCGAGAGAAGCCAGTCGTAGAGGTAGGGAGTCGGGTAGGAGAAGATCCTCGGCGGCGAGTGGTCGATTGGCTCCGGCCGGTAGGCACCGTTCGCACGCATCCAGGCTATGGACTGCAGCAGAAAAAAGGCGCCATTGTGGTGCCAGTCATCGCCCATGAACCAATCTGCCGCCGGGGCCTGGGGGGAGACGGCTTTCAAGGCCGGGTGGTGACGAACCAGACTCATGGCCGCATATACCCCCGGATACGAGACACCCCACATGCCCACGCGGCCGTTGTTGTTCGGAATGTTCTCGATCAGCCACTCGATGGTGTCGTAGGTGTCCGTACTCTCATCGATTCCACCATCCCCGGCTCCTATGGGCCGCATCTGAACAAATTCGCCCTCGCTCATGAACGTTCCGCGCACGTCCTGGTACGCGAAGATGTAACCTTCCTGTGCAAAGGGCAGATCGGGCCCCAGCAACCCACGATAGTTGTACTTCTCGACGCCCAGTGGATTGACTCGGTACGGCGTGCGAAAGAGCAGGATAGGATAGTCATGCGAACGATCCAGCGGAACATAGACCTGCGTGAATAGCCTTACGCCGTCGCGCATCTCGATTCTGTACTCGTGTTTGGTGTAGTGCTCTATCACATACACCTTGTTCAGGTAATCCCGGGTGATGGCGAGATCGGGACGCACCTCCAGGACCCTGCGGAAGCTCTGCCGGGCAAGCTCATACTGACCGGCCCGAGTGTAGGCTTCACCCAGGTAGTGGTGAAGCGTACGGGCTTCGGGGAAGAACTCGATGTCGAGCCGGAATATCTCAATGGATTCTTGGACTCGGCCCTCATCTAACAGTCTGCGCCCGAGCCCGAGTAGTTCCCGCACATGGGAATCGAAAGGTTCGGGGGAGTTCGCTCTGAGCTCTCGATAGTGCGCTAGGGCCGCCTGAACCCCGTCCCGCTCTATGATCTCATATAGGACATCCGCAATCCCCGGTCGCTGGACCTCCTGGAGCCCGGCCGAAGCCGACTGCACCGTTCCTCCGGCACCGGCTCGAAGACCACCCAGTAGAATGAGTGAGGTACAGACCGCCCTCAGCACCGCGGTTTTCTTTCCCATCTTCTCTTCCTTCCTGAGATCAAGACGAGCATCGAGGTCATTCTCGAGTACGGTTGCCACCTCCTTGGAACTTCTAGGTTCCGGCCATCTAGACACTCGTTCCTGAGAAAGGGTTGCAGGATCAGCACGACTCCTATTGGCCTCCACTGCCTCACCAGGGAGCGCACGATCTTCGTCACTCGAGCGACAGACAAACTGGCCTTGCGCCGCGTGCCACGGACTAGAGATGCGTAGAAGCCGTAGTAGCGCCGGCGGAATTGGGACATTTGCGGGGCTCTGCGGCGGCGCAACGGCTGGTCGCCGGCCTCGCGGGAACCGCACTCGGCCTTCTGGGTGCGCTCTGAGGCCGCGGCGGTGACGTTGTGTTGATAGCCACAGCACACGTTATCAGCCATGACGGCACCGCGTGTCCTCGAGTTCGACGATCCGCAGTACCCGAGGGCACTCCGCAACCTCCCGCAGCCGCCACCTACGCTGTATGTGCAGGGACGCCTCGAACTGCTCGAGCGGCCCGGCATCGCCGTGGTGGGCACGCGCCGCCACACCACCTACGGGCGCGATGCCACGGTGTCACTTGTCCTGGGGCTGGTGCGCGCCGGCTACGTGATCCTGAGCGGGCTCGCGCGCGGGATCGACAGCATCGCTCACCGCACGGCCCTCGATGTCGGGGGCGACACCGTCGCTGTCCTCGGTACGGGGCTCGACGTCCCCTATCCGCCGGAGCACGAGGATCTGACC
>JBDHKG010000021.1:0-37187 GCA_039586495.1 Gemmatimonadota bacterium | reverse complement strand
AAGGTCGCAGGAGCCCTCGGTAGTCTCTTGGGCCTCTCCGGCGATCAGGAACCCGAGTTGACCTTCGAGCGGGTCGTCGAGCTCACTGGTGATCGGGTCCCGGAGCACATCTTGCTCGAGCACGCTATTGAGGACCCGGGCGAGTATCGGGTGCGCATTCAGGTGAACGACTGGCTCAGCGGCGCGACAGTCGCGAGAGAGCGGGTGTTTGAAGTCCGCGGCAGCTAAGGAACGGAGGGCTGCGCAGAGTCTCCGCAGGCCCGGGGCCGCTTCACCAGAGCCCGGCCAAGCAGTATCGATCGCCGCATTGGGTCCGGAAGACTTTGGAACGCGTACCGCTTGACGGCCTCGAGGCGTTCAGCTAGATGGAATCAACCTCGACCGTGCACTAATGATAGCCGGGAGGAGTGGCCATGGCGAAGATCAAGGTCTACACTACGCCGACTTGACCCTACTGCAAGTTAGCCAAGGATTGGCTGACAGAACACAGTTGCGAGTTCGAGGAAGCGGATATCACCAAGGACGTCTTCCAGTTGCGAGAATGGCGCGCGCTGACCGGCGGTGTCGGCGTCCCCGTCGTCGCTCACGGAAAGGACTTCGTCATCGGTTTCAGTCCCGAGCGGCTCGAGATGATGCTTGACTGCTGCGAGCACACGAGCCCGGTAGATATCCCCGAGGAAGAGTAGCCCGGCAGCGGCATAACAATGTCATCACTTGGGGCCGCGCCCGCTGAGGGAAAGGCGAGCGCGGCCTCCTGATTCCGCCGAACTGTTACAGTCACGCGGCCACGATCGCTGAGTTCTGTTTCATCGTCGTCACAAGGAGGTTCCATGCGGGCAACGGGCTTCGTCGCGCTGCTCTTGGCTCTCCCGGCAGCCGCCGCGGCACAGACAGACACGATCGCTGATCCACTCGCCGGGTTCGACGCCTACGTCAGCCAAGCGGTCGGCGAGTGGGAGGTACCTGGGCTGGCGATCGCGGTGGTCAAGGACGACTCGGTCGTCTTCATGAGGGGCTACGGGGTGCGTGAGCTGGGCAAGGATGAGCCGGTGACCCCGCGCACGCTGTTCGCCAACGCATCAACGACCAAGGCGTTCACCACGATCGCGGTCGCGATGATGGTGGACGAAGGCAAGTTGGCGTGGGACGATCCGGTGACCAAGCACCTGCCGACGTTCCTGCTCAACGACCCGTACGCTACTCGCGAGGTCACGCTGCGCGACCTGCTCACCCATCGGGTGGGCTTTGGCGATCCTTTCTACCTGTGGTACGGCATCGACCTCGAGTACCCGGAGATCGTGCGCCGCCTGCGCTATCTGGAGCCGCAATCCAGCTTCCGCTCCCGCTACGCCTACAACAACATCTCATACGCGACCGCGGGTCAGATCGCGGGCCAGGCGTACGGCTCTTCCTGGGACGACCTGGTGCGGGAGCGGATCCTCGAGCCTCTGGGCATGCGCGAGACCGTCACGCAGGCTCGGGACCTCGCGGGCCGGGAGGACGTGGCGGCGATCCACGATGTCGTCGACGATACTTTACGGGTCATCTCGGGGACGGGGGTCGGGCTGGTGGATCCGATCGCGCCTGCCGGGTCCATGTACTCGAACGTGCTCGACATGACGAAATGGATCCGCTTCCTGCTGAACGAAGGCAAGGCGGCCGGGCAGGAGTTGGTGAGTGATGCGACCTTCAGGGAGTTCTTCCGGCCGCAGATTGTCATACCTGTCGAGCAGTTCTATCCTACCGCACGAATCACGCGGCCGCACTTCACAGCTTACGGCCTGGGCTGGTTCCTCCAGGACTACCGCGGCGAGTTCGTCGCCTTCCATACGGGGAGCATCGACGGGACGGTGGCCATCCTCGGCCTCATGCCGGAGCAGGAGCTCGGGGTGGTGGTCTTCGCGAACCGGGATCACGCTGAGCTCAGGCATGCATTGATGTTCCGTGTGTTCGACGCCTGTCTCGGGGAGCCGCGCCGAGATTGGAGTGCCGAGATGAAGGAGCTGTACGATGGGTTGGCGGCGGAAGCCAGGGAGCGTGAGGCGAAGCTCGAGGAGGAACGTGTGCCGGACACGACGCCCACGCACCCGCTAGCCGACTACGTCGGTGTCTACTCCGACAGCCTCTATGGGTCGGTCCAGGTTCGTCTCCAGGACGGTAGCCTGGTGCTCGAGCGCTCTCCGTTCCTCACCGCGGACCTCTCACACTGGCACTACGACGTGTTCAGCGCAGGTTGGCGGAATCGCTGGGTCGGCCGGACCCTGGTCACGTTCCGCATCGGCAGCGACGGCATGGTATCCGGCCTCGAGATGTACGGCCGGTTCCTGTCACACCAGCCGGAAGAGGAAGGAGAAGAGTAGCCCCGGAGGCTGTCGGCCTGACTGGCACTCACCCCCGGGCGAAGTCCGCGCCCGGGGTGCCGTTTCTGGGGCCTCGGCGTGCGAGCGGCCCTTGTCGTAACACCCGGGCAGGGCTTTATTCTGCCTGTTTCAATCCCTAATGCTTACCCGGTCGCCAGCGACCGACTCGAAGAAGGGGTGCGGCTATATGAGCACGGCCAAGGCGGACACTGAGAAGAAACCGACCCTCAGCACGCTTCCGGGTGACGATGTCCGCCAGATCATGTGGCGCTTCGCCGACCGCTACGACCTGCAGATGCTCGTGCAGTCGGCCCGCTCGGTGGCCCGAGGGCCGGTGGCCCGGCTGGTCGCGGAGGGCGGTCGCAACACGCATGAATGGACCGAAGAGAAGGCCGCGCTGCTGAAGCACTCCGATGATGCGGGTATCACCTCGGTCTTCCTCGACCCGGAGTACGGCGGCTTCATCGCGGGTCCCAAGAACCTCGCCCTGGCGCTGGCCGCCTTCGAGCTGGCCTGGGTGGATGGTGGGGCGGCCACCGGAGCGATGGCCGGGCACCTGGGCCTGTCGCCGATCCACGAGAAGGGGACAGCGGAGCAGAAGAGCATGTACATGCGCCGCTTCGCGCCGCCGCAGCCGGGCGAGGCGGTCACGATCAAGGAGTGGAAGGAAGGGGAGGAGCCGATCCTGCACGTCGAGAAGCGGGGCCGCTTCATCACCAACATGGCCTTCGCCAACTTCGTCTCGGCTGCCGTGGACTCCGGCGACGAGCGCATCAAGGGAAGCTGCGTGATCATCCTTGAGGAGACGGATCCCGGGATCTACGATCGCGGTACACCGACCAAGAAGCTCGTGCACCAGCTCTCCGCGACGAGCGACCCCGTCTTCAGCCTGGACGTTCCTGCCAGCCGCATCATCGGCGGCTACAGTGTGAAGGATGGGGTGATCATCCCGAACTACGACCACGGCGAGATCATCGAGGCGGTCTTCCGGCGCACGCGAGTGACCGTCGGTCTCATGACGGCGGCCAAACTGCTCTCGGCGGTGGAACCGATCATCCGCTACCAGCGCGGCCGCTTCCGCGGCGGCGCGACCGACAAACCGGGCACGCCGCGAACGCGCTGCACCGGCTCGTGGACATCTGGGCCACGGGCGAGGCGAGTGCGTCGCTGGGCTTCGCGGGTGCCCGGCTGTTCGACGAGCTGGATCCCCTCGATCATCGGCGCGAGGAGGTCTTCCGGGAGTACGGGATACCCGAGGGCCGCAAAGCGATCCGGGCTCTGGCGGAGTGGACCGAAAGGGCGGTGGAGCACGTGCGGCTCGCGGCAAGGCCAGAAGAGGAGCGCGACCCGGCCCGCTTTCAGGAGCTCGAGTCGAACGAGCTGGTTCAGTACCTGGTGAAGGACGCCCTGGCCAATGTTCTCTGCCCGGCGATCAAGCTTTGGAACACCGGTCACGGGGCCAACATGATGCGCGAGGCCGTGAGCCTGATGGGCGGCTACGGAATCACCGAGGACTGCCCGGGCTTCCTGCCGCAGAAGTGGATGGACGCGCAGCTTGAGGCGACCTACGAGGGGCCGGAGGCGGTGCAGCGACGGAACCTCAGCCTGACGATGGCCAACCCGGTCTTCCTCGCCCAGTTCGAGGAATGGATCCGCGAGATGCGACGCATCGCCGCCCAGCAGCCCGGGTCTGGCGCCTGCACGCTCGCCTCGGCTATGGACCTGTGGCTGTGGACCCTTCTCCACCTGCTGGAAGCTGAGGACGCGCAAGGGGCGCCACTGTACAAAGGGCACCGCCAAGGCGTGACCTTCGCCATGGCGGATGCGCTTTGCTGGCTACTCGCCTCGCGCTACCAGATCCTCGACACCCTCGAACTCGAGGAGAAGGGGCCGGAGAACCCGAGCTTGGCTGAGGCACTGCCGGGGTTCGTCGACTTCTTCACCGACCTCTGCCATGTGCAGGCGGCCAGCGCTGCCGGCGAGGTCTCGCGCATCTGCTCGCAGCTCGTCTTCGGGTACAACCGGCACCCGACCTGGACTGAGGAGGGGGAGCGCGTCTACGGTGTTGTTGAGTTGGAGGTGCTCGAGAACGTGATGCCGGGTCTCTGCTCCTGCGCCACCGACGTCTGGGATGAGGAGGGAGCACCTCCCCTTAAGCGAGGCCCTTGCGTGCGCTTCGATGGCTACGAGCCCTTCGCCCTGAGGCGCGCCAAGTTGGACGGTTGTCTCACGGGCTCGCGCCTGGCCAAGGACAGCGCGGCCCAGGCGCTCACCGAGGTGATGATTCCCGAGACCCTCGACTACCCCATCTGAGCGCGGATGCCTGAGTTCACAAGCGTCGAACGCCAGAGCATGGACGTGGATATCGTCTGCGTCGGCTTCGGGCCGGCGATGGGCGGCTTCCTTACCACGCTCTCGCGGGCGATGCAGCACCCGGAGACCCAGCCTTTCCTGCAGAGCCGGGTGATGCCTGGGATGCCGTTGCAGGTCGTCTGCCACGAGCGTGCGGACGACATCGGCTTCGGCGTCTCCGGTGTCGTGACTCGGGCACGCGGTATCGGCGCATCGTTCCCCGACCTGGAGCCCGGCGAGATCCCCATGGCACATGAGGTGACGAGGGAGAAGCTCGTCTACCTCAAGGACCCCATCGGGGCGAGCCGTCGTCCGAAGGGCGTGAAGGCGCTCGACGCCGTGAGCGGAGCCCTCAGGTTCTTGCCTCCCGCCAAGGATCATGCGGTGGAGTTGCCGTTCATCCCCGCGTTCACGAGGAAGGACGGCGGCCTCGTGCTCTCCATCGGGCAGTTCAATCAGTGGGTAGGCTCGCTGCTCATGGCGTCCGGGCTCGTGCAGATCTGGCCGGGCATGCCGGTGAGCGAGCCGCTGTTTGACGGTGAACGTGTCGTCGGCGTGCGCCTCGCGGATCAGGGCACCGACCTGCAGGGGAATCCGACGGATGCCTACATGCCGGGGATGGACATCCGCGCGGTGTTGACCGTGGTGGGGGATGGCCCCGTAGGTCCGGTGGGCCGCAAGCTGGACGAGCACTTTGGGCTACCCGAGGGCCATCGCCAGCGCGAATGGGCCGTGGGGATGAAGGTGATGGTCGATCTGCCGGAGGGCTGTCCGTTCGAGCCCGGCACCGTCCTGCATACCATCGGCTACCCGGAGCCGGAGATCTTCGGCTTCATCTACGTGTATCCCGGCAACCTCGCGTCCCTCGGGATCTTCGTCCCCTCCTGGTTCGACAGCCCGGTGCGTACCAGCTACCGCTATCTCCAGCATTGGATGATGCATCCCTACCTCTGGCGCTACCTGGAGGGCGGCACGCTTCGTTCCTGGGGCGCCAAGACACTGCAGGAGTCGGGTCGGCGCGGCGAGCCTCACTTGGCCGGCGACGGCTACGCCCGCATCGGCGAAGGCTCCGGCAGCACCAACGTGCTGACCGGCTCCGGGGTGGATGAGGCCTGGACCACCGGCGTGCAGCTGGCCGAGGGCGTGATCGAATTGCTGAAAATGGACAAGCCATTCACCGGCGAAAACCTGGAGCAGGCCTACGTAAGGCGACGGCGGGACAGCTGGGTGGAGAAAGAGTCACGGATCGCCGGGAGAGCGCGAGACGGCTTCCAGAAGGGCTTCCTGCGCGGCCTCGTCGGCATGGGGCTGAGCGGGATCAGCAAAGGCAGGCTCAACCTCTTCGGTCCATCCCTGCGACCGTATGAGCGGGTGCCGTCTCTGGAGGAGTACTACCGCGGCAAGCTGATGCCGGGGCAGATCTCGAAGATTCGCACGGAGACCGCGAGTGCCGGTGCGTCCCTGCATGACGCTCTGATGGAAGCCGCGGGCTGGCCGGCCATCCCGTACGACGGCAAACTCCTCGTCTCACAGCAGGACGCGCTGCTCATCGGCGGCAAGGTCCAGGCGCCGCCGGGCTACGCGGACCACGTGGTGTTCATCTATCCCAGCATCTGCGAGGGTTGTGAGAACAAGCTGTGCATCGAGATCTGCTCGGCGGAGGCGATCACGCCCGGCGAGCACGCCGGCCTGCCGCAGTTTGATCGTGAGAAGTGCATCCACTGCGGCGCCTGCGTCTGGAACTGCACTCAGCCCAATCCGGACGATCCTGAGCGGGGCGTGATCGAACTGCGTGCCGGCGCGGGCGGTCTGCACTCGGCCGAGAACTAGGAGAGCTTCGATGAGTTCTGGCTTTCACATCGTGGTCTGCGGAAGCCTGGTTCCGGACCCGCTGCAGACCCTGGAGCCGATCCAGGGTCCCGGTGGGCCGGCCCTGAAGAACGAGATGATGCTGCCATCCGTGCTCGACCCCTGGGCGGCTCATGCCCTCTATGAGGCCGCGCAGCTCGGCAAGGTGACGGGCGACAGCAAGGTGTGGCTCGTGAGCCTGGGGCCGAAGGCGAGGTTGCAGCAGCTGATGATGAGTGTGGCTCAGAAGGTACCGTTCGAGCTGGTCGCTCTGGACGGCTCGGCGAGTGGGTTCACCGATGCGTGGGAGGTAGC
Source organism: Gemmatimonadota bacterium (assembly GCA_039586495.1). Classification (GTDB taxonomy): domain Bacteria; phylum Gemmatimonadota; class Gemmatimonadetes; order Palauibacterales; family KS3-K002. The sequence continues at coordinate 30,312 of JBDHKG010000021.1, read as the reverse complement.
TGAGGCTCTGGCGACGGCGATTGAGGGGATCCCGGGGCTGGACCGCGAGCGGCTGCTCGTCTTCGGCGGTTGTGCGTCCGCCTCACGTGATGCCGGCAGCACCATGCAGATGGTGGGCGAGCGATTGGGAATCGTCGATCAGTTCCTCGCCGTCGACAAGCTGATCGTACAGGAAGACGGGATGCTTGAACTGCTCGAGCGTATCGAGGGCGGGCGCTATCAGGTCTCTCACTGTGATGGGCCGCCCGCCGTGGTCGGCTGGGCGACCGGTGAACTGCCAGAGCCGCCCAACAACCCCCAGATCGGGATGCAGAACATGCGCGCCATCATGCCGGCGCTCCAGCAGGCGAAGGTTGCGGCGGCAGCGGCACAGAGCGTGACCTTTCTGAAGGTGGAGGTTCCCAGGCAGCGGCGCGAGACGCGGGTCGTCAAGGACATGCCGGTGGAAGACATCGCTCGCGAGATCGTCGAGTGGATCAAGGCCTGAGCCAGCGGTCCAGTCGAAACCGGAAAGACTGAAGATGGAGAAGATCCTTTTCCTGACACATACCGAGACGGACGGCACTCTTGCGAGGACCGCGCTGGAAGCTTTGAGTGGCGCAGTGAGGTTGGCGGAAGAGCTCGATGGTTCGACGCTGACCGTAGGCCTGGTGGGCGGCAACGTGCAGCCGGCGGCCGATGCTATCGCCGGCTGCGGTGCGAGCGCGTTCCTGGGCGTAGCCGGGGAAGAGTTCGCGCTCTCACGCTACGTGAGCGACGCGGCGGCGTTCGAGGCCCTCATGAGCGAGAGCGTGCCCTCGCTTGTGGTCGCTCCCGCGACGTCGCGCGTGTCCCGCGCCCTGCCGGGCGTAACCCAGCGGGTCGGCGGTCGCATTGACACGCATGTGACGGGGCTGCATGTCGAGGGCGGCAGCCTGGAGATCGAGCGCTGGTACTACCGTCAGCGCATGGTCGCGATGCTCACGCGCGAGCAACGGCCGTGGATCATCACTATCGACGGTGGCGCGTTCGAGGCGTGGAGCGGCGCGTCCGGCTCGACCGTGGTGGAGAGTGTAGCCGTCGATCTACCGGCGCTGCGGACGCGCGTCGTGGGCGAGCATGCGGCGGCCGCCGGCGCCGAGACCATCCGTCCCGATGCCGAGTTCCTCTTCGTCGCTGGTGCCGGCTGGACGAAGAAACAGGCCGACGGTCAGACGCACGTGAAGGAGGCAGAGGCGCTCATCCTTGATTTCCTAGCCGGATCTGGCGCGTCGCTGGGTAGCAGCAAGTCGCTGGTCGATCAGTCGGGCGAGGGTCAGGAAGTGCTCTCCTTCATGACCCACCTCAACCAGGTGGGCCAGACGGGCTCCACCCCTAGGCACCCCAAGGGCTTGGCGACCTGTTGTCACGGCGAGGAGCCGCATGTGGTCGGCTGGCGCTTCGTCAAGGAGCGGCGCGCGGTCAACCTCGATCCCAACTGCGGTTGGGCACAGGGGAAGGCCGATGTTCTGTACGTGGCCGACGCCTTCCAGGTCGTGGCCAAGGTCAACGGGCTGCTTCCGGGCGATTGATCGGTTGAGGCGTGCGCCCGCTGGCCCCGGAAGCGCCCAAGCCTGCAGGAGGTGAACATGCAAGCACCGCCGATATTGCCTATCGATGTGACGTCCGTGATCGGCGTGATCATGGGATCGCTCGTCATCCTCATTCCCATCGCGGGCATTACCTTGCGCTTCGCAATCAAGCCGATCGCGGAGGCGATGGCCAGGATACGCGAAGGGCAGAGGACGGATCGCGAGATGGCGCTGTTGCAGCAACGCCTCGATCTGCTGGAACAGCATCTGGGTGGTATGGAATCGGAGTTGCACCGCCTGAGAGAGGTGCAGGAGTTTCACGCCCGGCTCAAAGCACCCGAGGAATGATCGTCGTTCAGGGAGGCGATCGTCTCGCCACCAGTCCCCCAGTGTCGACTTCAATTGACGCTCGAACGCGCCCTCCTGGTCGCGCCAAGCGCGGGAATCCGCCGCACATCTGCCGAGCAGTTCCATCGTATCGCTGCAGGACCGCCCGTTCCACCTGTGCCTGGCCTCAGATACTTCCCCTGGCGGAGAACCGGGGGACGATCTCAATTCCCCGCTGTCGAACGATTATGCGTTGCCCGGCGGCAAGCGGACGTCTTGGCGCGCTGCGGGTGGGTGGCTGTCGCGAGGGTGCAGGTCGTCTTCAGCAGATCCTTGTGGGGACCTGCCAATGAAAGCGCTGGTGCTTGGCTGCGGCGAGATGGGTCAGGTCGCGATCAAAGACTTGGTCAAGCACGGCGTGTTCACGGAGGTTGTGGTCGCTTCGCGCCACCCGAAGCAGATCGAGGCATTCTTGGCCACGATACCCCGCTTGCGAACCCGCATGGCGGCCGTTGAGGTCGATGTGCGCGACACTGCTGCGCTCGCCGCCCGAATGAAGGGTTTTGATGTCGTGTGCAACATGACGGGGCCAAATTATGCGAACGCCGTACCTGTCGTCGAGGCTGCCATCGCGGCGGGCGTATCGATGGCGGACGTCTGCGATGACTGGGAAGCCACTTTACAGATACTGGATTTGCACAGTGAAGCGAGCAAGGCCGGGATCACGGTGATCGTCGGACTGGGCGCCAGCCCTGGGGTCACGAACATACTGGCGCGGCAGGGCGCCAATACCCTCGATCGAACGGACGAGGTGCACACCGCATGGGTGATGCGCGGGTCCGATCTCGGCGGTCCGGCCTGTTGCGCGCATCTCCTGTATTCACTCCCTGAGCGCGCCTTTGTCTTCCAGGAGGGGCGGATCCAGGAAGTCCGCGCCTTCGTAGACGGTAGGGAGACCCTCGACTTCCTGGAGTTGGGGACAGTCGAGGTGGCCCACGTCGGTCATCCGGAGCCTTTCACGCTTTCGCGCTACATCAGCGGGTGTAGGTATGCGGATGACAAGGCCGCATTTCTGCCCAGTACGGTGGGCGAGATGATTGTCGAGCTCGGGAAGATCGCTCGTTCAAGATTCGAGGCGTCGGTCGCTGGCAAGACGATACACTCTGTGGACCTTGCATCTGCCTACCTGTACCAAACCAGCAAGAAGATGAGCGATGTGCCACAGACCGGCGCATTACGCACGGAGGTGCGTGGAGAACTCGAGGGTAAACGCACCCGCATCGTCTACTCAGCGGCCGGGCGCATAGCGATAGGCACCGGCGTGCCCGCGGCGATCGGAGCGCAGCTGCTGGCAATCGGGAAGGTTCGCAAGCCTGGCGTATATCCGCCGGAGGCCTGCATCGATCCCGAGTGGTTCTTGGCCGCCGTAGCTGCGCGGCGTGTCGGCGAAGTTCGCGAAGAGGTAATCCCGGAGTGAGTCACAATGGTGCGCGAGGCGGGATCATCGGCCGTGGAAAAGGCCACAGGGCCGGCTGATGTGATGGGGTCGCCTGACCCGCGGCATCTGCTCCGGCTACCGTGGACAGCATCCGACAACGCGATGACCTGGTTGGAGCCGACCCAGCGGTGCAACATCACCTGCGATGCGTGCTTCGTCGAGAATCGACCGGAAAGCGAAAAGACACTGGAACAGATTCGCTACGAATTAGATTTCGTGCTTCGACACCGGCGCTGCGATGCGATGTTGGTGGCGGGCGGCGAACCGCTAATCCATCCGCGGATCGTCGACATCGTGCGCATGGTGAAGTCTGCCGGCGTTAAGCCTGTTATCGTAACGAACGGCGTCACATTGGACCGTGATCTGGTGAAGGAGTTGAAGAGAGCTGGAGCACATGGCTTCACGATCCACGTAGATAGCCACCAAGCCCGGCCAGGCTGGATGGGAAAGAACGAGAAAGAACTGAATGAGCTGCGCGACTACTATGCTGACATGCTCTATGGGGAGGGTGGCCTAACCTGTGCATTCAATACCACGATATTCCCCGACACGCTCAAGTCGGTTCCCGATATCGTGGAGTGGGCGGTGGGCGTTCCGGAACGAGTCCACATCCTGACTCTCATCTGTGTGCGGATGGCTGACCCTGATGCGCCGTTCGACTACTACGTCGGTGCGAGAAAGGTGGACTTCACTTTCACTCCCTACATGGCACCGCAGAGATACGAGAACCTGGTGACCGAGGATATTTATCGTCAGATCAAGAAGGTCTTGCCAGGTTTTGAGTTCTGCGCGTATCTAGGGGGCACGGCGAACCCACTGGCTCTCAAATGGGTGGTAGGATGCCACGTCGGCTCGACCGTATGCTCGTACGGTCAGATGGGTCCTCGCAGTATGGAGCTGCTGCAGAATCTCCACCACCTGTTCCGGAACCGCTACCTGGCCTTCAGCAAACCGCGCACGAGCAGGTCGGGCAGGCTAGCACTACTTCTCGGCAGCGTCGACGGCGAGATGAGAAGGACCGCCTTCAGATATGTTGGCGCTGTACTTCGCAACCCGTTGGAGCTGTTTCGCAGACTGAACATACAGACGATCTCCGTCGTACAGCCCGTCGACATCCTGCCCACTGGAGAGGGCGACCGATGCGACGGCTGTCCGAATGCGACGTTCTGGCAGGACCGGCTGGTCCCGGCCTGTCGCGCCGAGGAGTATCGAAAGTACGGAGGCCCGGTGCGGGTCGTACCACGAAAGACGGTGGAACCCGACCTACTGCGGCCGGGAGATGGGGTGGGGCACTAGCCGTGCACGGCGTCGCGACGAGGGCACGCGATGGTCAGACGCTCAGTTGCAGACGGCGACTGTGGGCCATCTGCAGCATCGCGGTGTTTCACGGTATCTGCTACTACACGGTCAATCTCATCAATAGCTGGCGATCACCCGCCAGCCTGCTCAGCCTCAAGACTGCTGTCGATGGCTGGATACCGCTCGTCGAGCCGACCTGGGCGATCTACTACTTTGGCGACGTCTATATCGTCCTCTTGGGCATTTATGTGCTCGTGCGGATGCCAGCAGACCAGTTTCGGCGGGCCGTAGGCGCGTATGCAGGCATGATCGCACTAGGCGCGGCCATCCAGCTACTGCTTCCGGCCGAAGCTCCCTGGCCGACAAACCTCACGAGCGCGCAGCGCTGGATGCACGAGGCGATCGCCATGCGGCCGTACGCGTGCTTGCCTTCGATGCACGTAGCGCTGACGGTACTGCCCGCCGCCCTCTCGCTATCGGTGCTGCGCCCAAGGTGGGTGAGGTCGACCTCGCTGCTGCTCGCAACGGTGATTACGCTTTCCACGCTGTCATTGAAAGAGCACTACTTCCTGGACGCAGTGGCGGGAATCGTCTTGGGCCTTGCTGCCTATGCCTACTGGCGCTGCGGCCAGCGCATGCTCTCGGCCCCGTAGTAAGTGAGTGAGTGGCCTGTGGCTGTCCGACGCGAGGACCTGTACAGACTTCCTTGGACAAAGACCGACAACCCGGGCGGCTGGGTGGAGATAACCGATGACTGCGATCTGTGGTGCCCGGGATGCTACAGGCATAGACTGTCGGGGCACCGCCCGATGGAGGAAGTCAAGGATGAAGTCATCAGGCTCAGGCAGCTCACGAACTGTGACCGGATCGCGGTTTCCGGCGGTGAACCGCTGCTTCATCCCGAGATCGTCGACTTGATTGGGTTCATTGCCGGACAAGGCATCAAGCCGGTACTACTGACCAACGGCGAAACGTTGACGTGGGAGCTGGCTAAGGACCTACAGAGAGCCGGTTTGGCCAAGTTTCACTTCCACGTGGATAGCGGGATGCAGCGGCCGGGCTGGACGGGGAAGAGCGAGGCCGAGATGAACGAGCTTCGGCAACATTATGCCGACATGGTCTGGGAGCTCGAGGGTGTGCAGTGCGGCTTCAATGTCACGGTCTTCAGAGCGACGCTGCAGTACCTCCCGGAGGTTCTTGAGTGGTGTCGTCAGAACGTCCACAAAGTACAGCACATCTCCTTGGTCGCATTCCGGGCGATCCTCCTGACCGGCGACGTAGAGTACAGGGTGCGCGACGAGCGCATCGATATACGAAAGCTACAACATACCACGGACGATGCGGACGAGATCAGTGTCACCGCGGAGGATATGTTTGCGGTGATGCAGGCTTACGACGCGGGGTACCGAGCCTGCGCTTACCTATCGGGTAGCAGTGCCCCTGAAACGTACAAGTTCCTTATCACCGTCCAGGTGGGCTCACCGCGGCGCTTCTACGGGTATCTCGGCGCGCGGACGCTGGAGTGTGTCCAGGTCGTGCACCACTTGGTAAAAGGCCGGTACTGTTCTTTCCTCAGAGAAGCGAAGATCGGTAGGAAGCTTTTCCTCATGTCTGTTCTCGATCAGGCTGTGCGGGAGACGGCCGGAGCCTTCTTTAAGTCCATCATCAAGAGTCCTCTATCTATGTTCGATGGCATGTATGTGCAATCGGTTTCCCTTCAGCAGCCGAATGAGGTTGTTCGGGGGCAAGCCAACCTCTGCGACGGCTGCCTCAATATGATGCTGTATCAAGATCAGCTGATACCTTCCTGTCGACTGGATGAATACCGGATGTTCGGGGATCTGATCACGCCTGTACCGCTGAAGCTCCGAAACCGTGGTAACGGTGCGCCGTAGCGAGTGGGATGCCCATCAAAGTCAGGCAAGTAACTGGACGTAGGGAGCTGAGGAAGTTCCTGGGCTTACCTGAGCGGCTGAACCGCGGCCGCGAGGCATGGGTGCCTCCGCTGCGCGCCGAGGAACGGCGTTTCTTGGAGCCCGCGAAGAACCCCGCCTTCAGCTACTGCGACTGCACGCTTGTCCTGGCTTACAGGGACGGACGGGCCGTCGGGAGAATCATCGGCATCGTGAACAGGCGGTACAACGAGCTCCGGAACGAGAGAACGGCGCGCTTCAGTCATCTGGAGTGCATCGAGGATCAGGAGGTGGCCCACGGGCTGCTAGGGTACGTTGAACGCTGGGCCGCCGAGCGAGGGATGAACAGGGTCATCGGCCCCATGGGCTTCACCGATCAGGATCCAGAAGGGTTCCTTGTCGAAGGGTTTGGTGAAGAGACCGCCCTGGCCTCGAACCAGAATCCCGAGTACCTGGTCCGCCTCGTGGAAGCCGCTGGCTACGACAAGCACGCCGACTACGTGGTCTACAGGATACCGGTGCCTGAGGAGCTCCCGGAGTTCTATCGGAGGATATCCGAACGGACGCTCAGGCGTGGCATCTTCACTCTTCTCGAGTTCGACCGGCGCAGAGCCCTGAAGCCCTTCGTTCGTCCTATCCTGGAGTTGATGAACGAGACATACGGGGATCTGGTTGGGTTTTCGCCGCTCGACGATGACGAGATGGATAACCTTACCCGGAGGTACCTGCCGGTGATCGATCCGCGATTCGTCAAGATCGTGCTCGCCGAGGGACAGCCGGCGGGTTTCATCGTCGGCATCCCCAACCTCAACGAAGGGCTGCGTCGTGCGAAGGGCCGCTTGCTGCCGCTCGGCTGGTTGAAGATCGCCCGTGCCGCGAAGCGAGCCAGGCGGCTCGACCTGCTGTTGGGCGGCATCAAGGAGGAATTCCGTGGGCGCGGCATCGACGTGTTGCTGGGAAGCGCGATGATCCGCTCCGCGCGTGAAGCCGGGTTCGAGTACATGGACAGCCATCACGAGCTGGAGTCGAACTACCGGGTCCGAGCGGAGATGGAACGCATGGGTGGCAAGGTCTACAAACGGTATCGGATCTTCCAGAGACGGCTGTAGCGACCCGGCGCGCAACGTTTTTGCCCCCTGGCGCGTCTTACTGGTAGAGCGAGCGTAGACACGCCCAAGGGCCGGAGGCAATGCGTTATTGGCCCGAAACGGTGAGTTCCTAGGCGGAATGACGTTGGAGAGACTCGCAATGCCGATAGACCGTCAGCGCATCCTGAGCTCCAAGGCACGGGCGCCGCTGGCGCTGATCCTGGGGTTTCTGATACGCCTGGGCTATCGGTCCAGTTGGGCCTGGATGGCCTACCTGTCACCGGAGCACCCGACTGCCGGCGGCAGCTCGGCGCGCGAGTTCAGGCGGCTGGCTCGCTAATCCCACCAGTAGCGACTTCGGAATTGCCCAGCTTCCCCGGCGGCAGGCCCAGATTGCCTGGCCTGGCCACCTCTCAGCGTCGTCTCACTCGGCGCCTACCCTCGGAACAGATACTGGAACTTGGCGAAGTACTGCCGCCGGGTGGCGGTCAAGCCGTGCGGGTCGTCGAAGTCCTGGTAGCCCTGCGTCGAGCCGATGTAGAACATCGTGAACGGGTTGAGCCTGTAGGTCAGCAGCGGCTCGATGCTCAGCTCCTGTGAGAAGTTGTTGTACTGCACCACCAGCCGCAGGAAGAACTCGCGCGTGAACTGAAAGGTGCTACGTGTCCGCAGGATGTAGCCGCTGAAGTAGTGGTCCCCCGTCACGAGATCGTCCAACTGCGAGTAGTTGAGCGACGGTTCGATAACCCAGCGTGTCAGTGGCTTGAACTCAAGCCACACCTCCGCGTCGGTGCCCTTGCCCATGGTGGGCGGATCCTGGAAGCGTGCGATCCGGCGACCATGCGAGACCAAGAACCCCGGCCGGAACATCTCGCTGAAGCCTGATCGCAGGTAGACGAAAAGGTTATACCCGTTGTCGAAGTCGATGCCGGCGAAGCGTTCCCGCCAACGGACGTACTCGAACACCGTGCGGGTATCGCCTTTCCAGGCGATCTCGAGGTTGCCGACCAGGACGTCTTCCTTGCGCAGTCCATCGAAGTTCCAGATTCGCTGGGCGACGAAGACAGGTATCACTTGGTCAACGAAGCGGGAGTCGGGATAGAAGATGAGCCCTTGGAGCATGGTGGCCCGGTGGAAGTCGTTCTGGAACTGGAAGCCGAGGTCGGCCCGGAAGGTGGGGCTCGATGCCCAGTAGTCGACGTCGAAGAACCAGGTACGTGCGTTGCGCTCGAACCCCAGAAACACCGCATGGCCCCAGTACGACTCGCCGTCGAAGGCCGCCGTGTGCTTCCCGCCGTCGAACGTCAGGCCGTTGACATCCTCGGTCAGGTTCGGGTCGTCGGGCTCGTCCGTGTAGCTGGCGAGGGCCTGGTACTCGATGCTGTAGTTGGCCAGGATGCGGAGACGGCCATCGACCCCGGCCGTGGTGCCGGAGCCGTTACCGCCGTCGAACCTGCGGTCGGTCACGATCGCCCCGACATACGAGTCCCGCAGAAACGTCTGCTGGAAGCGGGCGACGTTCGAGATGCTCCTGCCGCCCTGACCCACGAAGCTGCGCTCCTGGAAGGGCAGGAGGATGGGCGAGTGCTCGTCAACGGCAGCGAGGTAAGCCAGGGTGGTTCGGCCCATACGCCCGATCAACTTGCCCGTAGCGATAGGATCGTTGAACTGTCGCGTGTAGAGCACGTTGAACGGGGATCTGAAGAGATCGCTGCCTTCTTGGAAGAACGGGCGCCGCTCCGGGAAGAAGAGTGCGAACGTCCTGTTCACATCGATCTGCGCGACGTCCGACTCCACCTGACTGAAGTCGGGGTTGAAGGCTGCCTCCGTCGTCAGACCCGATGAGAACGGGTAGCGGACGAAGAGGGAGAACTCTCCGTCAGGATCCTCGTTCTCGATCCCTGAGCCCGGATCCTCGTCACTGCGCAGCTGGCCCGCCTGGGATGCGACCACAGCCGGCATCAGCTCCAGAGCCCCGCCCGGCTTGACGCCTTCGATGGCGGTCAGCGTTCCGAATTGGCAGAGGAAACAAGGATCGTCGCGGTCGATGCCGGCCCAGGTGTGCTGGGCGCGGCTGTCACGCGGCCAGGTCCGCCAGAAGTTGACGCGCCAGGTCTGTACGTCACGGTTCGGGAAGCGAAGGCTCTTGAATGGGATCGCCATCTCGATCTGGTAGCCCTCGTCGCTGATCTTCGCCTCCGTGTAGTAGATGATGTCGAAGCTCGCGTCCTCACCGGCATTGGCAGACCAGCGCGAGTCGCCCTGGACACCCAGCGGGTTGGCGAAGAGGAAGTACGCCCACGAGGCATCACCGTAGGTGTCGAGCAGGATGCCGAAGTAGTCGTCGTTCCACATCTCGTCACGATCGCGGAGCGACGCGCGGATCGCGCGCGGATCATCGTAAGCGACGAAGGCGAGGTAGAGGGCCTCCTCGTCATAGGTGATCCAAACCTCGCTCTCTACCGGCGGCTTCTCACCCTCGTTCGGGAAGTGCTCCGCGAAGTCCGTCGCGCGCACAGCGCCTATCCATCCGGCGTCATCGAGCTCGCCGTCGATCTCGATGGGTCCCGTGGCTCGCGCGACCTGCAGCGTGGGCAGATGATTCGGCTGGAATGCCTCGGCCTCGTGCCGTGCGGGCGGGGAATCCGGCGTCTGGGCGGCGGCTGGTTGACTAATCGTTGTCGCTATTAGTAGGACATAGATGCCGATTCGCTGGAGAGCATGCTGCTTCGTGGCGCAAATGGCAGGCGCGGCGGCTCGTTCTAGCCACATGGATGGCGCTCCGAGCAGAGGGAAACGGAGATGAGAGGTTCTTCTCGCCTATTGGATGATCGTGGACGGCCCAGGGTTGTTTTCCTCTGCGAAGGCTGTGGAGTCCGTCGCCCCAACTCACCTTTTCCCTACGGTCACCAGAGGCATTCGGATTCAAGCGGGCGGGCCAGCTCGAGCGACGAACTGTCGTCGCGAGGGATGAGTCAAAGGAAGACCGTCGGCCCGTTCGGTCCGACGGTGTGGCTGGGGAGTTGTAGAAATTGGTGCGGTTCGCTCCGGAGGGTGAGAGTCACCAGCGAGCCTGGGGGGCGTCGGCAGCGATCACCGCCCTCGAGACGACTTGCTTGGCCTGGAGCGGTGGCTTCCACCCAGGGACCGCCAGGCACGCGTGATACCGGTAAGCTGCTCATGATGCGCGTCCACCTTCGGCGGGTTAGTGGTACGCGCCCACCTTAGGGGGGCTCGGCATCCAGCCCTCCTCCTCCGTGACCAGGTACTTCGCCTGCACTTCGCTCCAGCGAACCCGGCGCTGACAGTACTGGCAGAGCACCCAGTCCTTGCCGAACCCGACCCAGACGCAAGGACCCACATTACCGCAATGAGGGCAGCGCATGATGTTCCTCTCCTCGCACATCTCGGTTCACTCCGTGGGGCTAACCAGTTACACCTCCTCGGTCCTGCGCCCTCTAACAGAGGCAGAGGGCATACCAGTCCGGCCTCTGATGCCTTAAATACTTATGTGATGGGTGGTTGCGTGATTCTGGCCGCGCCCGAGAGGGGGCGAGTGGGAGGGTCCAGTGTTACCGTTTCGTAACGTCCTTGGGAACCGGTTACCGCCGCCGAACTGGCAAGGCCGGCTGTGACTGCTGGGGGGCTGGGTGCCGGGTCACGCGTATCGCCAGCCGCTTGGACGGCTGCGAGTCCGTCTCCTCGAGGGTTAGCGCCTGGTCGTGCTAGGCGGCGAACAGGTTCCGCAGCAGGAAGAGGATGTTGGCGGGTCGCTCGGCCAGACGTCGCATGTACCAGGGGAACCAGGCGTCCCCGTAGCTGATCAGCACGCGCACGCGGTAACCTTCGTCTGCGAGCCGGGTCTGCAGCTCACGCTGGATGCCGTACAGGAGCTGGAACTCGAACGCGTCTTTGGGAACCTTCAGGTCTTCGGCGCATCTGCAGATCTGGTTGATCATCCGGGGATCGTGCGTCCCGAGGAAGAGCTGCCCACCGGTGCCCTTGCTCAGTTCCTCCAGCAGCGTGTCGGCCAGCTTGAGGAAGTTGGCATCCACGTCGCGCTTGCGGCGGAAGGCCAGTGTGGCTGGCTCGTTGTATGCGCCCTTGACGAGTCGGATGTGCGGCGCGATCGGCAGCAGCACCGCGAGGTCCGAGGCGGTCCGGTAGAGATAGGCTTGCAGGCAGAGCACCACGTTCGGGTGATCGGCGCGCAGGCGCCTGTAAAGATCGATGGTGCGGTCAACGTAGGAGCTTTCCTCCATGTCGATTGCTACCGTATGCCCGAGCTCCCCGGCACGCCGGATCAGCGTGTTGTATCGCTCGTAGGTCCCCTCGAGATCCAGGTCAATGCCGAGTTGCGTGGGCTTGAGCGAGATGTCCGAGTCGAACCTCAGCTTGCTGACCCGGTCCAGCACGTCGAGGTAGTGGTGTGCCGCGGCCTCCGCCTCCGCGGCCTCGCTGACGTGCTCGCCCAGCAACGTGAGTATGGTGGGGATGCCTCTTTGCTCGAGCCCCGCCGTTACGTCGAGGGCGGCGTTCAGGTCCTCGCCGGGCAGGAAACGCTCGACGGCCTTGCGGGTGAAGCGGCGACGCGTGAGCTGGTCTGCCAGCCACCGGCTCTCGGAGCCGCGCAGGAGAATCTCTCGGACGATACCCATCAGGGATCCCCTCCGCCGAGAGGTTGTAGTCGTGTGGTCGCTCCCATACTAGCGAACGGTGTGCGGCGAAGCCAGGCGAGGAGCGCGAGCGAGCGTGGCGCACGTGGCGGGCTCTGAGCGCGGATCGTTGGGGGACGCTACTCGTGTCAAGTCGATGTCAACCGCCTCTTCTTGACAATGGCAGGACGCTTGCCCTAGTCTGGTAGCCACGATGGTCACGGACGAGCGTGAGAGCCGGCTCAAGCGGCACCCGATCCAGGTGGTCGCGCGGCGGACGGGGTTGACGGCCGATGTGCTGCGTGCCTGGGAGAAGCGCTACGGCGTGGTGAAGCCGGGGCGCTCGGAGGGCGGACGACGTCTGTACTCCGACGCGGACATCGAGCGGTTGCGTCTGCTGCGGCGTGCCAGTCTGGCGGGTCGGCGGATCGGCCAGATCGCATCGCTGAGCACGGAAGAGCTGACGGACCTCGTGCAGGAGGACGAGCGCGAGGAGGCGGAGGCGGCGATTGAGCCGGGCGCTGGTGCAGGCGCCCTGGCTGAGGCACACCTGCAGGCGAGCTTGGCAGCGATGGAGCGGCTGGACGCGCGGGAGCTGGAGGCGGTGCTCAACCGGGCGCTGGTCACGCTGAGCGCTCCGGTGCTGGTGGAGCAGGTCGCCGCTCCGGTCCTACGGCGGGTCGGGGAGCTGTGGAGCCGCGGCGGCGTACGCCCGGCGCACGAGCACCTGGCGTCGGCGGTGCTGCTGCGGGTACTCGGGAAACTCGTCGAGGCGGCCGAGCCGTCCGGCGCTGCGCCCAAGTTGGTGGTGGCGACGCCGGCGGGGCAGCAGCACGAGTTCGGCGCTCTCTTTGCCGCGGCAACCGCCGCTGCTGAGGGCTGGCACGTCACCTATCTAGGAAGTGACCTTCCCGCCGAGGATATCGCAGCGGCGGCGAGTGAGACGGGGGCTGAGGCCGTGGCGCTGAGCATCGTCTACGTCACCGACCAGAGGCGTATGGAAGACGAGCTCAGGACGCTACGGCGTCGCCTGCAGCCGGGTGTGCCGATTCTCGTCGGTGGTGCTGCGATCGCGTCTTACAAGAGGGTTCTGGACGAGATCGGGGCGCGCCAGGTGAGCGACATGGTAGAACTGCGCTCGACTCTCGCGGAACTGAGCTAAGCTCTCCGAAGGCAGCGCCTCTGAAACGCAGACGCTAGATCTCCCTCCCCTTGCCCGAGTCGCTGAGACTCATTAGCGGTTCTGGATAGGGTTCGAAGAATGTCTGCGGCAACAGGTAGTCCTGCTCGAACCTGACAATCCAAGAGCGCAGAACGGAAACCACTCCGCTCACGGGCAAGCGCCCTTCGCGATACTTCTTCAATGAGGCGCGGTAGAACGCTTTTTCGCTGTGCGTCAGCTGCTTGGAGAAGTAGCCGGATGCGTGCTCGAGGACGTTGATGACCGATGTGGAGCGGGGGGGACGCGCCAGCGCCGCCTGAAAGTGCTGCTCGTAATCCCCAATCACATCTGGGAAGGGTGCCGTCTCGGGGTTGGCCACGATACGGCCGAGGTTTCGCAGCTCCTTCTGGCTGTACGCCATGAGTAGCAGCTTGTTCTCCGAGTGGAAGCGAACCAGCGCGCCCATCGAATTCGTCTTCTTCAGGTGCCGGAAGCGGGCGAGGGCGAACAGCTTCGTGAGGAAGTGCTCTCGTATTCTGTAGTTGCGAAGTCGTCCCTCATCCTCGATAGCCAGGCCGGGGTACATCTCCAAGACCCGGCCGCCGAAGAAACCCGCCCCCTTCGTGGCCGACGCCGACTTATCCGTCCCGTGGTAGATCTTCACGTCGCTGATCCCGCACGACGGCGAACGGTTCTTGAGAATGAACCCATCCACCTCGCCCAGCGAGCCCAGAAAGGACGTGGCAAAGCTCGTCATCTCCGCCGTCACGTCCCGACCCGTGTCGGGCTGCACGAGCCGCGCTTCGCCAGCGACCGCTACGATGCGGATCGGGTCCCGGGGCACCCCCAGCCCGATCTCCACCTCCGGGCAGACCGGGATAAGGGTCACAAAGGGCTCCAGCTCCCGAACGAAATCGTAGGGGATCACCTGGGCGTTGTAGCGAACCGGTTCCAGCTCCAAGCAGCGGCTCAGTACGACGATGGGCTTGACGGTCTCCGTCATCAGGCTTCCTTCCTGCGAGCTGGCTGGGCAGGGCCCGATGGGGACCGGGGCTGCCGTCGTCCAGCAAATGTCAACCTAATACCTAGACGTGTTATTGACAAGGCTGCACCCCCAAGGTAATTTGCGCTATCGAGGCGAGCTGAACAACGACGCGAGCCGCGGAAGCTGGCGCAGACGTACGAGGTGTTCTTGACCGAGAGCCGTTCCGCTGGGAAGAGCGAGAGGTTGATCCTGCTCACGGGCGCGAGCGGCTATGTGGGCGGCCGCTTGCTCAGGGCGCTGGAGCGGCGAGACGAGCGGGTACGCTGCCTGGGGCGGCGCCCGGAGTTTCTGCGTCCGAAGGTGGGGGCGCGAACCGAGGTGGTGCAGGGTGATGTTCTGGACCTGGACGGCCTGCGGTCGGCGCTGCGGGGCGTGGATGTGGCGTATTACATGGTCCACGCCATGGCCTCGGGCGGCGACTTCGAGGAGGAGGATCGCTGCGGGGCCGTCAATTTTGCGAGGGCGGCCCGGGAGGCGGGTGTGAGGCGGATCATTTACCTCGGCGGTCTGGGTCGCGAGCCCGGCTTGTCGCGGCACCTGAGGAGCCGGCAGGAGGTGGGGCGTGTGCTGCGGGAGTCGGGCGTGCCGACGATCGAGTTCCAGGCCTCGATCATCATCGGCTCGGGGAGTCTCTCCTTCGAGATGATCCGTGCCCTGGTAGAGAAGCTGCCGGTGATGGTCACACCGCGCTGGGTGCGCAGCCCGGCTCAGCCGCTGGCGATCGAGGATCTCATTGGCTATCTGGTGGCGGCCCTCGATGTCGAGCTTGCGGGCAGCGCGGTGTTCGAGATCGGTGGAGCCGATCGCGTGTCGTACCGGGACATCATGAAGGAGTACGCGCGGCAGCGCCGACTGCGACGTATGATGATTGGGGTGCCGGTGCTGACTCCGCGACTGTCCAGCCTGTGGTTGGGCCTTGTGACGCCTGTCTATGCCCGCGTCGGGCGCCAGCTCATCGACAGCGTCCGTAACGCGACGGTCGTGAATGATGAGGCGGCACTGACTGCCTTCGGGGCAAGGCCGCGCGGCATCCGCGAGGCGATCGAGCGCGCGCTGAGGAACGAGGATCAGGAGTTTGCCGAGACGCGCTGGTCCGACGCGCTCTCCTCGGGTGAGACGCCGAGCTGGGGAGGGGCGAAGTTCGGCACGCGGATCGTCGATTCCCGCTACGTACACGTGCCGTATGCAGCGCAAGGAGCGTTCCGGCCAATTCGGCGGCTTGGTGGTGACGTTGGTTGGTACTTCGCCGACTGGCTGTGGCGCCTCCGGGGCTTTCTCGATCTCCTAGTGGGCGGCGTCGGCTCACGGCGCGGGCGACGTGATCCGGACGAATTGGCGCCGGGCGACACGCTGGACTTCTGGCGCGTCGAGGCTTACGAGCCTGAGGGACTGTTGCGCCTATACGCTGAGTTGAAGCTCCCGGGGCGCGGGTGGTTGCAGTTCGAGGTTAACCCGGAAGAGGGGGGCTCGCTGGTTCGCCAGACGGCGATCTTCGATCCGGTGGGTTTGTTCGGGCTCCTCTACTGGTACGTCCTCTATCCAATCCACCAGCTCGTGTTCGCTGGCATGCTGCGCGGTCTGGTGCAGGCGATGGAGAGCGAGTCGGACTCGGCGCTCACTGGGGCTGCGTAGACGCCTGTCCGGTCTGGCAGCTCCCGCAGAAGTGCGCTCGCCTTCTGGGCTGGCCTTGCCGCATCATCGCGATGGGCGGGCTGCAGCGCCGCTCGAAAAGACTCAGGGGCCGTACCTGTCGAGATACTCCGCCACCCGGACCTTTCGTGCCGTGTTCTCGGAACTCATGTAGCGAACCTTTCCGAAGATCGGGCGCTCGGGTCCCCAGGGGCGGTCGTAGCGGCCCAGGCACCACAAGATGCCGCTGTACGAGTTGGGGTCGCGGCCATCCAAGGCGTGCTTGTTGTTGAGCTCGATCATGGTGTTGAGTGCGTCCTGAGGCGTCGCGCTCCACTCCAGGATCTTCTTGCCCCACAGCATGCGCAGGTAGTTGTGGAGTCGGCCTTCCCGCAACAGCTGTGTCTGGGCGGCGTTCCACAGCGGGTCGTGAGTGCGGGCCGCCTCGAACTCGCCCAGCCTGTAGAGGTGCGGGCGGGCATCCTTGGCGTGCTCCGCCAGCGTCGCTCGGGCCCAACCGGGTAGCGAGTCATAGTTGTCGTAATCAGGCCTATGAATGCACATGTTGAAACCGAGCTCGCGCCAGGTGACGAGCTGGTCGAGCCAGGCCTCCGCGCTCTCACTCACCCCCCACCAGCCGCTGCGTTTCCCTGTCGCCTCGGGCGCGAGACAATCGGCGTCCCAATCCTCGCGTGCCATCAGCTCGCTGAAGATCTGGTGGCTGGAGATATGGCCGAAATGCAGATAGGGCGACAGTCCGCTGCTGGCGTCGAGGTCGGGATGATTACGCTCCTCAGCGTAGCGGGCGAGTCGACCGTCGAGAAAACTCTTCAGAGCGCGCGCCGCTGCCGTGGGTCCTCCGGGCGTGTCGGCCGGGGCGACCGCGTGATCGATGGGGAGCCGAGCCGCATCGAATTCATCCGCCAGCAGTGCGGGGGACGCATCAGGCCAGCGGCGCGTGATCTCGGCCGGCAACGCCTCGAGGCGCGGCAGCCGAACGCCGCGCAGTGGGTTCGGGGCTGGCGAATCCGTGAGGTGGGTCGGCAAGGTCTTCTGCAAGAAGCGGCGAAAGGCATAGGCCGTCTCGTAGAGTCGGTCAGCGACTCGCAGCGGCAGGAGACCGTTGGAGTCCACCTTCTCGAGGCGCAGCGGCAGGCGGCGCGCGGCCGCCGAGACCATCCGCGGCAGGAAGAAGGCTGGATAGTCGTCCGTTACCACGACGCAGGCACGGCCGCCCAGCGCAGCGAGCAGACCACGACCTGCGCCGGGGCTCGCCTCGACGTAGCTGTAGTAGAGGACCCGGGAGTTACGCAGCCGCCGGGCGTTGTCGGTCATACCGTCGAGAATGAAGCGGTGAGTTCGATCGCTCGACCAAGGGTAGTCCGAGCGCAGCGCTTCCATCACCACGAGAGGCTTTCTCAACTTGCGTGCCCACTCCAGCGCGCGCTGCAGGCTGAAGTTCCAAAGGGTGCGCCGGAACGCGATCATCCAATAGAGGACGAAGTCGCCGTCCTCGCGCACGGGCGCGTCGTTGCAGGTGCCGATCCGCGAGGCGGGAACGCTGTCCATGTGAGGCTCCTTTCTGCAGCCCTAGTGGGAGCCAGGGTTCCTCCCGTTGCCAGGCCCGCCGCTTGGCGAGGTTGGGATCCGGTCGAGGGCGGAGCGCAGGGCCGGTGTGTCAGGAAGCCAAAGCGCCCCGATCGCCTGCAGCACATTCGCGTAGCTTGGCGCGGCCTGACCTCCCACGATCACCGCCACCTCCTCGGGGAGAAGTCGGCGGAGAGCGCGGAGTTCCTCGGCGAGTTCCGAATCGTCGGGCGGGTAGACCAGGCTGAGAGCCACCGCGCGCGCTCCTGTCACTTCGGCGGCCGTGGCGATGGAGGCCGCCGGCAGATCGGCGCCCAGGTAGGTCACCCGCCAGCCGTCCGCTGCCGCTGTGGCCGCGGCCAGCATAGCGCCGATCTCATGCTGTTGGCCAGCGGGGGTGGCCACCACCAGGCCCGGGCCGTCGGCGCTCTGCGTCTTCACCCTAATCTCGTCCAGCGTCCGCCGCACCACCGTCGTGGCCAGATGCTCGTGCCCCGGCGTCACATGGTCCGTCCACCAGAGGTCGCCGATCTGGATCATTAGCGGGGTCACGATGTGGTCGATCAGATCGGAAACGTGAAGCGTTGTCGCTGCCCGGCCGAGGACCGATTCGAGTCGCGCTGCGTCCAACGCCTGTACAGCCGTCAGACACTCACGGAGCAGCGTCCGGGTCTGTTTCAGCGACGTCGCCTCGGCGCCCTTGCGCTCCAGCGCTGCCAGTTCGGCCCGCTGGTCCTCGCCCACGAGTCGCGCCAGCTCCTCGGTTGGCAGGCTTGCGACCTGGCCGATCCGGCGGCCCGCCTCCAGAGAACGCTGGATCAGCCTCAGCCGCTCGATGTCGTCATCTGAGTAAAGGCGCTGTCCCCCGGGCGTGCGCTCGGGCTCGACGGCGCCGTAGCGCTGCTCCCAGGCGCGGAGAACGTCGCGGCTGAGCCCGCTACGGCGGGCGACGACGCGGATGGGGTGCCTTTTCCAGCCACTGCGATTCGTGGTCATGCTCTGCCTCCCTGCCGATCTCGTCAGGGAGGTTAAGCATATGTCCACTGGTTGTCAAGCTGTACGGTAGACCGTGGCTTGACAACGGTGGGCTGTCTCATTATTTTGGTTGACAACAACTGGACAGAACGCTGCCCCGCGAGGAAGCTGATTCGCTGGCCAGCCGACCGGAACCCTGCTGAAGGGAGGAATACGAGATGAAGACGTTGGATGTCGTGGCTGCCGTGCTGCTGGTGATCGGTGGCCTCAATTGGGGCCTCGTGGGCCTGTTCGGTTTCGACCTCGTCGCCACTCTGTTCGGCGAGATGAGCGTGCTCAGCCGGCTGGTTTACAGTCTGGTGGGCCTGTGCGCGGTGTACCAGGGCCTGACCTGGAGGGCGATCCAGCGGCGTTGGGCCTTGGCCACGCAGAGTGTCTGAGCGCAGTGCAGGAACAACTCTTCACAAGCATCCGTTAACACCGAGGAGGAACATTATGCGTTTCCATCTTTCTTCCCTGTTTATGGCCGTCGCAGGTCTGCTGGTGCTCAGCGTTCCGGCAGCGGCCCAGTACGGCCACATGTCGTCGGAGAACCACAGTAAGGACATCGTCGAGACAGCCGTCGCCGCCGGCTCGTTCAAGACGTTGGTGGCAGCGGTTCAGGCGGCGGGCCTGGTCGAGACGTTGAAGGGAGAGGGTCCGTTCACCGTATTCGCTCCGACGGATGAAGCGTTTGCCAAGCTGCCGGCCGGCACGGTCGAGGAACTGCTCAAGCCTGAGAACCGCGCCAAGCTGCAGGGCATCCTTACGTACCACGTGATACCGGGCCGTTTGCTGGCCGAGGACGTGGTGGGCCTGAGGTCGGCGAAGACGGCGCAGGGCCAGGAGGTGACGATCTCGTTGAAGGGTGGCGAGGCGATGGTGGATAACGCGCGCATCGTCCAGACCGATATCGTGGCGAGCAACGGCGTGATCCACGTCATCGATTCGGTGATCCTGCCGAAGGCTGACGAGTAGTCGGCGTGATCGCTGGGTAGCCCTAGATCGATTCGATCGATGGGCGAAACACATAGATCATCGTGGTCGCGGTCGAGAATACGCGAGGCGGTGTTTCGCAGCCGGCCGCAAGTTGGGTTTCGAAGACTAGAGACGCTCGACGCAGCAGGGTCGGGCTGAAACAGACCGAGGGTCTTGGGAGTGACGGCGGGGAGGGGGCACGACTCTCTCCCCGTTCCCATAGCGGATGGAGGAAAGAGCGATGATGCCCGCGGCGCCAGTGGATCCGGTACCCGGTGCCGTCTACGCTGTCCTCGGCGCGCAGTCGCGGAGGCCTCACAGTCACGGGCTGGGCAGCACTTGTTCCAGCGCGGAGACGTGCTCGGCGCCGACCGGGACGGTGATACTGGATCCAATGAAGTCGTCAGCGATCGGTTCGAGCCTGCCGCCCAAGCAGTCGGCCAAGAAGGCTTCGGCCACGGCGAAGAACGACATCCGATTCTCGGGCCGGGCGAAACCGTGCCCCTCGTCAGGGTAGACCACGTAGGTCACGGGGATGCCTCGCTCCCGCATGGCTCGAACGATCTGATCCGATTCCGCCTGCTTCACCCGCGGGTCGTTCACGCCCTGGCCGATCAGCAGCGGTCGAGTGATGCGGTCCACGAAGGTCAGCGGTGAACGCGAGGCGAGGAAACCCTGTCCCTCCGCGGTTCGGTGATCGCCGCCGATCCGGGCGACCCAGCGCTCGATCCTCGGGCCCCAGTAGGGTGGAAACGACTGGAGCAGTGTCACCAGGTTGGATGGCCCGACGATGTCCACGCCGCAGGCGAACGTCTCGGGCGTGAAGGTCATCCCGACGAGCGTGGCATAGCCGCCGTAGCTACCGCCCAAGATCGCGACCTGGTCGGCAGCGGTGATCCCTTGGTCAATCGCCCAGTTGACGCCGTCGACGAGGTCATCATGCATCTTGCCGGCCCATTCGCCTGTGCTGGCGTTGACGAAGTCCTTTCCGAAACCGGTCGAACCCCGGAAGTTGACGCTCAGGACCGCGAAGCCACGGTTGGCCAGCCACTGGTGCTCGGGGTTGTAGCCCCAGAAGTCGCGGTAGTACGGCCCTCCGTGAACGCTGAGGACCATGGGCAGCGGTTGCTCGGGCCGGCCATCGCCGTCAGTGTCCGCCCACACCGGCAGCGTCAGGTAGCTGACCAGCTTCAGCCCGTCGCGTGAATGGATGACGACGGGGTGCATAGCCGCTAGCGGCTGGTCCTCGAGCTCGGCGCGATTCGTGAAGAGGAACGTCGCTCGACGCCTGTCGCGCTCGTACAGGTACCAACGGACCGGCCCGCTATCCAGAAGATAGGCGACGATCCATTTTCGGTCGTCCAGGGTACGGCTCACGACCTCGATGTCCCCGTCGGCCACATCCCGCAGGTAGTCGAAGTCACCGCGCAACGACTCGTCGATCAACTCCCAAACCTTGCGGGTGTAGGTGAAGGCGGCGGCCTCGATGTTTCGCCTGAGCGGGTGGATCATCACCTCGTCGAGATCCGCCTGGGGATCATCGGCGACGACGCTCAGCGCACCCGTAGCCAGGTCGACGGCAGTGAGCGCGGCTGTATTACGCCCCCGGCTGTCCTGCATGTACAGCGTGTCCCCGCTCTTGTTGAAGGTGAGCGGGAAGGTCGTCTCCGAGTCCTCCAGCCCCCAGCTGGCGAAGAGCTCCCAGCCGCCTTCGGCCGTCGGCCGGTGCAATTCGAAGCTGCCCCCGGGCGTGAAGCGGCCGGCGAAGCGGACGTTGAAGTTGTGGTCGGTGATGAAGCGCTCGAACCCTGCGTTGAGCTGGACCAGGCTTCGCTCGCCCGTACTCAGGTTCACACGATAGATGTCGTGCAGGCGCGGATCACGATCGTTGAGCCCGACCAGAATCTCGTCCGGGAACTCAGGGCTGATCTCCTGAGGTCGAGCCTGGACTCCCTCGAGTGGAGTCAGGTCGACGGTCGCGCCGGTCTCGAGATCCACGCTGTAGGCACGCCAGTTCTCATCGCCCTTCAGGTCCTGGACGTAGATGATGTGCCGGCTGCTGTAAGCCCAGCTGTAGAAGAAGATGCCCCTGGCCGTATCGTGAGTGATGGGTTGGGTCGCGCTCGGGTCCTCCACGGGTCCGACCCAGACGTTGAGCACGCCGTCAAGCGGGGCCAGGTAGCTGACCTTCGAGCCGTCAGGGCTGATCCGGGTGGTGGCCTTATCGGGGTTACCGAAGACGACTTCGCGCGGTATGAGCGGTGTATCTTCGGGGCTGCGTGGCGGTGCGACCTGCTCGCCACAGGCCGTCGTCAGGGCCTGCAACAGCAGCCCGGCTGCGAGCGCGCGGACGCACATGCGGGTTGTCATGGGATCCCCCTGACTATGCGGGTTTGAGGAACGCGCAGAGGGAAATAGGTGCTGCGGAGGAGATCGACGCAAGCGGGCAGGAGTTTGCCTGGGCCGGTTCTCAAGCTCATCATTCGGCCTCGAGACGTGCGTCGGGGCCAGCGTGACTGCGGGAGGGCACCCAGCGTCCGGGCCGTTCAGGAGCTGGGGGAAGCGACTTGAGAACGTCTCTGCTGGCTCTTGCAGGCGCTCGCGGCGAGGTCGGGTCCTGGGTATATTCGGCCGCGAGAATGATCCTACGATCTCTGGTGGTTTGCCGATGACGCGTTGGGTATCACGCCTGATCTACGCCAACTTGGCGGTGTTTCTCGTCACCAGCCTGCAGCCGCAGGTTATGCCGCTCTTCTGGCTGGTGCCGGCGGGGATCCCGTACCGACCGTGGACGCCAGTCACCTACATGTTTCTGCACGGCGGCCTCTGGCACCTCTTCTTCAACATGCTGGCGCTCTTCTTTTTCGGGCCGCGGCTGGAGCAGCGGCTGGGTGGTCGACACTTTCTCGGCCTGTACTTTCTGAGCGGCATCACGGGGGCGCTGCTTTCGCTGGTCACCCCGTATGTGCCGATCGTCGGTGCCTCGGGAGCCGTGTTCGGTGTGCTGATCGGCTTCGCGCGCTATTGGCCGCGCGAGCAGATCTACATCTGGGGGGTTTTCCCGGTGCAGGCGCGTTGGCTCGTGGCGATCATGACGGCGCTCTCCCTCTACGGCGGGTTCAGCGGGGCGCATGGCGGGGTCGCGCACTTCGCGCATCTCGGCGGGTTCGTTGGGGGATTCGCGTACCTGAAGTGGATGGAGCATCGGTCTCCTGCGCGCCAGTTCCGGGCAAAGGTCAGCGCTTCCGCTCGGGGTAGCTCGGGCGGCGACGGCGCGGATCTCAAGCGCTGGGCGAGGATCCGTCGCGAGGAGATGCACCCGGTGAACCGGGCCGAGCTGGATCGGGTGATGGAGAAGATCAAGACCTCCGGGATCGGCAGCCTGACCGCCGACGAGCGGGCGTTCCTCGACAGATTCACGCCGGACTAGCGCGCCCACGGGAGAGCGTGGGGCACTTGTCGATGTGCCGCCGAGGCTTATTCTTTTTGGCTCGGTCGCGTGGGTGTCCGGTGCCCTATCCGCCTACTGGCGTGGTTGGGGTGGCGCGACACCGGGCCGGGCGTCTAGCGGTTCGCCGCAGAGCCGGCGTGGACAGGTGGGCCTAGGGGGATCGGAGCGCGCACTAGAGTGAAGAGCATCAGCACGGCCGACTTCGACGCTGTGATCTTCGATTTGGACGGTGTCGTCACGCGCACCGCGAGCGTGCATGCGCGGGCGTGGAAGCGGGCGTTCGACGAGTACCTGGAGCGGCGTGCGGCCCGGGAGGATGTGCCGTTCGAGCCGTTCGTGATCGAGACGGACTATCCGCGCTACGTCGATGGCAAACCGCGCTACGATGGAGTGCGCAGCTTCCTCGCTTCCCGCGGCATCACGCTAGCTTACGGGGATGCGAGCGACGGGCCGGACGAAGAGACGGTCTGCGGGCTGGGCAACCGCAAGAACATTCTCTACAACGAGCTGCTGGACTCCGGAGGTGTGGAGGTTTTTGAGGACACGGTCCAGCAGATCCGGAAGTGGAGGGAGATGGGGCTCAAGACGGCGATCGTCTCGTCAAGCAAGAACTGCGCAGCGGTCCTCAGGGCAGCCAGCCTCACCGATCTCTTCGATGTCCGGGTCGACGGTGTGGTGGCCGACCGGCTGCAGCTCATTGGGAAGCCGGCGCCGGATATCTTCCTGAAGGCAGCCGAGCTGCTGGGTGTCGAACCGACCCGTGCGGCCCTGTTCGAGGACGCGGTCGCCGGCGTGCAGGCGGGACGCGCGGGCGGTTTCGGTTGGGTGGTCGGCGTGGACCGGGTGGGTGCAGAGGAAACGTTGTTGGCGAACGGCGCCGACATCGTAGTGAGCGACCTGAGGCAATTGCCGACCGAGACCTGATCACATGATAGAGGGACATCCGGAGGGATCGCGCCGCGCCAGTGAACTTTCGTCGGCGCTGGAGTCGCGCGAGGAGATCGCCCTGCGCCTTGCGGTTAAGCGACCGGCCATGTTCCTGGACTATGACGGTACGCTGACACCGATCGTTTCCCAACCGGAGCGGGCCATACTTGCGGAGTCGATGCGCGACGTGCTGAGGGAGTTGGCACAGCTCTGTATCGTCGCCATCGTGAGCGGGCGCGACCGAGCCGACGTGGAGCCGCTGGTCGGGTTGGATGGGCTGGTGTATGCGGGCAGCCATGGGTTCGACATCAAGGGTCCGGACGGCCTGAGTATGGAGCACAGAGGCGGGCGGGAGTGCCTGCCGGATCTTGACAGCGCAGAACGCGAGCTACGGCTGTGTATCGAGCCGATACCGGGTGCTCGCGTTGAGCGCAAGCGCTTCGCCATCGCCAACCATTACCGCAACGTGGCCGATGCGGATGTCCCGAAGGTGGAGGCGGCGGTGCGAGAGGTGCTCGGCAGACATGATCGCTTGCGCTTGTCCGGCGGCAAGAGGGTATTCGAGCTGCGTCCGGACATCGATTGGGACAAGGGGCGAGCCGTGCTCTGGCTGCTCGAGGCGCTGGGGCTCGATGGGGATGACGTGTTGCCGTTCTACCTCGGTGATGACGTGACGGACGAGGACGCGTTCCGGGTGCTGGGGGGGCGGGGGATCGGCGTGCTGGTGGGTACACCGTCGTACCTGACTCACGCGAGCTACGGTCTGCATGACACTTCGGAGGTGGAGAAGCTGCTGGCTGAGCTGGTGAACCTGTTGAGAGGCAGAAGCCGATGAACGGGTGGAAGCTGGTCTACCAAGGCTGGAAACCGGATGAGGAGCCGCTGCGGGAAGCGTTGTGCACGCTTGGCAACGGGTACTTCGCGACGCGGGGTGCGGTGAGTTCGGTGAGAGCCGGCGGTGCCCACTATCCGGGCACGTATCTGGCCGGCGGCTACAATCGCCTCAAGACCGAGATCGCGGGGCGGGTCGTGGAGAACGAGGATCTGGTGAACTGGCCGAACTGGACCTTTCTCACGTTCCGGTTCGAGGGTGAGAAGTGGTTTGCCCTCGAGTCGGTGGAGCTGCTCGAGTACCGACAGGAGCTGGATCTGGAAGAGGGTATCCTGACCTGGACCTGTCGCTTCCGGGATCCGAAGGGTCGTGAGACGTCGCTGCGCAGCCGGCGCTTGGTGCACATGGCGGACCCGCACGCGGCGGCGATCGAATGGTCGATCACCCCGGAGAACTGGTCCGGCCGGATCGAGGTGCGCTCGGCCCTGGACGGCCAGGTAGAGAACCGGGGCGTCGCGCGCTATCGTGACTTCAGCGGCCGGCATCTAGAGCACTTGGAAGCCGCGCCGATGGGGGAGGACGGGATCTACCTGCTGGTCCAGACCAACCAGTCCCGCACCGAGATGGCCCAGGCGGCGCGGACACGGATCTACCGCGATTCGCAGCAGATCCCGGTCGAGCGAAGCGCCAACGAGGAGCCTGGCTACATCGAGCAACTTCTGCGCGTCGACTGCGAGCAGGGCCAGCCGGTGCGGATCGAGAAGATCGTCGCCATCTACACGTCTCGTGACTGGGCGATCAGCTCTCCCGGCGACGAAGCGCGTCGAGCGATCGAACGCGCCGGTACGTTCGAGGACCTGCTACGCACGCATCGGCTCGCCTGGAGACAGCTCTGGTACCGGTGCGACATCGAGCTTGAGGGTGTTCCCGACGCTCAGCTGGCGCTACGGATCCACATCTTCCACCTGTTGCAGACGGTCTCACTCAACACCGTCGAGCTCGATGTGGGTGTGCCGGCCCGTGGGCTCCACGGTGAGGCCTATCGCGGGCATATATTCTGGGATGAGTTGTACATCTTCCCCTTCCTGAATCTTCGCATCCCAGAGATCGCGCGGGCGCTGCTGATGTACCGCTACCGTCGGCTGCCGGAGGCGCGCAGGAATGCGGAGGCGGCCGGGTTCACAGGAGCACTGTATCCCTGGCAGAGCGGAAGCAACGGTCGTGAAGAGAGCCAGGTGTTGCACCTGAACCCGCGGTCCGGCCGCTGGATAGCGGACGATTCGCACCTGCAGCGCCACGTGAATGCGGCGATTGCTCTTCACGTGTGGGGGCACTATCAGGCGACGGGGCGCCGGGAGTTCATCTGCACCTACGGTGCGAAGATGATCTTCGAGATCGCCCGCTTCTGGGCGAGCATCGCCACCTACAACCCCGAGCGGGATCGCTACGAGATTCACGGTGTGATGGGGCCGGACGAATACCACACCGCGTACCCGGACGCCAAGCAGCCAGGCATTAGCAACAACGCCTACACCAACGTTATGGTGGCGTGGGTGCTCGAGTGCGCAGCCGAGCGCGTCATGGATCTGCTCGACGTCGACTGCAAGTCAGAGATCTTCGAGGACCTGAAGGTCAGCGACGAGGAGATCGCCGAGTGGGCCGACATCTCTCGAAAGCTGTTCGTGCCCTTCCACGATGACGGCATCATCAGCCAGTTCGAGGGCTACGAGGATCTCGAGGAGTTTGATTGGGAGGGCTACCGGGCGAAGTACGGCAACATTCACCGGCTCGATCGCATCCTTGAGGCGGAGGGTGACACGCCGAACCGCTACAAGGTCAGCAAGCAGGCGGACGTGCTGATGCTGTTCTACCTGTTCTCGGCCGAACGGCTGCAGCAGCTGTTCAACCGGTTGGACTATCCCTTCGCGCCCGACATGATCCCGAAGAACATCGAGTACTACCTGCGTCGGACCTCACACGGCTCGAGCTTGAGCGCGATCATCAACTCGTGGGTGCAGGCGCGAGGTGACCGTGAGCGCTCCTGGCGCTGGTTCGAGGCGGCCGTGATGAGTGATTTGAAGGACGTGCAGGGTGGAACGACGCCGGAAGGAATCCACCTGGGCGCGATGGCCGGTGCCGTGGACATCGTCCAGCGTTGTTATAGCGGGATCGCCATACGGGAGGGCGTGATGTGGCTGAACCCGCGCCTACCGAAGGATCTCAAGGCCGTCCGCTCGCGCATCCAGTACCGCGGCCACTGGTTCACGCTGAACATCAACCACGACACGCTCAGCGTCTATTTCGAGGGAGCCTGGGCGCCCTACGCCAGGATCGGCGTGGACGGCAAGATCTACACGTTCAAGCGCAGCGAGCGGAAGGAATTCGACCTGAAGAGGGCGCGAGGTAGCGAGGTCTCTTCGGAGGCCGGGTCGTAGTGCGCCGTCAGGCGCATGGGGCAGACAGGCTGGTTTCCGGGTCTGCCGGGTTGTTGTAAGCATTGCGGACGTACTGGGAGACCACGCGCTGCGTGTTGAAGAAAGAAGCGTTTAGGGCGACAGCGGAGCGCATGACCGCAGCGTAGGCGGGCGGCTGTCCATAGAAGGTCGGTACGATTACGCGTTCGAGTTTGTCGTAGAGGGCCGTGATCTCGGCCGACTCATCGTCGGGCGCCGCATGGCCGTGCGGTATCGACCAGCCGGTGACACCCTCAATGTGGCCCTCGACCCACCAGCCATCGAGCACGCTCAGCGACGGTACGCCGTTGCAGGCGGCCTTCATGCCGCTGGTCCCGGATGCCTCGCGCGGCCTCCTCGGCGTGTTCAGCCACAGGTCGGCGCCCGCGACCAGGTACTTCGCCAACGCCACGTCGTAGTCCGCTAGGTAGACTATGCGGATATCCGCCTCCAGCTCTCTCGAGGCGGCGAAGATACGCTGGATCATCGCCTTGCCGTCGCCGTCCCGGGGGTGCGCCTTCCCGGCATAGATGACCTGCAGCGGACCGACGCGCCGGACGATCTCCTTCAGGCGCGCCGGGTTGCTGAGCAGCAGGTTGTGTCGCTTGTAGGGCGTGGCGCGCCGAGCGAAGCCGATGGTGAAGACGTCCTCTCGGAGGCGCACGCCGCTTCGCCGTTCCACCTGCTCGAGCAGGAGCCGTTTTGCCTGGAGGTGGGCCTGCTGGATCTCATGAAGCGGGATGTTGATCGCATAACGCAGGTAGCGGTTGTCGTGGCGCCAGCCGGGCATGTAGCGATCGAAGAGTGCGGCGAAAGGCGCGGACGTCCAGGTCGCGGCGTGGACTCCATTGGTGATGGCCTGCACGGGGTAACCGGGGAACATGCCCAAGGAGACCTCGCCGTGCCGCATCGAGACGCCGTTGATGTAGTGCGAGAGGCGAAGCCCGAGGTAGGTCATGTTCAGCGTGCCGTTCAGAAAACAACCGCTGGCCTCCAGGGCCGCGACGCGCTCCGGGCCCAGCACACGGGCCACCAGGTCTCGCGGGTACTGGTCGTGCCCGGCCGGTACCGGTGTATGCGTTGTGAAGACGCACTGCTGGCGGACGGCCTCGATGTCGGCGTGATTGATCTCCTCTCGGCCGTCGCGCGCGGGTCGCTCCCCGAGCAGCGCGAGTGTGAGGAGGGCGGAGTGCCCTTCGTTCATGTGGTAGGCGACCCGAGTCTCGTAGCCGAGCGCACGTAGCACGGCCACACCGCCGAACCCCAGGATCACCTCCTGGCAGAGGCGATAGCGTTCATCGCCGCCGTAGAGGTAGTCGGTGAGCGGCTGGTCTCCCGGGTCGTTCTCAGGCAGCGCCGTGTCGAGGAAGATGACGGGCAACGAATGGCCGTTGACGCCGCTGACCAGGAAGCGCCAGGGCCGGATCTTGACCTGACGTCCCTCGATCTCGACGGAGATGGTCTGGGGCAAAGGCTCGAGTACCTCCTCCGGTGACCAGGTCTGCGGACTCTCAGTCTGATTCCCCGTGGCGTCCAGCTCCTGGTGGAAGTAGCCCTTGCGGTGGAGCAGCGTGACGCCGGCCATCGGCACGCGGAGGTCGGCGGCAGAACGGAGGATATCTCCGGCCAACACGCCCAGCCCTCCCGCGTAGGTGGGCATGTGCGGGTCGAGGGCGAACTCCATCGAGAAATAGGCCACGCCCGGCCGAAACGAGGAGAGGTTCGCTACCATAGCTCTGTGTGTGCGGGCCGAGGCGCACCGCTACCCTGCGGTGTTCCCAACCCTCGCCAGTTTCTACCAGCTTCTACCAGCTTCTGGAGGATCGAGATAGACTGGTTCAAAAATGGCGATTGTCAAGGACTATGCCGGGCGGGCGGCTGCGGGCTGTCAAGCGGTGCGGGCCACGCGGCTCGCGTGGCCGCTGCCTGAACTCAGCAAGGATGCAGCAGGAGCGCGACGGGGAAACTGTCCAGCGCATCGCCCACGGCGAGCTGCGCCCGTCCGCGTCGGTGAGGCGTTTCCAGGGTTTCCCCGGTCAGCGCGTTGCCCCAGGGGCCGGTTGCGAGGTTTTCAGGCAGGCTGAGCGTTGTGCCGGACCAGAGCTGTCGGCCGACCGGCGGAGAGCGAAGCGATGCGACGCGACACCAGGGTGAGCGCCACCTGCGGCCCGCGCCGCCGGGCGAAGGCGAGGAGGTGAGCCGCGGCAGGCCCGTTCGCCGCCAGCGGCTCGTAGTGGCCCTGTAAGAATAGCTCGGGGTTGGCGCGCCGGACCCGGAGCGCCTGGGAGATGACATGCAGCTTGATGCGGCTGTCCTCAGGGCCCTCGACCAGCTGCCTCAGGAAGCGTTGACGCTCCGTCCCCTGTCGCCGCCTCCAGGCTTCCGATAGGTCGAGCAGCAGCTGGCGCCGGGGCTCGAAGTCGACGGGGCGGCGGTTGTCGGGATCCACCAGGCTGAAGTTCCAGAGCTCATCGCCCTGATAGACGTCCGGGGTCCCGGGTGCCGTGAGCTGAACCAGGGTGCGTGCCAGGGCATTCCAGAGTCCGGGTCGGGCGATGCGCTGGACGAAGCCGTCGAGGTCGGCCAGGAAACGCGGGCTTTTCTCGGGGGAGAGCAACGCCCGCACGAAGTCACGTAGCGCTGCCTCGAAAGCGGGATTGGGATCGATCCAGCTGGTGTGCTGCTTCGCCTCGCGCGCGGCTTTCTCCATGTAGGCCTCGACGCGCTCGCGGAAACCCTCCGTGACCGCCAGCCGTGACGGTGCCTGTTCTCCGGCTTGGCCCGCCGGGTTCGCGAGCGGCCAGATGCCGATGAGGGTCTGGTAGAGCAGGTACTCGCTGTTGCGATCGGGCGCGTATCGCCAGCGGATTCGGGTGCGATGCCGCCGGTTCCAGCGGTGCCAGC
>JBDHKG010000112.1:0-9033 GCA_039586495.1 Gemmatimonadota bacterium | reverse complement strand
TTCGCACGTGACCCAGACTATCCGCAGCGGCATCCTTGACACGTCCGTCTTCAGCGGGACGGGCCGGTTCGGGGCGGATGGGCCGTTGCTCCTCATGCTTGGCATGGTCGCGGCGCTGATCGCTGCCGGTATCTGGCTCCAGCTCGCTACCACGTTAGGGCTCCCCGTCTCGACCACTCACTCGATTGTCGGTGCGGTGGTCGGATTCGGGGTCGTGGCTGCCGGGTTCTCCAATGTCAACTGGCTGACGATCTTGCGCATCGCGGGCAGCTGGGTGATCTCTCCACTTGCGGGCGCTCTGGTGGCGTTCCTCATGTTCGTGCACCTGCGGCGGACGATACTGCGGCAGGCCGACCCAGCCGAGAGGGTGCGCCAGCAATCGCCCTACCTGGTGGGTCTGGTCACGATCATCCTCGTTCTGAGCTTCGTGTACAAAGGGCTCAAGAATGTGCTTCACGATCCGCCTTGGTGGATGGTGCTGGGCAGCGCCATACTGGTGGCGGTCGTAGCGGGGAGCGGTGTGCGCGTTGCGGTGGCGCGGACGGTTCGGGTCGCCGCCAATCCCTACCAGTTCGTCGAGCGGATTTTCGGGTGGCTGCAGGTGCTGACGGCCAGCTTTGTGGCGTTTGCCCACGGGGCTAACGATGTGGCCAATGCCGTTGGGCCTGTGGCGGCGGTAGTCCACATCGCCCAGACGGGCGAAGTGGCCGGGCGGGTAGCGGTCCCGATCTATGTGCTGATGGCAGGCGGAATCGGGATCGTGGTTGGATTGGCCACTTGGGGCTACAAGGTGATCGAGACCGTGGGTCGGGCGATCACCGAG
Organism: Gemmatimonadota bacterium; assembly: GCA_039586495.1. Taxonomy (GTDB): domain Bacteria; phylum Gemmatimonadota; class Gemmatimonadetes; order Palauibacterales; family KS3-K002. Next base: position 8,210 of record JBDHKG010000112.1, on the reverse strand, counting down.
ATGGCGCCGTCACGTGGTTTCAGTGCGGAGTTCGGCGCCGCCAGCACGGTCCTGGTGTTCTCGCTTCTGGGCCTCCCGGTGTCCACGACCCACACGCTGGTGGGGGCGGTGATCGGCGTCGGCCTCGCCCACGGCCTCGGGGCCCTCAACCTCAGGGTAGTGCGGAACATCGTCAATTCCTGGATCATCACGGTCCCCCTTTCAGCGGTGCTCGCCGCCATCGCCTTCCTGATCTTGCGCCTCATATTCGTGTGAAGCGACGCACCGGGGCGGGCGCCGACGAGCTCGCTTGATGGCGGCCGGTAGGCCCGATAGCTTCGGTGCATGCAGCGTCGCATTCATATCCTGCCCGACCACGTGGCCAACCAGATCGCGGCCGGTGAGGTGGTGGAGCGGCCGGCCTCCGCGATCAAGGAGCTGGTCGAAAACTCGCTCGACGCCCTGGCCAGCCAGATCGAGATCGAGATTCGCAACGGCGGCAAGACGGAGTTGCGGGTCGCCGATGATGGCTACGGTATGGGGCGTGACGACGCCCTGCTGGCCATCGACCGGCATGCCACGTCGAAGATACGCGACGAGAAAGACCTGCGTGCCATCCGCAGCCTCGGATTTCGTGGCGAGGCCCTGCCGTCTATCTCCGCTGTGTCGCGCTTCGAGCTTGAGACCGCTCCGGTCGAGGACGGTGTGGGAACGCGCATCAAGATCAATGGAGGGCGTGTGGTGGCGGTGGAGGAGATCGCCCGGCGGCCCGGAACCACCGTGACCGTGCGGTCGCTCTTCTTCAACGTGCCTGCTCGGGCCAAGTTCCTCCGCTCCGCCGCTGCTGAGGCGCGCGCAGTCTCCGAGGCGACCACGGCACTGGCTCTTGCGAACCTGAGCACCGCCTTCCGCCTGCGCTCTAACAGTCGCGAACTGCTTGACGTGCCGCGCACCGGCGATCTGGCGGCTCGTATCGCGGCGATCTGGGGCGAAGAGCTGGCATCGCAGCTACTCCCGATCGACTACCTGTCGGATGGCCTGCGTGTCGCCGGCCTGATTCAGCGGCCTGCCGACACCCGGCCCGGGACCCGCAGGCTCTATCTGTTCGTGAACGGTCGTCCCTTCAGCGATCGCTTCATCGTTCGCGCCGCCGAGGAGGCTTACCGGACCACGCTGCCCAGTGGGTATCGCCCGGTCCTGTTCCTGTATTTCGAGCTGCCCGCGGAGGAGGTGGATGTGAACGTGCACCCGGCAAAAGCCGAGGTGCGCTTCCGTAACAAGATGAAGGTGGAGGCGACGGTGAGGGAGGCGGTACGCTCCGGGCTGGAAGGGATCGAGAGCACGGCGAGGCTCGGCCCGCAAGCGACCGGTACGGTGCAGCTCACCTCCAGAGGCCTTCCGCCAGGCCCGGCCCAGCCCCGCCCAACCGCAGCGACGCCCGGCGGCGCCCAGATGGCGTTGTTCGTGCCCGGCGAGGTGGCGCCGTCAGAGCCCAGCGCCGAGACGGGAGAGGAGCCCGGCTGGTGGACGGGGCGAGCGGGCGCGATGTGGCAGCTCCACGACTCCTATATCCTGGCCGAGACGCGGAGCGGCCTGATCATCGTGGACCAGCACTCGGCACACGAGCGGGTACTGTTCGAGCAGCTGATGAGAGACTTCCGGGGTGGAAAGACATCGTCCCAGCGGTTGCTGTTCCCGATCACGCTCAGGCTTTCGCCCGGCGAGATGCAAGCCGTCGAGGAGCTTGCCGGCGTCCTGAGGCGGGTGGGCTACGAGCTGGAGACCTTCGGGAGCAACACGGTGATCATCCACGCCGTCCCCAACCCGCACCCGCACTTCGACGCCGAGCGCTGTTTCCGCGAGATGATCGCCGAGCTCGCACACGGTTCCCCGCTCGTCGATTCGGCGCGTAACCAGCATGAGCGCGTCGCCAAGTCGTTCGCCTGCAAGGCGGCGGTCAAGGCCGGACAAGACCTTTCCGAGCGCGAGATGACAGAGCTGTTCGACCAGCTGTTCGCCTCGGAGCTGCCTGGCCACGACGTGCACGGCCGGCCCACCATCCTCCGGCTCTCCCTCGAGGAGCTCGCGCGGCGGTTCGGCCGCAGCTGAAAACCGCCACGGCGCCGATGACCTCGCGAGCCACACCTGACGCCATCGTCATCACCGGTGCCACCGGCACGGGCAAGACGGAGCTCGCCGTTGAGGTCGCGGAGCGCGCCGGCGGTGAGATCATCTCCGCGGACTCGCGGCAGGTGGTTCGCTACCTGGATATCGGCACGGCGAAGCCGTCGGCCGCGCTGCGTCAGCGTGTCCCACATCACGGGCTTGACTGCCTGGAGCCGGATGAGAGCTACAGCGCCGGCCGCTTCGCGCGGGACGCCTGGGATTCGATCACGCAGGTCCACGAACGTGGCGGCACGCCGATCATCGTTGGCGGAACCGGCTTCTTCATCCGCGTGCTGCTCGCGCCCTTGGGCCCCGAGCCCGCCTTCGCGCCGCAGCAGCGGATGCGGATGCGAAGCTACCTGTCCGGCCGCGCGCCGGAGGAGTTGAAGAGGTGGCTGCGCCGCCTGGATCCCCGTCGGGCGGAGCAGTTGGCTGGCGAGGGCGGGCGCCAGCGCCTGGCGCGATCGCTGGAAGTCGTGCTGCTTTCGGGACGGCCTCATTCCTGGTGGCTGGCTCAGCCGCCGGAGACGCCCGCGCTGCGGGCGATGGTCTTCTGCCTTGACCTGCCGCGCCTCGAGCTCTACAAGCGGATCGACCGCCGCTTCGACCGGATGATGGGTGAAGGCCTGCTCGACGAAGTGCGGCAGCTGCTGACTCGCTTCCCAGCGACCGCGCCTGGACTGAGGTCGGTGGGATACGCGGAGTTGATCTCGCACCTGCGCGGTGAGCGTACGCTGGAGGAGGCCGTGGAGGACGCGAAGCGCAGTACGCGGCGGTTCGCGCGCCGCCAGCTCACCTGGTTCCGGCACCAGCTCCCCGAGGATACGATCTGGCTCGCGGCAGATCGCCCGTGCTCTGAGCTGGCCGAGGAGATCGTGCGGCGTTGGGAAGAGCGGGTGACGCGGCCTGGCTTAGAGACATCACCACCCGTAGCTTCCGGCGGCTGACATGAGGATTGGGATCTCCTGTTATCCGACCTACGGCGGCAGTGGTGCCGTCGCCACCGAGTTGGGCGTGCGTCTCGCGCAGCGCGGGCACGAGGTCCATTTCGTGTCCTACGCCCACCCCTTTCGGTTGCCTCGCTTCTTGCGGAACACCTACTTCCACGAGATCGAGGTGTCGCGCTACCCACTGTTCGAGTATCCGCCCTACTCGCTGGCCGTGACAGTCGCCATGCACGAGATCGCTACCCAGCGTCACCTCGATCTCTTCCATGTCCACTACGCTGTGCCGCACGCGACCTCGGCCTGGCTTGCCAAGCAGATGCTGGCCGAGCCTGCCGACCTGAAGATCGTCACTACACTTCACGGCACCGACATCACGCTGGTGGGTCAGGATCCTTCCTACCGGTCGATCGTGAGGTTCTCGATCGAGCGTTCCGACGGCCTGACCGCTGTCTCCGAGTATCTGAAGCAGGAGACGTTTGCGAAGTTCGGCTGCGTGGGCTGCGACGTGCGGGTGATCCCGAATTTCGTCGACACCGAGATGTTCAGCCGCAAACGCGGGGACAATTTGCGCAAAGCGCTGGCCAACCCGGAGGAGAAGATCCTCATTCACATCTCCAACTTCCGGCCGGTCAAGCGCGTGGGCGATGTCGTGCGCGTGGCGGCCCGCGTGATGGAGAAGCTGCCCGCGCGTCTGATCTTCGTCGGAGATGGGCCCGACCGGCCGCTCGCGGAGGAGCAGGCCCGCAGCCTGGGCATTGGAGACCGGGTGTTGTTTCTGGGCAAGCAGGACTCGGTGGCGGAACTGTTGGCCTGTGCGGACCTTTTCATGCTGCTCAGCGAGTCGGAGTCGTTCGGGCTTGCGGCGCTGGAGGCGATGGCCAGCGCCTTGCCCGTGCTCGGCACGCGATGCGGTGGCCTGGAGGAGCTGGTGGACGACGGAGTGGCCGGTCGCCTGCTGCCGGTGGGCGCGGTGGACGCGATGGCGGACGCGGCCTTCGAGATACTGGGGGACGCAGGCCGCTGGCAGGAGATGGGGCGTGCGGCGCGGGCGGCGGCGGAGCAGCGCTACTCTGCCGAGCGAATCGTGCCTAGGTATGAGTCGTTCTACGAGGAGGTGCTGGGCCGATGATCATCGGGTTCGCGCACGTCCACCCCAGACGCCGTTGAAGCGATGACGCTGTTGGAGGCGGTCGCCCTGGGCCTCGTACAAGGGCTCACCGAGTTCTTCCCGGTTTCCAGCTCCGGTCATCTCGTCCTTGCGGAGGCGCTGCTCGGTGTGGACCCGCCGGGTGTCGCCTTCGAGGTCCTGGTTCACCTGGCGACGGCTCTGTCGGTGCTCGTGCTGTATCGACGGCGGCTGGCAGCGCTGGTAGCGGGCGCGGTGCGAAAGCAGAGGGACGACCTGCGCTACCTGGGGCTGCTGGGGCTGGCGTCGGTGCCTGCGGCTCTGGTGGGCATCACCTTGACCGGCGCGATCGCGCTCTTGTTCGATCTGCCTGTGTTGGCGGCTCTGAGCCTCTTGCTGACCGGTGCTGTCGTGTACGCTACCCGCTGGCTCATCGCTCGTGGGGAACGTCAGGACCCGGGATGGGCGGGCTCTCTCGTGGTGGGGATGACCCAGGCAGCGGCCCTGCTCCCGGGCATCTCGAGATCGGGCGTGACGGTGGCCACGGCGCTCTGGGCCAGGACACGCCGTGATGTCGCGGCGGAGTTCAGCTTCCTGTTGTCGGTGCCCGCCATCGTGGGGGCGTCCCTTCTGGAGCTGCCGGAGCTGGCGGGCGCCGAGTTTCGTGCGGGCACGATCGAGCTCGCGGCCGCGTCGTTGAGCGCTTTCGCGGCGGGCATGGTGGCGATAGTCCTGTTCGTGCGCTGGCTGCGGGTTGGTCGGTTCCATCGCTTCGCCTACTACTGTTGGGCGGTGGGGGGAGGCTATATCGTCTACGCGCTGGTCGCAGGATGGAGTTGAGGGCGCGTATGGAAGTCTTGTCGGAGGAGATTCGGCGGCGAATCGCTGAGGCGTTGGCGGAGGACGTGGGGGACGGCGATTGGACCAGCGAATGGAGCGTGCCTGCGGATACCGGTGCCGAGGCCGAGATCATCGCCAAGGCGGGGGGGGTGATCGCCGGACTGGCCGCCGCGGCCGAGGTCTTTCGGCAGCTGGGAGTTGTGGAGTTCCGACCTGTCGTCGGAGACGGAGACGAGGTGGCGCGGGGCGCGACGGTCGCCCGGGTCTCGGGCTCAGGGCGCGCGATCCTGACCGGTGAGCGCACGGCTCTGAATTTCCTCGGGCAGCTGTCGGGCGTGGCGACCCTCACGCGCCGCTTTGTGGCGGCGGTCGAGGGAACGGGCACGCGGATTACGGATACCCGGAAGACGACCCCGCTCTGGCGCGAGCTCGAACGGGCGGCGACGCGCGCCGGTGGCGCGGTGAACCACCGGCGCGGCCTCGACGACATGGTCCTGATCAAGGAGAACCACATCGCCTGCGCGGGCGGGATCGCGCGGGCCGTGCAGCGGGTGCGGGAGTCGAACGACCGCGATCTGGCCGTCGAGGTCGAGACGACCAGCCTGGAGGAGGTGAAGGTCGCGCTGGAGGCTGGAGTCGACCGCGTCATGCTTGATAACATGGCGCCGGAGATGGTGAGGCGGGCGGTGCGCATCATCTCAGAGTGGACTCCCAGGCCGGAGATCGAGGCGTCCGGCGGTGTCACACTGAGCAGCGCCCGCGAGTTCGCGGAAGCGGGGGTCGACTATATCTCAGTGGGCGCCCTCACGCACTCGGCACCGGCCCTGGATCTGTCGCTCCGCATCCGCAAGGTGGAACCGTGACCCGCAAAGCCTCGAGCTGGGAGGGTCAGACACTTCGTGCCCTGCAGGAGCGCTGGGATCGAGCGAACGTCCACGTCTACTCCCGGATCGACAGCACCAATACGCGGGCACTCAAGCTGGCCGAGGATGGCGCGCCAGCCGGAACGATCGTCTTGGCCGACGAGCAGACGGCTGGCCGCGGTGTTGCTGCGCGGCTCTGGCACTCCCCCAAGGGCGTTGGCCTCTACCTCTCGCTCGTCCTCAGGCCGAAACGGCTGGCGAATCCGTTGCTTCTGCCGATCCTCGCGGGCTTGGCCGTGGCCCGAGCGATCGAGCGACTGCTGGGCAGCGTGCCGGTGGGCGTCAAGTGGCCCAACGATCTCATCGTCAGCGACCGCAAGGCCGGTGGCGTGCTGAGCGAGGCCGCGTGGTCGGGGAGCGTGCCCAGGCACGTCGTCCTGGGCGTTGGGATCAACGTGCATCAGAAGCGCGTCGACTTCCCGCCGGCGCTGCGGGACGTGGCGGTCTCCCTGGACATGGCGGCGGGGCGGAGCGTATCGCGACTCGCTCTGGCGGATCTCATCGTCACGGAGGTCGAGGGGCGCTGCGTCAACCCGCCGGAGGGCCTCGATCGCGAGTTCCTGCGGCTCTTCGATGAGTACGATTGGCTGCGTGATCGCCGCTGCGCTGTCATGCAGGCAGGCGCCGCGCCCATACAGGGAACGGCCGTGGGTGTGGCGCCGGACGGAGCCCTGCTGTTTCGGCCCGATGGCGGTGCACTGGAGCGGGTGACATCTGGGCGTATCGTCGTAGAACAGCTCCCGTTGCCGGACTACTGAGATGAGCGAACTGCTGCTGGCGATCGATATCGGCAACACGGAAAGCGTGCTCGGGCTGTTCCGGGGGCGCGAGTTGCTCCGGCACTGGCGCATCTCGACGGATTTCCGGAGAACTCCCGACGAGCTAGCGCACCTGCTCAGCCATCTGGTGACCCGGGAGGCGGTGGACACGCCCATCAGAGGCGTGATCGGATCGGTGGTACCGGCGGTGGAGCCGATCGTGACGCGCGGCTTCCGACGCGTTTTCGGCCGCGAGCCGCGCCTGATCAACGACCCGGCCCGGCTGGTGGAAGATGGCGGGCCGCTGCCGATTCGCCTCGATGTGGAGGAACCCTCCAGCGTCGGGGCGGACCGCATGCTGAACACGCTGGCCGCCGCCCAGATGTACGGCGTGGACACCATCGCCGTCGATCTCGGGACGGCGACGACCTTCGACTGCATCACCGGCAGCGGCGCGTTCGTCGGCGGCGTGATCTCCCCCGGGCCACGCGCCGGGATCGAGGGGCTGGCGCAACGTGCGAGCCGGCTGCCCTACATCGACCTCGTCCCCCCCGACGTGGTCGTCGGACGGCGGACCGACAGCTGCCTGAGATCAGGCTGCTTCTACGCTATCGTGGACGCGATCGATGGGATGGTGAGGAGGATCAAGGCGGAATGGGGTCGTCCGCAAGCGCTGGTGGTGACGACGGGAGGTCTGGCGGCCCTGATCGCGCCGCACTGCCAGACCGTTGATCTCGTCGAGCCTTACCTCACCCTCTACGGCCTCGAGATCGCCGATCGGCTGCTCGGTGATCTAGAAGCAGGGTAGGCACGCCGCCGCGCGCCTCAGGCCGCTCGCCGGATCTTCGAGCGAATCTTGTCCAGCGCCCGGTCGGCGGTGTCCGGGCTGATCAACTTCACGATGAAATAGATGACGGCCAGGAAGAACGCGAGCTTGATGGCCCCCACCAAGAGCCCCGTCAGCAGCGTCAGGGCCGGCAGCAGCAGCGCCGAAGCCACCGCCAGCGCCACCAGAGCGCCCACCAGCAGCACACCCAGCGTCAGCAGTCCTCGCAGCATTATCTCCCTCCTCCTGGCGTAATGCTAAGCCCCTCGAGCGGTCCTGGCAACCGGCCGGACGACTCGTGGCTTCTCACCCTACCCTACGACAGGCGCCAGGCCGGAGTTTCACGGCCGGCCAGGCCGCCGCGGCCGGGCTGAGTTCAGCCACAACTGCAGTGTTGCTGCGGCAGCCCTGCCAGCTTGACAGGCGGGGGGCCTCTTTACGGCTGGCACACTTTCTGCCATTTTCCCGGCGGCAAGCGGAGCAACCCAACACAGCTCTGGGCGGCGGCCGGCCCCGCGGGGCGGGGACCGAGAGCCTCCGCGCTCTGGACGATCAACGAGTAACGCTACTGGATTGAGAGAGAGAGAGAGAGAGAGAGAGGAGGAAAGCGGCGATGCAGATCAAACCCCTGGCCGATCGCGTCGT
>JBDHKG010000111.1:0-9275 GCA_039586495.1 Gemmatimonadota bacterium | reverse complement strand
ATGCAGTCTGGCTACTTCTCCCGGTTTGCTGAGCATGTCATAGTCACCCGCCACCAGTGATCGACCGACCTGCCCGATCTCGGGGAATTCCGTCATGCCTCGGTATGCGACGTATGTGGCAAGACCTTCATTCTGAAGAGCGAGATACATGAGACGAATCGGATCAGTCTCGGGCTGCGGATTACCAGAACGCCGGTATGTAGTGGCGTAGCCACGGTGAAAGAGCTCGTGTACGAACAGGTTGAGGAGCTCATGGTTGAGGATATGGATAACGATATGGCCGCTCTCCTGAAATCCGGCCGCCATGATGTCTGTCGTGAAATAGATCCTGGTACTCAAGTCGGCTTCCGGTGGAAGGAACTCGCACAGGTAGGGTACGGCCCGGGAAGCAAACGATGGCCCGACATCGGCCAGCCCCCTGGCGGCGACGAGCTGCGGGTGGATCTCTCTTTCTAACAGCGTTAGATCACGAATCGCTTCTATCCCCTGCCGCCAACCATCGAGATCGAGCGGTTGATTGGTTCGGTCATGCCACTTCCTCACCAGCTGATAAGCCTCGTCCTCCTGCCAGAACCTGCCAGGATCTTCGAGAATCTTCTCGGGCTGGAGGATGATCTTTTCCACCGAGGAGACGTCAAACCTGACCGTGGAACGCAGACACGGGCAGTCAACCGTGTCATCCGACTGGACGAAAGCATCTTGAACCGACTGAGCGGACGCGATGCAAGGCATCGCCAGTAGGAGATACACAACCAACAGCAGTCTCGGACAAAGAGTCGCCACGTCTCGCCTCGTGCAAGCGGGGACAGCAACTGTCACCGGCGCACCTGTCATGGGATAGTCACGTACGGACTCTACGGAATCTGGGAATGTGTTGTTTCGCGGAGAAACCCGAATTAGCCAGTCAGGCAGTGGACCGTAGGGAACGCGAATGGGCTTCAGGAGGACGCTCTCGATGCTCGGGAGATGTCGGCTCCCCTGTTGCGACCTGACCTCTGCGCGCAGTAGCATTAAGCGACAATCCCCGCGTCGATCGTCAAGAGCAGTGCGGAGGGGCCAGGCGGCCTTGTTGAAGGTCGCAGCGATGAAAAGTCTCAGGGAGGAGCAGGCCTTATGAGGACATCCGTGCTTTCAGCCTTTGTGCTTGTCGCGCTCGTCGCTTTCGCAGCGCCCGTTCGGGAGGCGAAGGTGCTTCGCCATCCCCATTTTCACGACGGTCGGGTCGCGTTCAGCTATCTCGGGGACATCTGGACGGCAGACGAGTCCGGCGCCAACGTGCGACGGCTCACCGTGCATGTCGCCCGGGATGCCTACCCGCGCTTCTCGCCGGATGGCGGCTGGATCGCGTTCTCCAGCGCGCGCGATGGCAACTTGGACGTGTTCGTCATCCCCGCTGAAGGCGGCGCGGCGAAACAACTCACCTTCCACTCCTCCGACGACATGGTGCTGGGCTGGTCGCCGGACGGTAAGTCCGTGCTGTTTTCCAGCAACCGGCGCGACTCATTCACCAACAAGCTGTACAGCGTGAGCGTCGACGGCGGGATGCCTGTCGATGTGGGCGTGGATATGGGGTACTACGCGGGCTACTCGCCCGACGGTGCCAAGCTGGCCATCAATCGCAAGGCGCAGCGCTACTGGCGACAGGGGTATCGCGGATCGAGTCAGAGCGATGTGATGGTCATGGACATCGCCGCCGGGCGCTTCACGAAGCTGACGGACTTCGCGGGTATGGACCGTTGGCCGATGTGGAGCCCGGACGGACACATCTACTTCGTGAGCGATCGGGGCGACGCGGCGATCGCCAACATCTGGCGGATACCGGAAGGTGGCGGCGAAGCGGAACCGGTGACCTCGTTCACGGAGGGGGAGGTACGCTGGCCGGCGATGAGCGCCGATGGCCGCGTCATCGTCTTCGAGCGGGACTTCGGCATCTGGAAGCTCGATCTCGCGTCGAGGCAGACGAGCGCCATATCGCTGCACATCGCCGCCGAGACTCAGGAGAGCCTGACCGAGGTGCGCGACTTCCGCTCTGAGGCGGACGACTACGATCTCGCGCCATCGGGCACGAGGATAGTCCTCTCCATACACGGCGAGGTCTTCACGGCGCCGACGGATGAGGGTGACATGGCTCAGATCACCTCGAGCCCCTGGCGCGACAACGAGCCCCAGTACTCGCCGGACGGGGAGTGGATCGCCTTCATCTCGGATGAGAGCGGCCGCGAGGAGATCTGGATCGCGCCGGCCAGCAGCGAGGGCGAGGCGCGGATGATGACCGACGTGGACGCGCTGAAGTCGTACTTCGCCTGGTCGCCGAACTCGCGGGAGATCGCCTTTGCGTCGTCTGACTACGTCCTGCGGAAACTCGATATCGGGTCGCGGCGCCTGACGGAGCTGGCGTCCTGCGAGTGGGGCTCGCCGGAGTCGCCCACCTGGTCGCCGGATGGGAACTGGATCGCCTACACGAGGCCCAACCACATGCGCACACGGGACGTATACCTCGTGCCTTCCGACGGTGGCGAGGAGCGGCAGGTGACGTTCGACGCGTACAGCGACTTCGCGCCCGTCTTCTCCGCTGATGGCCGCAAGGTCTACTTCATCCGCAGCGACCGTCTGGAAGCGTCACTCAACAACCAGCCGGCGGCGGACATTTACGCGATGACGCTGGTGCGTGAGGAACGGGACCCCGACGAGCCGCAGGTCGAGGAGTCGGAGCGAGAAGAGTCACAGGTAGGCCCACGCTCGCGGGGTAGAGGCGCGAGGGAGCCCGAGGAGATCGTCATCGACTGGGCCGGTCTTGAGCGGAGGACGAGACAGGTGACGGAGATGGCCTTCCCGGTCGTCAGCTTCGCGGTTTCGCCGGATGACCAGACGATCGCGTTCGTGAGCCGGGAGCGCCGTGGCCCACGCAGTGTACCGGTGATCTATTCCATCAAGCCGGACGGCGAGGGGCTGACGACGATCCACACGGGCCGCGGAGCCGCCCCGGGTTTCGGCTTTTTCGGTCCACGGTCGGGTATATCGAGCCTCAATTTCGCTCCCAATGGGCGTACCCTCTTCTTCCGGGAGGGGAACAACGTGTACAGTGTCTCTGTCGGAGCAGCCGGCCCTGCCGGTCCGCCGTCCGGCCGCGGGGGCTCGGCAAAGCGGGTCGAGTTCACGGCGCGAGTGAAAATCGACAAGCCCGCAGAGTGGGCGCAGATGTTTGACGACGTGTGGCGTGCGCTCAGGCACCGGTTCTACGACGCCGCCATGCACGACACCGACTGGGAGGCCATCTATGCGCGCTATCGCCCGCTGGTGGCGCAGATTGGGACGCGGGAAGATCTCATCGATCACCTGAACGAGATGATCGGCGAGCTGAACGCTTCGCATAGCGGCGCGCGCCCGTCCCCTGAAGGTGACGGACGGGGCGTGAGCACCCACCACCTGGGTCTGCAGCTGGAGCCCGATGACGGGGCGGGCCACTACCGGGTGGCTCATGTCTATAAGGACGGCCCGGCGGACGAGGACTGGGTGCGGGTAAGCGAGGGCGATTATCTGATCGCCATCGATGGGGAAGAGGTGAAGTCGGGTGACAACTTCTGGCCGCTTCTGAACCATCACCTCAATGAGAAGGTCGAAGTCACCTTCGCCGGCAGCCCTTCGGGAGATGACACCTGGAAGGCACGGATCGAGCCCATCACTATCAGGCAGGTCGGCGAGCTTCAATACGAGCGTTGGGTCGCTGAGCGGGCCGAGATCGTGGAGGAGCTCTCCGATGGTCGCATTGGGTACCTTCACATCCAGGCGATGAACGAGCGGTCGCTCCGCAGGTTCGAGAAGGAATTGCGAGCTAATCGCGACAAAGAGGCGCTCATCATCGATCAGCGCTGGAACGGAGGCGGCAACATCGAGCAGCAGCTGCTGACCATCCTGCTGCAGCGGCAGTACCAGATCTGGATTCCCCGCGGCACCAAGCCGAGCTACCGTCCCGCCGGCGGCTTCTTCGGTCCTGAAGTCGTGCTGCAGAACTGGCGCTCCGGCTCGAACGCGGAGATGTTCCCGGCCGGCTTCAGGGACCTCGGGCTCGGCAAGGTCATCGGCACCCCGACGGCCGGGGCTGTCATCGGCACGGGCAGCTACCGCCTGATCGACGGATCGACGGTTCGGATGCCGGGCGTGGGTGTGTACCTGGCCGACTCCGAGCGCACCAACATGGAGAACTACGGCGTGCAGCCGGACATCTACGTGGAGAACACCCCGGAGGACAACCTCGCCGGGCGTGATCGGGTCATCGAGGTCGCGGTGCAGGAGCTGCTGAAGGAGCTAGAAGAGTCAAGCGGCGAGGTCGCAACCTCGAGGAGGTAGTGGTCCCTGGTGTGCCGGACAGTCTGCGAGCGGGAGCAGGGATCGCTCCCCCGTTCGTCATCCTGTAGATGGACGTGCTAGTACTATCCGATGTTCGGACTGGCCTGTGCTTACCTCACGGATGGAACGCGAGGTCGTGGGGCGAGCATCGGGGATTGTCGCGGGTGAGATTTACAGCAGGGCAGGCAGATATGGCGACAACAGCGCGTCGATTCCTGGTGGTCTTGTTTATCGAGTTCACACTCCTGGCTCACGTCCCGACCGCACAGGCGCAGCCGGATTCTGCCGCGGCCGCGGCGCGGCACGACCCTGACCTGCTGATGCAGGTGCTCGGCAGGCTGGAGAATGAGGAGCCGGTACGAGTGGAGGTGCCCCGGAATCTGCTTGATCTTGACAACCCGACCATACTGACACCGCGAGATCGTGTCGTGCTCTACAATCCTGCGTTCACGGCGGAATGCATTGACTGTTCCCGCGTGCCGTTGCCGGGCTGGGCCGAAGGCGCCGTGGAGAGCTTTCCGAAACCGCTCCCGCTGTCTCAGGTCTTCCGGTTGGAGGCGCATGGGACGGCGAGCGTCGCTGGCGCCTGGACCGGCGGGATATTGGTGGGGGCCCTAGCGCTGGTGACGTCGTTTACAGACGCGTGTAGCACGACTATGGCGCAGGTGTGCGTGGGGGACTGGAAGATGGTTGCCATGGGCCTGGGCGGAGTGGCCGTGGGAGCCTTTGTGGGTGGCGTGCTCGGCCAGGGGATCAAGAAATGGAAGACGGTCTACGTCGTCAGCCCGGAACTAGGGCGAGGCGTGCTGCAGAGATAGGCACGAGCCAGTAATCACTCTGACCTTACACACTCAACCTGACAGACTTTGACCCGGCAGCTTGACGCGGCCACCGTTTGCCGGATGTGTGAATCTCGAAAGGGGTCCGCGAGGTGGCCGGTTCCAATTCCACCTGCCAGCCATTTGCACCGGGGAGTCAGCTCCAGTCTCCTGACCCACGATGCAGGCGGGGTGCCCTCATTGAATCGGGATGCTCACCGAGAACTGGTGCGCCCCCACGTTCGCGTCTTGAAGCGTCAACGGGCCGGACGGCGCCACGATGAAATCCGCCATGCCCGCCGCATGTGGCGCCAGCAAGCGGTCCATGCCGACGGGTGTCCAGGCCGTGCCCGGTTGTCCCGTCCCGGTGGTCACGCGACCCTGATAGCGAAGCTCGATCTCCGAGAACGTCAGGCTGACCCCCCAGGTCGGCGTCCACTCGATCCAGCTCTCGTTCTGTCGGCGCTTCGACTCCTGGATGTGATCGATCTGCTCGAGATCATAGTCGATCGAGCGCACCTGCAAGCCGAGCTGGAAGCCGATGATATCGACTCGGTAGCCGACGCCCGTGCGGATGAGCGCGTTGGTGAAGCTGAAGTCGTTCTCCACCGTCCTAGCGCCCGCCGGTATGACCCGGCCGCTGACCGAGGTGTCGGGCTCGGCCGCTTCGGCCCAGGTATTCGCCCAGATGGGCTCGAAGATGAGATCGATCCCGAACGTCGTCTCATCCAGTGAGCGCGACACGCCGAGCCCGAAGTTCAACCCAAACGAATCGCCGGGGTCGCGGGGGATGTTCATGATCTCGTAGTTGGGGATCTTGGGATGCGTCTTCCAGTTGCCGGTGAAGATCCCGCCGATCTGCCAGCCCGGGGCGCTTAGGGCCTGAACGTAGCTCAGATGCAGGCCCCAGGTGTTCGTGCGATCGAGGTTCGTCTCCACCCGCGTCTCCAGGACCGGCTCGATGGGGCTGAACGTGTCCGGCGGGACCGGATCCGGGAACACCCAGTCCACGTAGGTGACGTCGTGGGCCATGTCCAAGCGGTTGTGGAGCACCAGCAGCTCGTACGTCCGCTCCCCGCCCAGCTCGCCGTAGAGGCCGAGCCGCAGGTCGAGCATGTGACCGGACTGATCGATCGACTGGCTGCCGGCGTACAGGAGGTCGACGCCCTGCACCGCGTCGAGGCCGGCCCAGAAGACGCTGCCGCCCAGGGACGCGTTCATACCGGGCAGCCGCGTCCCCAGCATCCCGAACGCGTAGATGTTGTTGGAAGACTTCTCGCTCAGCAGCTCGGCCCCTTGGGGGCGGACAAAGACCGGCTGCACGAGCTGCCGGGCCATCTCGATCTGCTGGAGCGAGAGCAGCGCTCCACCGAACCAACCCCTACCGCTCAACAAGACCCCGGCCGGCAGTGCGCGCCCGGCTCCGCCGTCACCGGAGACGTTGTAGAAGGAGGGCGTCGCGAAGAGCTGCGCTCCCTGGATCATGCTCCCCTTGGCCGGATTGACGAACGGGTCGAGCAGCGGATCGTCGAGGGCGATCGAGACGCCGCCCATGCCTAGGTTCCGCGAGGGGAAGATGAGGAACTGATCCGCGCTCGCGATGGGCACGGTCTTGAGCGAGATCACCTGGGCCGGCGCGACCGTGGGCACCAGCAGCACGATCACCAACGCACGCCCTAACTGCTCAGCGCACTTACGAAGCGGTTTCATCTCGAGCTTCCTTTCCGTTACTGCTGCCGCCCCGCCGTCCG
Organism: Gemmatimonadota bacterium; assembly: GCA_039586495.1. Taxonomy (GTDB): domain Bacteria; phylum Gemmatimonadota; class Gemmatimonadetes; order Palauibacterales; family KS3-K002. Next base: position 2,359 of record JBDHKG010000111.1, on the reverse strand, counting down.
CGCTACGCCGCATCTGTGAAGACGCGCGGATCATCATCAGCACCGCCCCCATGCGATCTCCGCCGCAGACCAGTAACACGGCGGCGAGGACCGTGAAGGCTGGACCGGCAGCCCCTTGCGATCGTGATGACTCACTCGCTGTTGAGTCGAAGGTGCTGACTCGCACCCTGGGATTTTTCCCTTACGCTTCCGTGTCCGGGCAATCCCTGTGCCGCTGGCGGCCGGGTCGCACCTCAGCCCGCAACAGGTTGAGGTAGCTCGAGTTACTGCAAGCAAAGGGGGATTGTGTGCCCGGTGTGAGCCTCGAGCACGTGCAGGTTTTCGAAGCTGGGATTCAAGATTCCGAGTTGCTGGCCCGCGCTCGTGGTTGCAACCGAGCACTCCGATGCTGTGCCGTTGTTCGACGAAGCCGGCGCCCTGACGCGTGCGCTTTCTCAGCCCGAGGGCGTAGCCCGAGGTCCCGAGGGGCGTTACCTTTCTTCTGCCCAACAACCCAACATCCGGGAGGTTACCCATGAAAGCGCGCGGTGTGGTGGTCGCGCTGCTGGCGCTCGCCCTGGCGAGCACGGCCTGCCAGCCGCCTGCCCAGGAAGTCGCTCCGCTGTCCGAGGAGGAGATGGCGGCGATCCGGGCCTGGCACGACAAGTACCTGGAGTTTGCCGGCGACTCGTTGGCCGCACTGATGGTTGAAGACGCGGTCTTGATGCCGCCTAACGCTCCTCTGGTAGACTTGAGCACCTACCTGGAGCAGCTCGAGGCCGCGGACTTCCGTGTCACCGGTATCACGGCCACGGTGCAGGAGATCGATGGGCGCGATGGCCTCGCGTACCTCCGCGCCACATACTCCTCGACGTTCACGGTGGGAGGAGAGTCGGGCGAGGGGATGGGCAAGTATCTGGTGATACTGCGGAAGCAGCCCGACGGCTCGTGGCTTGCTAGCGTTTGGATTTGGAATTCAAACGTGCCGCGCCCCCAGGAGGACTCTGGGACCGAGGAGTAGGCTCGTTGGACGATTCGGTGCGTGGACCTTAGTCTCCGAAAGACTCGTGGGCCTTTAGCCTGCAACTTCCGGGCTCTCGGCGTTCAGCGACCTGCAAGGGGCGAACAAGGTTCAGGAGGTCACGGGTTCGAATCCCTTGACCGGTCCCGGTCCTTGCCATCAGGGCCAGTAAGGAACATTCGCCCTTGAGTCATCGGTCAAGCACGACAGTCAACCTAACAGTGCTTCGCGCACTACGCGCCATGCCTGGCGCACCAACTGAAGGCCCTGCAGCCGGGCAGGCTGCAGGGCCTTTGATCTACCCTTGCTGATCACAAAGTGCGGCGCTCTGCAGCCGCCAATCCGGGATGCCGACCGACACTACCCGCCGAGCCTGATGCTGATACCCCCGGTGAAGAGGAGGTCATTCTGGAGCTTACTCTTGGTGATATCCAGCGTGGCGCCCTCTACATCAAACTTGCCCGCATAGATGTAGTCCTCAATGTCGAACCGGATCGCGACTTGCTCTGCCACGTCGAAAATTGCGCCGACGTTGATCACGCCGCCGATGTCTGTCTTACCTTCAATATCGGCGCCGAAGGCCTCGCTGAAGAAGTCATATGCGTCACCGCCGTGGCCAATCAGAGCCAGCCCACCTCCAATATGAAGTCTGAAACTGTCCTGTGGCCTGAAACGGTATAAGCCCTTGAGACTGGCGAGCCAGACGTGCGCGGACGAGTCTGCAGATTCGGAGAAAGGGACGCCAGCGTCTGAGCCTGTTATCTCAGTCTCTGCGTTGCCGAAGGAGTAGATGAAGCTGCCCTCGACTCCGAACACGTCCGTGAACCACAGGTTCACGCGGCCGCCGAGAGCGAAGCCGGCCTTGTGCTTGCCTGTCCACTCATCCAGCTCGATGCCCATCAGCGCACCCAGCTCGTCAAGGATGTCATCCTCCACCTCCAAGACGTTCGCAACTGGCAGATAGAGCCCGCCAAGGCCGGTGAATTCCACCGAGACCTGCTGGGCGGCCGCTGGCTGGGCCACCAGCAAGGCCAGCGCGCCTAGAGACAATGCTGAGACAATGCTTTCTTGATCATGAGACCCTCCTGGTTCTCGGGGATCGCAGAGCACGTAGGACGCGTACCAAGATCAATTGACGAGCTGCGGGAGAAGGCTGGACACCCAGGTCGTTGAGAATCATGACCCCCGCGCCGGCGTTCAGCATGATGTCGAATCTGCCGTCCTGGCTCGTGTAGACGATGTACGCGGCCTTGCCCACGAAGTGGTAGATTTTGCCATCGGATTGGAAGCCGAAGTCCGCCTCGGTGCCCAAAGCCCAGCGCTGGTCCACGGGCGAATACCAAATGCCGGCCCCCACCA
>JBDHKG010000110.1:0-9075 GCA_039586495.1 Gemmatimonadota bacterium | reverse complement strand
GTAGCGGAAGCGAACATTCGCGGCCGCAAGGTCGCTAACATTGCTGTACTGCACAAACGCGTTCACCGAGAACTTCGTGTCGAGCGCCGTCCCAACCCTGAGGCGCACGATGTGGGAATCGAAGCCCTGCTCGCGGTCAGGGAAGCGGACCACGTTGACCGAGTACTCCGTGCTCAGCTCAAGGTAGCGCGAAACGTGCCAAACGGGAATGAGCCAGACGTTCGCCAGCCAGCCATCGTAGAACTGCTGGACACCACCACCGAGGAAGGTTCGGAAGGGCCGGCCTGGAGGCAGGCTGTAGTCGAACTCGAAGCGCGGGAACCAATAGCTCCCCACTGGGACGAAGGTCTCGCGCGGGAAGTCGAGCTGCTCGCGCAGATCCTCGTAGTACAGCTCGAGGTCGAGCCCGAGACGCGAGCCCGACCTCCAGAGGAAGTCCACGTCATGCTCGATGAAGAACGACTCGACGCTGCGATCCGAGTTCCGCAGGGCGACCGACCCAAAGAGCTGGAAAGGATCGATCCTGCGGAGCGGCCCCTCGCCTTCCGGATAGTAGAAATAGGCCAGTGAGTAGTAGAAGTCGGTGAAGTTCCGCCGCGTCACGAACCCCATCTCGGGCTGGTAATCGGCCCCGAAGCGTCGCGCGCTGAAGAAATAGGAGAACCCGCGCTCGCGTGCCCGGTTGACATAGACACGCAGCGCATTCGCTTCCGCGAAGCGAAAGCCACGCCCCGCTATGATGTCGTCGTCGAAGGTCTGAGCCCAGCGTATCGCCAGGTAGTCGTCCCCGAAGAGTCTGAACGTGCCGTCGAGGCCGTAGGCCAGGTTGTAGGAACCGTCGTCGCCCAGGCGCGTCACGAGCATCGCCCCGGCGTTGGAGTACTCGTTGAACACGCGACGCCGAGCGCGGATGACGCCTATGTTCTCCGACGGCAGGTCCGTGGTCCGTTGCGTCTGCATGTCGAGAACTCCGACATCCCAATCCCCCACCCTTCCCACCATCCTCGCGCCGCCGAGGATGCGAATGGCCTCACCACCGTGAAGCCCGATGCGCCGGCTGTAGAACAGGCGCGTGGCGCCGCCGGTGAAGAAGTCGAAAATTCCGGACCGCTCCTGGAAGAACTGACGTTTCTCAGGGAAGAACAACGAGAAGCGCGTGAGGTTGACCTGGTAGTCGTCTGCCTCGACCTGAGCGAAGTCGGTGTTGACCGTCAGGTCGAGCGTCAGGTTGCTGGTCAGGTTATACCTCAGGTCGCCGCCAACCTCTGCCTCGCCGTCGCTGTGCAAGCGATAGCCATCCCCAACGTCGTTGAGCACAGATGTCTGCCCGACACCGCTCAAGACGTATGGCGTCAGGTAGACCGGCTTGTGGGTGACCACGCCTTCGAGAACTGCGTCCCGGGCCAATGAGGGCCTTAGGTGGTCGAAGTCCGGCGGGATCTCCGGGAATACCTGGCGCTCGTTCTTGCGCGGGATATATCGATAGGCGGAGATGCCCATCTCCACCCGACCGCCCACCGCCTGAAACCCCAGGCTCGAAAACGGGATGCGAAGCTCGGCGAACCAGCCTTCAGATGTCTGCACCGCCGCCGCGTCCCAGTGCGTGTTCCAACTGCCGTTCCAGGCCCCCTGTCCGTCGCCGCTGATCGACACATCGCCCCGCACCCCTGCCGGCGTGGTAAAGAACCAGAGACCGATGTCGTTGTCGTTGAACGGATCGATCACGACGCCGAAGCAGTCGTCGTCGCTCAAGCGGTCTCGGTACAGCGAGTTGACCCGTATGCGCGAGGGTTCGGAGTCGAAGAAGCGGCCCGACACGTAGAGGTAATGGTCGTCGTAGGCGACGCGGATCTCCGTCCGCTCCGTCAGTTCACCTTTGAACGTCGGGGTGTACATCGTCATCGGGAACGGGTCGATCCCATCCCAGGCCGGCTCATCGCTCAAGCCATCCAGCTCCACCGGACCCCGGACGCGCGCCAGTATCAGAAGCGGGTCGGCTTCTTCCGAGCCCGCAGCCTGCGGCGCCTGCGCCCTCAGCTCCAGCGCGCGGCCCGGCAGCGCTGCGGTCAGGGCCAACGAGGCCGCGCAGACGAGCCGAACCGGCCGCTTAGCTGAAAATTTCTTTTCATACAGAGCCATGACGCTCTCGCCTTCGTTTCGCGATTGTTAGAGCGCTGCCGCGGCTAGCGCCAGTGGTGACGCGACGGGTTGATCTCGTCGAGCGCCCAGATCGCCATGGCACGCACCGGAGGCTCCGGATCGCGCAGCGTGTCCAGGAGCGGATCGACCGCACGCTCCTCGCCCGCGATGCCCAACCACTCCGCCGCCGAGCGTCGCATGCTGGGGTCGTCGTCGCGCAACGCAGCGATCAAAGCCGACGCGTCCCTGGCCAGTGACCGCGCTGCGTCGCTACCGAGGCGACCGGTCCAGACCTCGTCGTTATCCCAGGGGTTGCGTCCCCACTCGGCGAACACGGCGGCTCGCGCTGCGCTAGCTTCGCGACCGCCGATCTCCCCGAGCGCCCAGATCACCGGTTCGCGGAGCTGCTCGTGCTGTTGGAGGGCTTCGCTCAACGCGGAAACCGCAGCGGGGTGCTCGATCTCCCCCAGCGACAGAACGGCCATCTCGCGCACCAGGGGATCCTCGTCCTCAAGCCGTTCGATCAACGGCTGGATGGCCATGTAATCTTTGATCTCGCCCAGGGCCCAGGCGGCGACGAGGCGCACGTCAGCATCGTCGTCGCGCAGACGTTCGACGAGAGGCCTGACACCCCGGGTGCTCTCGAGCTCACCCAGTGCCCAGGCTGCATGGCGTCTTATGAGGGGATCGTCGTCCTGCAGCTCGCGAACGCGCATCGCCACCGGGTCACCTTCCTGCATACCGCCCCACATCTCGACGCTCGCCAGCGGGAACGCTACAGCCAGCGCGGTGAGCGACGCGGACAGCAGCTGACGCTGAGATATCGGTGCACGGTCCAATCCCCTGGCGAGGATGCTACGAAACCGCTGTGCCAAGCTGGAAGGGTGGGCCATCGCGAAAGCACCGCGTGGTGTCCTCCCCACGACCTGCGCGCAGGCAATCTCGAAGAGATGCGTGGCGTAGACATCGGAGCGAACACCCACATGCAGCGCGTGATCGTCGCAGGCACGCTCCCGCTCCAACGCGTTGAGCCGTGCGGCGAGCCACACCAACGGATTGAACCAGTAGATCGCGCACGCGACCTCGACCATGAGAAGGACGGCGTAGTCAAAGCGTGCGACGTGGGCGAGCTCGTGCAGCAGCACGATGCGCTTCCGCTCCATCGACCACGTTGTCATGGCCTGCGGCAGGAGCACCACGGGAACCCGTACGCCCCAGGTCAACGGCACCGCCACTTCCTCGCTCACTAGCAAGCGGACGCGGTGCCGGACCCCCAGGCTGGCGGCGAGCTCCTGAGCGAGCGCGCAGACATCGGTCGAACGAGGCTCCTGCGCACGCCGTGTAATACCGTGTACGCGCAAGGTGTCGAACCCAAGGCGAGCTAGCAGCGCCAGGACACCTACGACCCAGATGAGCAGGGCGATGCTAGCGGCCGATGGTCCCGCGGAAGCTCGCTCCGCGGTGCGTGCCGGTGTGACGGCAGCCTCACCCCGCTCCGACCTCAGGGCCTTCGCATGCGAAGCCTGGAGCGCGTCCGAGGTCCGCAGCGCCGCAGCGGGCACATCATCCTCCGCCGATCCACGATAGAGTACTGCGTCGTCGCTGGTGGCGCTGGCCTCTACCTCCACAGACACATAGAGCGGCTCCAGCCTCCACGCCGGGAGCGACGCCGAGAGGAGCGGAAGGATCAGCAGACTGCCGAGCGCTACGCTCCATACCGCGTGCCGCATCGCAGCGGACGCTCCGCGCAAATACCAGCTGGCCAGCCCTGCGATAGCAAGCACGATCGTGGCTTTGAGCAGGACATCGATGGCAAGGTTGACGGCGAACACCGTATATGGACTAGCGAGCATCTGGCTCATGGGACTTCCTCTCCTCTTCGATCCACTTGGCGATCTCGTCCAACTCTTCCCGGGAAAGCCGTGATATGCCGAGAAGCGCGAGAATCGCCCGGGACGGTGAACCGCGGAAGAACGTGTGTAGCACGTTGCGGATCGCGGTTCGGGAGGCCGTCTCGTGCGGAACGGTTGGACTGTAGACGTAGTGGCGCCCTTCGCGACGGTGCTTTACCTGGCCCTTCTTCTCCAAGATCCCAAGCGTGACACGGACAGAGTCATAGCCTGGATCGTGCTCCATGCGGCCGACCACTTCCGCCACGCTTGCCTCGCCTAGTCGATAGACGATTTCCATGATCTCGCGTTCGCGGCGACTGAGCCGCGTATGCGGAGTCCTCCTCAAGGCGCCCCCTCGCCGAAAGTCCAGGCGTTACTGTAAAATATTTTTCACCTACGCCAAGCTAATGGCTCGACTCTCTGGTGTCAAGGTTGGGTTGTGAGTGAGCCCTCAGCCCGCAACCCGCAACCCGCTCATTCAACGGCGGACCGCCCGGTGATCCGCCTCACGCCTCCTGCGATACGGTGCCCGTAGCGTCGGCCATCGCCTGCCGCTGCCGCTCCTCGCGCTCGTGCGCGTGGGCGGCGAAGGCGAAGCGATCGAGCTTCGTGTAGATGACCGGGATCAGGAACAAAGTGAACACCGCCGCCACGAGCACGCCGCCGATCGTCACCACCGCCATGGGAATCCGGTAGAACGAGCCTCCCCCGGAGCCCAGTGCCTGCGGCAGAAGGGCGATGGCGATGGCGACGTTGGTCATGATGATCGGGCGGAGTCGAATGGGCGCCGCTTCCAGGAGCGCCGGCACGATCGCCACCCCGCGCTGGCGCAACTGTTGGGTGTAATCGAGGATGAGGATCGCGTTGTTCACCACGATCCCGACCAGCATGATCAGCGCCATCATGCTGAAGATGTTGAGCGAGCTCGCTGTGAGAAACAGCGCGAACGCCGCGCCGACGGCGCCTAGCGGAAGCGTGAGCATGATGGTGACGGGGTGCACGAAGGACTCCAGGATCATCGCCAGCACGACGTAAGTGAGGATGATGGCGATGACCAACGCCTTGAGCATCTCGCGAAACGACTCGCTGTACATCTCGAACTGGCCGGTGATCTCGTAGCTGTAGCCCGGCGGGAACGCCATCTCGTCGAGGGCGAGCTGGATCGCGCCAGCCTGTTGGGTGAGACTTCCGCGACCTATGTAGGCGTCGATCTGGACCGTCCGCTGCTTGTCGTCGCGCTGAATGGTGGTCTCGCCGGGACGATCCTCGAGCGTGCCGAGGGCGCTGATCGGCACGATGCCGTTGGGGCCACGGACCTGGAGACTGCTGAGCTCGGAGACGCGATCACGCGCGGACTCGTCCAGGCGCACGCGGATGTCCCGTTCGTCACCGGCCTCGCGATAGACGCCCGGGGTGACGCCCTCGATGGACGCGCGCAGCGTACCGCCCACACCGCCCACGGTGAGGCCGTAATCGGAGAGGATTTCACGCTGCGGTCGGAAGACGACCTCCGGTCGCGGGTCCTCGATCGAGTTTCGCACGTCCACCAATCCCGGGATGGCGACGACGGCGGCAGTGGCCTCGCGAGCGAGCGCCTCCAACCGATCCTGCTCCGGCCCCCTGACCAGAACCTGGAGCGGGGCCTCTCCGCCCGGACCCATACTCTCGGACATCACTACCGTCACCTCGGCGTCGGGCATCGCGGCCATCCGTTCCCGCATCGCGGGGAGCAGGGCCTCCGTAGGGAGGTCGGATTCCACGTTCACCTGGATCTCCGCCACGTTGACACCGGTGGATGCCCCGCCGAACCAACGCCCGCTGCCACCGATGCGAATCAGAGTGGCGGTAACCTCGGGCATCTCGGCGAGCAGCGAGTCGGCTCGGGCGGCGACCTCGGCGGTGCGCTCGATCGGGGTCCCCGGCGGAAGCTCCAGGGTGACATTGGCCAGGTCCTCATCCTGATCCGGCATGAACTCGCCGCCCACAAAGGCGGCCTGGACGAAGATGGCAAAGGCCACGAGGACGAACGTCCCAGCGATCACCGCCCAGCCGTTACGCGGCCGGCCGAGCGCCCAGCCGAGGGCGCGGCGGTAGTCGCGCTCGAGATCCGCGTACCCGGCATCGAAGCGGCACCATAGTCCAGCCAGCCACCCTTTGGTCTCCTCGAGCCTCGTCTCGTAGGTCCGTAAGGTTCGCGACGCCAGCATCGGTGCCAGCGTGAACGAGATGAGGACCGAGAATAGAGTGGCGAAGACGACCGTGAGCCCAAACTGAGTGAAGAACTGCCCGATGATGCCCTGCATGAAGGCGATGGGGGTGAACACCACCAGGTTGGTGAGGGCGGAGGCGACCACAGCCACCGCCACCTCGGTCGTCCCAAACTCCGCCGCCTCCTGGGGCGAACTCCCCTTGTCCAGATAGCGGTAGATGTTCTCGAGCACGACGATCGTGTTCGTCACGAGGATGCCGACCGTGATCCCCAGGGCCATCAGGGTCATCACGTTGATCGTGAACCCGGCCTGGCCGAGCGCCAGGAAGGTCGCCACAATCGTCGCGGGCATGGCGACGGCCGCGATCACGGTGCCGCGCCACGAGTGGAGGAAGAGGAAGAGGACCAGCGTGGTGAGCCCGATCCCGATCAACATGTTCCGCAGGATGTCCTGAACGGCGTCGCGGATGAACTCGCTGGCGTCCCGGGCGATCTCGATCACCGCGCCCGCTGGAAGCTGGGCGCGGAGCTCGTCCACCGCCTCGAACACACCAGCCGCGGTGGCCACGGTATTGGCGTCGGACTGCTTCTGGATCGAGAGGCTGACCGTCGGCTGGCCGTTGTAGCGGGCGATCTCCCTTACGTCGGCGAAGCCCTCACGGACCGTCGCGATATCGGCCAACCGAACGCGGCCGCCTTCGGGAAGGAAGATCGGGAGGTCTTCGATCTCCGGGATCGACTCGTACTCGCCCACCACGCGCACGGCGAACTCTGCATCGGGCTCGGTGATGCGACCGGCAGGCACGGACAGGTTCTCAGCCCCGACCAAACGTGCAACGTCCGTGATGGCCAGTCCATACGCGCGCAGCCGGTCCGGATGGACGAGGACCTGGACCTCACGTTCGCGGCCGCCGAGCAGCGTCACGCGGGCTACGCCGTCAACCCGGGCCAGGCGCTCGCGTAGCACATCGTCCGCGAAGTCGGTAAGCGCCTCCAGCGACTGCGGTCCCCGGAGCGTCACGTCCATGATGGGCATGGCGTTGATGTCGAGCTTGAGCACCGTCGGGGGCTCGGCGTCGGACGGCAGGTTCGTGCGGATCGCGTCGACCTTGTCCTTCAAGTCGACGGCCGCTAGGTCGGCGTCCACGTCGAAGTCGAACTCGACGATGACGGTGGAGACGTTCTCCTGTGAGTAAGAGAGCAGAGTCTCGAGGTTCGCGATTGTGGAGATGGCGTCCTCGACGCGCTCGGTGATCTGGGTCTCCACCTCCTCCGGTCCTGCCCCCGGGTAGACCGTGGTGACCGTCACGACCGGGATGTCGATGCCAGGCAACAGGTCCACGGCGAGAGTGAAGTAGCTGAAGGCACCGAGGATCACGAAGATCCCCACCAGCATGCTGGTGAGCACGGGTCGCCGAACGGCGAGGCGAGCGAAGAAGCGAAACATGGCTAGCTCACGACTCGTTGCAGTTCATGCAGCTGCGGGGTCACGATCTGCATCGCTACATCCCAGGGCCACCCACGACACGAGTGCGGGCCCCCTCCGAGAGCAGCGAGGCACCAGCCACGACCACCCGTTCGCCTTCGCCGAGTCCGTCGAGAACCTCGACGTTCCCGTTACCGCGCAGACCGAGGCGGACCTCCCTGCCGTGGGCGAGCTCGTCGGCATCGACGACCCAGATGACGCTCTCACGCACAGCGCTCTGCGGCACGACCAGACAGGACTCCCGGCGGCCGACCTCTACCTGCGCCCTCACGAGCGACTCCGGCACCACACCCTCGGCCGATGATGCGCCCGGAAACGTGAGCTCCACCTCCAGCAGCCGCGTCTCCGGATCCGCCTGCAGCGCGATCCGGGTCACCTGTCCCTCAAACCCGTGCGAGTGGAGGACGGCTGGCTGGCCGATGGCCAGCTCCCGCGCCTGGTCAGGACTCACCCGCAGGCGCACCTGGATGCGGGAGAGATCAGAAACCCGAACCAGCGGGTCACCCGGTGACGGAACCGTGCCGCGGTTCTCCAGGATGTCCGTGACGACACCGTCGAAGGGAGTGGTGAGGACCACAGCCCGACGCGCCGCCTCGAGGTTGGCCTCCGCGACCCGCAGCGCCGTGACGGCGTTGTCCCAGTCCTGGTCGCTGATCGCGCCCCGTTCCTTGAGAGGTTGGAGCCGCTCCACCGTCCGCTCAGCCTGTTCCCACGCGGCCTCAGCCTGACGGACGGCAGCAACGGATCCCAGGCTGGATTGGCGAACGAGCACGTCGCCCGCGCGCACGCGCTGACCCATGCGGACCGGGATCTCTACGATCTCATCTCCGGTCTTCGCGCGGATGGTGGCGCTGCGGATGCCGCGTAGAGTGCCGGTGAACTCCCGGCGGACCACCAGAGGGCCAATGCTGGCCCGGACGACCTCGACCGGGATGCCCGTCCGCCGCCGGATCTCGTCGACATCCGGGTCGGGCTCACGATCGGCCGACGCCTGGACCACCCTCAGGATCACCAGCGCGACCAGAGCGAGACCGATGATGCCGAAAACGAAGCGTTTCATGATGGATCTCGTGCTTCAGTGAGGAGCGCCAAACGACCGCCAGTCAGGCGCTCCAGATTCGCCAGCGCTTTCACGTAGTCGAACAGTGCCTGGACCTCGTTCAACCGCGCCTGATCGAGGAGGAGTGCGGCATCCGAGACCTCGAGCTGGGTGGAGAGGCCACTGGCGAAACGGATATCCGCGAGCGCGAGTGCCTCCTCAGCCATGACCACCGTTTCCCGACGCGCGCGGATCTGCGCGCGGGCCGCACGGTACTCGGCGAGCGCCGCAGAGAGCTCGACCTGGAGCC
>JBDHKG010000020.1:0-82510 GCA_039586495.1 Gemmatimonadota bacterium | reverse complement strand
CGTGATCGCCAGGGTGACCTGCGCCCAGTTCCGCTTCTCCTCACCTAACCGACGCCTGCCAGCCGAGGTCAGCCGGTAGAACTTGGCCCGCCGGTTGTTCTCCGACTCGCCCCAGGCGCCTTTGATCCAGCCTTCCTGCTCGAGGCGCTGGAGCGCCGGGAACAGCGAGCCCGGCTGCACCTGGAAGACGCCACCCGTGATCTGCTCGATCCGCCGCGAGATCCCCAGCCCGTGCATGGGCTGCAGCGACAGTGTCTTCAGGATCAGCATGTCCAGGGTGCCCGGGAGCAGATCGGCTTTGCCACCGGCCATGGACTCTCCTATCGAATGTCTATACGTGCCTCATATAGATACTCTATACGAGTGAGCTAGTCAAGTCCTGTGCTTCACAGCCAGGTTGACGCGTAGAGTCCGGCAGGATGCCGGTAGTCTGCGGAGTCTGTGCGACGTGTCGGATGGACAGGAGGGTCTAGAGGCGAGGACAAGGAAGGCGGACGTGTATTCAGATGCCGCAACGACTAGCAGGCTGCTGAAAAAATGCCCCTTCCGTCTTCCAGAGAGGCGCCGGGGTCCCCCGGAGCGAAACTCGCGAGCGGCCAAGGGCTGTACCACGACCTCCCCGGGCGCACGCGAGCGGTGAAGCGAGGGGGAGCCCCGGCGCCGACCAAGGACCGCGTCCCCTTTTCAGCGGCCTGCCACGCGGTGACCGCGCTCAGCCAGCTCGCCAGGTGATGAGGATGAACGCGCTCACCGCCAGCCAGATCAGCGCCAGACCGGCGAACAGCCAGTACTCGACCTTCGTGAACTCCTGGCGACCCTTCTTACCGTGGAACCAGGCACCGACCAGCACAGCCGGGAACCCGGTCACCATGGCTACGAGCGCCAGCTGATATACAACCCTGGGGAGGACGTCGCTCTCCACCATCTGCCAGGCGACCTGCAGCACCGCCCAGGTGATCGCGCCGTAGACCAGAGTGACGTGGGGCAGGCGACGCTCACTGAGCTTGGAGAAGAGTCCCGCCGCGGTCGGCCTGGCGAGGGGCGGCCAGGGCGTCACGAGATCCCCGCGATCCGCCTCGAGGCGCCGGGCCACGTCCGCGGCGTTCGGGCGGTGCGCGGGCTCCTTGGCCAGGCAGCGCCTCAGCACCTCTTCCAGCCCTGGGTCCACGTCGCCGCGTAACTCGGACAGCTTGCGCGGCTGCTGCTGGATGTGCGCTGTGATCAACTTGCGCCGCGAGTCCGCCTCGTAGGGGCCGCGTCCCGCGAGCAACTCGTAGCCCAGTAGCCCCAGCGCGTAGACATCACTGCGCTCGCTGAGGCCACTGCCCGTCAGCTGCTCCGGGCTCATGTAGGCCGGGTTGCCCACCAGCTCGCCGCTCTTGGTCAAGCGTGCCGCCTGACCGGCCTCGCCGCTGGCCAGCAGGGCCACGATGCCGAAATCGGTGAGCAGCGAGCGTTTGGACTCCTCATCGTAGAGGACGTTGGCCGGCCGGATGTCGCGGTGTACGATGCCCTTCTGGTGCGCCGCGGCCACCGCCGAGGCCACTTCGGCGATCACCGAGCGCGCTTCCTCTACAGGCAGCGTCCCTTCCGCCTGCAGGCGATCCGCCATCGTCCGGCCCTTCACGTACTGCATCACGATATAGGGCAGGTCGTTCGACAGTCTCCCCACTCGGTGTACCTGAACGATGTTGGGGTGCGTGAGCGCAGCCACCGCCTGCGCCTCTCGCTCGAAGCGCAGGCGCGCCCGGCGATCCTTGGCCAGCTTGGGCGCGAGCACCTTCACAGCTACCAGGCGCCTCAGTGCCGTCTCGCGCGCCAGGTAGACGGTTGCCATCGAGCCGCGCCCGAGGCGTCTCACGACCTCCAGCTCGGGTGCCAGCTCCTTCCTGAGCAACGCCTCCAGCTCGTCGGCCGGGCCGCTATTGACTGGCGGCTGCGGGTGTCCCTCGGCCGGCCGGTCAGCGCTGCCCTCACCGGCATCGCCGATCGGCAAGTCGTCGAACCTAGTCGGATCCAGGTTGCCGCTGTTCATCAGTTCGTCAGTCTGTCCTGGAAGCCAGGCTGCGGGCCAGCAACGGAGTACCCGGTGCACCGCTGCGATGCGGAGGTTATGCGTCGCCGCAGGCCGAAGCAAGGCTCCTCTTTCAGTCACCTCCCTCCTTTTCAGAGTCACGCACGATCACCGCGGGGACCTGGAGTTCGGCGACCATGGCGTTGAACGGCGGTATGTCGGTAGCGATGATCTCCGCCAGTCGGTCGAGCTGAACCTGCAGCTGGCCCGACAAGTCATCGAAGACGTCGTACGACCCCTGCGTCGGCCTGGCGTCGGCGCTCGCCACCACACCCGCCAGTGAGGCGAGTTTGTTGTTCAGCCTGATGGGGAAGTTCAGCGGATCCTGCCGGCTCTGGTTCTTCGTCTGATAGATCTCGTTCTCCACCTCCGAGAGCGCCTGCTTGATCTGCTTCGCCCTCTCGGAGATCTCCTCGGCGTACGGCTCGCCCTCGACCCGCTCTACCACGCCATCGATCTGGCTGCGTATCTCGCGGATACGCTTCACCGCATCGTTCGCCTCGCTCACGCGATCGCGGATGCGGATCAGGAAGTCGAACTGCTCCTGAAGCTCGGCCTGCGTAACCGCGACGCGCGGATCGTTCACCAGCTCGAACGTCTCGGTGAGGCTCTGGTCGCCGACCGTGAGCCGCACCTGGTAGCTGCCCGGCACCGCGCGCGGGCCCGAGGTGAAGCCGGCCCACATGATCATGCCCGGGAAGTCGTGCGCATCCGGATAGCGGAGATCCCAGACGAAGCGGTTCATGCCGACTTCCGTGGGGACCTTCCCGTCCTCACGGCCGGCCTCGGGGACGCTGGAGAACTCGCGGATCAGCGTCCCGTCCGCCTCCAGGAACGCAAGCTTCACTTCGCCCTCGGGCTTACCCTTGAAGTAGTAGTGCACCATCACGCCGTTGGGCGGGTTCTGGCCCACACCGGGAACCGTGCCCCGGAAGAACTCAAACCCACCCATCCGCCACGTGTCGCGCGGCTTGAACAGGTGCACGTCGACGCGCGCGATCGCGTCGTTCAGCTGGCGCAGCGGTGTCACGTCGTCCAGGATCCAGAACGAGCGGCCGTGGGTGCCGAGGACCAGGTCGTCATCCTTGACCAACATGTCGCGGACCGGCACCACCGGCAGGTTGAGTTGTAGCGAACCCCAGTGCTCACCGTCAGCGTAGAGCAGCCCGCGGCGCACCGGGTCCTCGCGCACCACGCGGATGTAGTGGTTCTCCGGGATGCCGCGCACGATCCGCCTCCAGCTCCTGCCGTAGTCGGTCGTCTTGAAGATGTAGGGGCTGAAGTCGTCGAGCTTGTAGCGGTTCACCGCCAGGTAGGCCGCGCCGGGCTGATGCGGCGATTCCTCGATGATGCTCACCAGCCCCCACTCCGGCATGTCCCTGGGCGTGATCTCGGCCCAGGTCGCGCCGCCGTCACGCGTGACATGCACCCGGCCATCGTCGCTGCCGGCCCAGATGACGTTTCGATCATGACGCGACGGCACCAGCGCGAAGACGGTGTTGTAGTACTCGACGCTGGTGTTGTCCTTGGTGATCGGACCGCCCGATGAGACCTGCTTGCTCTTGTCGTTGCGCGTGAGATCCGGGCTGATGACCTCCCAGCTCTGACCGTCATCCCGGGAGCGGAAGACGACGTTCGCGCTCACGTAAAGCTCGTTCGGGTCGAACGGCGAGAGCACGATCGGGAACGTCCACTGGAAGCGGTACTTCAGGTCCGCCGCGCCCCAACCCATCGGGTTGTCGGGCCAGGTGTGGATGTTTCTGTCCTGACCCGTCCTGCGATCGTAGCGCGTGATCACGCCGCCGTAACAGCCTGCATAAGAAACATCGGGGTCATCGGGCCGCACCGCGATGTAGCCGCTCTCGCAGCCGCCGACAGTGTACCAGTCCTGGCTGGTGATTCCGAAGCCCGTCGTGCGGCTGGCGATGCAGAGCGTGCTGTTGTCCTGCTGCGCACCGCACACGTGGTACGGGAAGTGCTCGGTCGTGATGACGTGGTAGAACTGGGCCGTCGGCTGGTTGTCCAGCGACGTCCAGGTCTTCCCACCGTTATAGGTCACGTTCGCACCACCGTCGTTCCCCTCGACCATACGCAGCGCGTTGTTGGGGGCGATCCAGAGGTCGTGACTGTCGCCGTGCGGCGTACGGATCGACTCATAGGTACGGCCGCCGTCCGTCGACTTCCAGAACTGCACGTTGAGGACGTAGACGGTGTTCTCGTTCTGCGGGTCGGCGTAAATGTGGGTGTAGTACCAGGCGCGCTGCCGCAGGCTTCGGTCGTCGTTCACCTTCGTCCACGTCTCACCGCCGTCATCGGAGCGGAAGACACCACCGTCCTCGGCCTCCACGATCGCCCAGACGCGCTCCGGGTTCACCGGCGAGACGGCGATACCGATCTTGCCCAGCATGCTCGTCGGCAGACCCTTGTTGCGGCTGATCTCCGTCCAGGTGTCGCCGCCGTCGGTCGACTTGAAGAACCCGCTACCCGGGCCGCCGCTCTCCATACCCCAGGGCATGCGGCGCGCCTGCCAGAGCGAGGCGTAAATGATCCGCGCGTTGTTGGGGTCGAGCGCGATATCGATGGCACCCGTGTTCTCGTCCCGATAGAGCACCTTCTCCCAACTGGCACCCCCGTCCTTGGACCGGTAGATGCCGCGTGTCTCGTTCGCACCGAAGGCATGGCCGAGCACCGCAGCGTAGACGATGTCAGGGTTCGTGGGATGCACGCGCACCTCGCCGATCTGACCGCCGTCGCGAAGACCGATGTGCGCCCAGGTCTTGCCTGCGTCGGTGGACTTGTACATCCCATCGCCGGGTGACGTATTGCCGCGGATGCAAGTCTCGCCGGTCCCCACGTAGACCACGTTCGGGTCGGACGGGGCGACGGCGATCCCACCGATCGAGCCCGCGCCGAAGTACTCGTCGGATACGGGATCCCAGGTCATCCCGCCGTCGACCGTCTTCCAGACGCCGCCGCCCGTGGCACCCATGTAGTAGACGTAGGGCCGATCGGGCACGCCGGCGACGGCGGTCACCCGGCCGCCTCTGTAGGGACCGATGGAGCGCCACTCCAGGGCACCGAACAGGCTCTCGTCATAGCTCTGGGCCTGCGCCTGACTCGCGTCGAGCGCGACGAGCAGCAGGCCGAGGATGACACGGGCGAAGGCGCGCGGAAGTCTCATGGCCGTCCCTCCCGGTTGACGCCCCGTAGCGAGGCAGGACATGTTGGGCTTACTTGGCTGCAGCGGGGCTATCGTAGCGACAGCGTGGCCTCTTCGCCAGGCGTACTCCTAATCGAAGCGGCTCTGCCTATCCTGCATTGAGGCAAGTCCGGCAGCGCCGCTCTGCCCCAAGCCTTGGCAACGCGGTCCGCCTACTCCGCTATGGCGACTACGTAGAGATATCGCATCCGTCCCGCACCCGTGTTCACCACGTCATGTTCGGTTCGGGGAGGACAATACGCCACAGAGCCGCCTTTGAGGGAGAGCGTAGGTCCATCAGTAATCTGCATCACTCCCTCACCCTCGAAGACTACGAGCAACTCTTCGTAGGCCTCCGTGTTGTGCTTCCCAATCGATTCACCCGGCACGAGGACCACTTGCCCTGACCGCATCGTAACCGTCTCAGGAGGCC
This sequence comes from Gemmatimonadota bacterium, assembly GCA_039586495.1. Lineage (GTDB taxonomy): Bacteria > Gemmatimonadota > Gemmatimonadetes > Palauibacterales > KS3-K002. Next base: position 76,804 of record JBDHKG010000020.1, on the reverse strand, counting down.
CGCCCAGAACTCGCACATACTCGTCCGCACCAGGATCGAGATGTATCACCTTGGCCTCGGGTTCGGTCGTCGCTTGATCCGTCGAGCCAATGGCAGGTGTGAAGGACACGACTGCCAGGAATGCCAGAGTCTTCAGAAAGAGGCCACCACGAGACCGCGAGGCGTACATTGCCTTCCTCCTGTATTGTCGGGTTGAACTGCCTGCGCCGCTTTTCGATCACACCCCGGGCCAGAGCCAGCCGAACACGCCGCCGGTGAGCAGCCCGAAGACGAGCCCATCGATGACGCTCTTCCATGTGCTGCTCCAGGTATGCCCGAACCAGATGGAGTGGGGTACCTCCGCCGCACTGTAGGCGAGGAACGCCGTCGTGCCTAGCACTCTGAAGACGTGCCGGTACTCCGCGCCTGGCAGGATAGTCGCGTAGCCGACATACGCGACCATGAAAGACACAGCCAGCGTAAACAGAAAGTAGAACAGCAGGTTCTTGCCCATGCTCGGCGGGCCGGCCCGGACGATCAACGAGCCAACCGGTCCCTCCTCGAGCTTGCTCTTCGAGTCTGGCTCCTTGGCCGCCTCCGGGGTCATTGCCGCCGGGAAAACGTACTGGCCACGCTGCAGGCTCAGGTTGCGAATCGCCTGAAGCAGCGCGTCCTCGTTAGGTATCCGCACCCAGTCCGAGCGATGGTGGGGCAGCACCGTCCAGGCGAGGAAGGCCGCGACGAACACGATTACGGCTGACACCAGGATCGGTAGCCAGAGCGACAGGAGATTGACCTGTTCCATGTCTTACCTCCCGGGACGTGAAACGAACGGGACGCAAAGCGCGGGCGTTCAGCTGCTAGGACCGCACGCGCTCGCTACTCCATCTCGAAAGCCAGGTAGTGGAGCCGACCCTGCCGCTCCACCTGAAGCACCACCGGCTCGCCGACGTTGATACCCTCGAGGGCCGCACGCAGTTGGGCCAGGCTCGTGATCGATGCACCGTTCAGCGCATGAATCACATCGCCCGGCGCCAGTGCCGCATGACCGTAGACGGCGTCTGGCGAGCGGGCGGCGACGACCACACCGGAGCGAGTTCGCAGCCTCGGCAACATCGTGGCGACCCTGGGCGTCAGATCCACCGCCAGGATGCCAAGACGCGGGATAAGGTTCTCCTCAGGCCTGACCATGGGCGTGAAGCGGTTGAGATCGTCCGGGCGCTCGAGCACGGTCACCGGGAGGCTGAGCCTCTCTTCCCCGTGCAGCACTTCGATGGTGACGGTGGCTCCCAGCGGTCTGCGGTAGAGGTTGACGTCGAACTGCCGGCCGTTCTCCATGATCTTGCCGTCCAGTGCGAGGACGATGTCGCCGATCTTCAGACCCGCACGCTGCGCCGGGCTGCCCGGATAGACATCGCCCAGGACCACACCCCAATCACGTGCCAGCCCGAGGCCCGCGGCGAGGGTCGGTGTGACCGTCTGGGCGTGCACACCGATCTCGCCGCGCCTCACGTAGCCGCTCGCTTTGATCTGCTGGTAAACGTTGCGCACGATATTGCTCGGCGCCGCGAAGCCGAGACCCTCACTGCCGCCCGACTGCGAGAGGATGAATGTGTTGATGCCGATGACATTTCCGCCGGCATCGACAAGCGGACCGCCGCTGTTACCCGGATTGATCGGCGCATCCGTCTGGATGTAGATCATCGGGTCCTCGGGCCTGAGCTGGCGAGCCACGGCGCTGACGATGCCCATGGTCACTGAGTTCTCCAGGCCCAGCGGGCTGCCGAAGGCGAAGACGAGCTGCCCGGTCGTGACCTCATCCGAATCGCCGAGGTCGAGATAGGGCAATCCGCCTTCCTCGGTCTTCAGCACGGCGAGATCAGTCTCGCGGTCGAAGCCGACGACTTGTGCGCCGACGACCTTGCCCTGCGGCTTAAGGATCGAGCGGCCAGGAGCAGTTTCCTCAGCAGGGAACGCCAGCCGCACACGGATGCGGCTGGCGCCTTCCACCACATGCAGGTTCGTGACGATGTAGCCGTCCGGATCCAGGATCACACCCGACCCGCCCACCTGGCGCCGCGCCAGCAGGCCCGTGCCGGCTGCAGCGCCCTGCTGCAGCGGTTGATAGCCTGTCGCGAGGATCTGCACCACCGCTGGTTTCACCCGCTCCGACAGCGCCTCGAAGGACTCGCTGAGCTGCCCCAGCGCCGCCAGCGCCCTCTCCCGCGAGGAGCCTTGTGCGGCGAGTTCCTGCGCCAGGCCCGAAATCGACCAGGCCACCACAACCAACGCGAGAACGATCTTGGCTTTCACCATCTTATCCCCTGTCGCAGACTGTCGTATCCGGCTCGGGTACGCCGAGCCACTACCGCTCCGGCGGAAATTCCCTCAGAATCCTAACGACGGCTTCGTTCATTTTGTTCTCCATCCTCTCGGGATCTCGACCCCGAACGGCATCCGTAGCCCAGCCACGCCAGATGAGCTCGCGGCCCCGCGGATCGACGATGTCCACGATCAACGTACCGAGCCTGTAGTGGTCCACGTGGACCCGGGTGACCCAACGACCCCGGTAGCGTCGATAGCCCCAGTACTCGTTGATTCGCTGGACCGCGACTCGGTCCTCGGCCGCGGTGAAGAAGGCGACCAGGAAGTCCGGGTCACGCGACACATTGCGATAGCCCTTCGTCGTCAGCTCACGCTCGAGAGCCTCGCGGATCCGACGTTGCATGAAGAGATTGCCAAGCCTCGGGGCCGAGGGCCGACGTGGCGGCGTCGGCATCCAGTCGAACGTTCTGAGCTGGCTGAAATCCGCATCGCGATCGTAGTCGCTGGTGACCCTCATTGTGGAGCAGCCGCCCAGCACCAAGAGACCCAGCAGGCCGAACACTAGTGATCTCATCGTTCCTCCCATGACCAGACGCGGCTGTAATCCCCTTTCGGGCCCGCAACCCGCAGCGGAACCCGAAGCCGCCGTCCAGCGCGAGCACGAATGCGAGGACCCTTACGCAGCTCCAACTCGGTACTTAGCTCCAGGCACTCGCCCGCCGCGGATCAGGGGAACAACCGCCGGGCTCCCGCCCATCGCGCCGCCAAGGAGCGCTCGAGCTCGGAGTCGTGCTCCAAATCGTCCTCCATCACGTAGCCGTTGGCCTGAGCCGCGTGCAGGATCGCCGCGCCACCCAGTGACAACGCCACGTGCAGCACGCGCATCGAGTCGGCGGCGCGGAAGAAGAGAAGATCGCCCGGCTCTAAAGCCTCAAAGCCTGACTCGCTATCGATCGGCTCACCGACCTCCGCCTGCTGATAGCTGTCACGCGGAAGCAGGAACCCGTGCACACGATAGACCGCCTGGACGAACCCTGAGCAATCGGTGCCCCAGCGGGTACGGCCACCCCAGAGGTACGGCACGCCCATCCACTCCCGCGCCGTAGCTACAACGGCGGCGCCGGTCTGCGGAAACCGCTCTCCCAGCTCCGACCAAGCCAGCCAATGACCTTCCGCCAGCCGGCCGCGGCGTCCGTCAGGCAGTACCGCAAGCTCAGCGGCGACCGCGACACGCGCACCCCAAGGAAGCCGGGCGACAGGCTGGCCAGCATCATCTACGAGTGCCGCGTCGAAGACCAGCGCCGGTCGGCCGCCGGCATCGTCCCACCAGGCCTCGGCTCGCTGCCGGCTGCAGACGAGCAGGCCGCCTACACTCACCCAACCCTCATAGCCGTCCTCCCCCCTGACACGGGCCCAGTCGCCGCGCCGCTCCAGGATCTCCAGCACGGCGCCCAGCAGCTCCTGCGTCACCTGCTCAGCTCGGACCTCAGGATTCGCCCGTACCGGCACGAGCGCCGTTCGCACAACCGCGTGCGTATGCTCAGCGTTCGTCCGCTTCATCTCTCCAGAGCCGCTTCCAGAACCGAGATCAGCTTCGCGATCTCTTCCCGACAGTTGAAGGCGTGGACCGATACTCGCACGGCACCCTGACGGATCGAGACGGTGATCCCGGCGGCGCGGAGCCGCTCGCCGAGCCGCTCCGGCTCAGGGGCCCGGAACGCCAGGATGCCGGAGCGACGCTCCTGGCTCAGGTCACTCACCCACTCCAGATCGCCTCGCGCCTCGACCCAGTCGATGAGCGGCTGCTGCACGGCCCGCACGTGCCCCTCGATGCCAGGAATGCCCAATTCCCGCAGTAACGACAGTGAATGGTTGAACGCGTGCAGGCTGGCGAACGCCAGTGAGCCGAGCTCGAAGCGCGCTGCGCTCTCCAACGGATCCAGCGCGTAATTGCAGAGCTCGCCGTAGTCTTGCGAGGCCTCGAACCCGAGCCAGCCTACCGCGACGGGATCGAGCTGGTCGATGAGATCACGGCGCACGTAGGCGAAACCCGATCCCTGCGGGCTGAGCAGCCACTTCTGGCCACCGCTGGCGAGGATATCGATCCGCGTCGCGCTCACGTCGATGGGTACGACGCCCAGCGCTTGTATTCCATCCACGACCAGGTAAGTTCCGTGCCGCTGACACTCACGGGAGATCGCATCCAGATCGACGCGATAGCCGTTCGAGAAGCTGACCGCCGAGACCGAGAGCACGCGTATGTCGCCTCGCGCCAATCGCTCGAGCGTCCCCGCCTCGTCGGGCAGCCCGCGCTCGTCGCACGGGACGAACTCGACCTGGATGCCCCGGCGCTTCAGGTTCAGCCACGGATAGACGTTGGCCGGGAAATCGCCGTCGAGCAGCAGCACGCGATCGCCGCGCTCGAAAGGCAACGCGGTGGCCGCCAGGTTCAAACCGTAGGTCGTATTGAACCCGAGCGCGATCTCGTCCGGCTGCGCCCCGATGAGCTCGGCGCAGAGCCGCCGGGACTCGCTCGGGATCTCGCGATGCTCGTCGTAGAACTCGTGATTCGGGTTGCACGCGCGGGCGAGGTGCTCGAAGATGGCACGGCGCGCGCACTCGGGGAGCGGACCGGTGGAGGCGCAATTCAGGTAGATGGCCCCGGTCTCTTCAGTCCAGGGGAACTCGCTGTGCCGCAGCGCCTGGACATCAACAAAGGTAGTACCGGCAGTCTCGCTCATACGTGGCATTCAATATTGAGTGGGCAGTGACGAAACGACAGCCGAGCCAACCAAGCGAGCCGTCCCCATCAGACGGAGTGACCTACCTCGCTCTCGCCCTCCTCATCCTCATCTGGGCCGCGAATTTCTCCGTGGTCAAGTTCGCCCTGCGCGATATGGCGCCCCTCGCCTTCAACGGCTTGCGCTTCACCCTCGCCTCGCTGCTCCTTTGGCTCAGCCTGAAGGTCAGCGGCCGCACGGCGGCCATCGATCGGCGCTACTGGCCCGCGTTGATCGGTCTCGGCTTGCTCGGCAACACCGTCTACCAGGTCCTGTTCATCTACGGGATCGACTGGACGCTGGCAGGGAACGCGAGCCTGATGCTGGCGACCACCCCGATCTTCCTCACACTGCTCTCCGCCCTATTCCGCCAGGAGCGTATCGCTTTCATCGCCTGGACCGGTGTGATCCTCTCGTTCGTGGGTATCGTGCTCGTCGTCTGGGGAGCTACACAGGCCGTCAGCTTCGGCGCCGACACGGTGCGCGGCGACCTGACCGTGCTCGCCGCGGCCGCCGCTTGGTCGTCCTACACGGTCGGCTCCGCACCGCTGGTGCGCCGCTACGGAGCGCTCTCGGTCACCGCCGTCACCATGTGGATCGGCAGCCTCGCGCTGCTGGGCGTCTCGATACCGGCCCTGCTGGCGCAGGATTGGTCGGCGGTGCGTCCGGTCTCCTGGCTGGCGCTCTTCTACAGCGGCGCGCTCGCCATCGCGCTGGCGTACTTCATCTGGTACTACAGCATTCGTCAGATCGGCAACACGCGGACGGCTGTCTACTCCAACTTCATCCCCGTGGTGGCGCTGGTCATCGCGTGGCTGACGCTGGGCGAGCAGCCGACCTGGTTGCAGGTGCTGGGCGCCGCGGCGATCGTCGGCGGCACCATAGTCGTGCGGCTGGCGAGAATCGAGCGGTCGACGGTACGATTGCCGGCCGAGTGACCGCCCTCATTACGCAGGACGAGGCTCGTGCGCAGACATCCTTGCGTTTCGCCGCAGAATCACGAATCCGAGTGAACCCGCAACGAACAGTCCAGCATCTGCCCAAACCTTGATCGCAACAACAGCCAAGATGCCTAACAGGCCCCAAATCGTGGGAATGATTGGAATGAACTGTGGCATTCGTTTATTGGTCCATAGGAGCGTTCCAACTGTGAAGATCGCGACCGGACAAGCAGCCGTGCCGAATAACGGATAGCCCGGGAACGGGTGACCCGTCGCGTATCCAACGATGGGGTAGATCGCCATGGCGTAGATGACCAGCACTGCGCCGATGACAGCGTGGGAATTCCCAGCGAATTTGAAAGACATAGAGGGGCGAATCACGCCAAAATACAGGAAGATTGTGCCCTGAATAATGAACAAAGCACCTGACAAATATCCAAAGCCAGGCAGCGCGAAACCGGAGAGAACAAGAGTCCACGGACCGAGGAAAACCATTAGGAACACAACTCCCGACCACAGCCAGAGAAAAGCCAAGATACCAGAGATGATCTTGTCGGAGTATCTGGGTCTTCTCAGCGCCAGAATCACCGCCCCTACTCCCAACACAAATGTCAGGATATGCATGGGCCAGATGGCCATGTTGTACGACCGTACGAGACCAAAGAAGCCTTCTACGCTGCCCATTCTCTTCCGTACCTCAGCGTCCCGTGATGAGACTCCGGTTGGCGCTACTCCGCCTGCTGTTCGAGATCCACAAAGCGAACCAGGTCGAGAAACTGGAAGCGACCGTCGTGATGCCAATGCGCCGCGGGCCAGGCTGCCTCGCCCAGTGGTACCACGCGGGTGACGCCGATCGCACCGAGCCGCCCCGCCAGTGACCTGCGCGCGTCGGGCGCCGCAGCCACCGCGACGGTCTGCAGGTGGCGCCCCACGGGTTCCAGCGCCTTCAACGCCTGCGATAGATCGTCCACCGCACAGACCTGGATGACCCGGTTGAGCGGCGACGGCTGGAACTCCGCCTTCTCCTCGACGATCACCGTCCACTCAGTGCCCCGCTCGCTCGCCAGCACGGTGGCGTCGCGCACCTCTGCCTGAGCGCGCAGTTGGTGGATGTGCGTGGACTCACCTGGTGACAGCGTCCCCCGCGGGATCTCCCGTGCCAGCTTCTCGAGGGCGCCGGCCAGCAGTTTCGCGAAATCCAGTGGGCTGACCTCGCCACCACGCTCCGCGAATATGGTGTGGGGCGACACACAGCCTTGCTGGTCAAAGGTCACGACGTCGCGGGCCGCGCCCTCTGCAAGGGCGGCGGCGGACTTGCGCATGAGCGCCGCCTTCGAGACGAGTGCCGCACCGACGCGGTTGGGGTAACCGACGAAACGCACGTGAGGTGGGACACGACAGGCGATACCCCGGATGGTCTCATCGCTCCCGTAGGCGACCACCGCCTCAGCTTCCGAGAACGCCACCGCCTCAAGGTCCTCAGAGCCGCCCGGCCAGTAACTGACGGCCAAGCAGCTCGCCAGCTCGGCGTCCACTTCCGCCAGCGCCCGGGCGAAGCAGACGGCGAAGTACGGCTCACCCGCCGCGGTCTTTCCGAAGCTCGCCGACTTCACGCAGAGCGCGCGAATGAGGCTGCTCACTGAGACACCCGGAATGTTGCCGCTGAAGACATGGACGGTGAGCGCAGGGCCGAAAGCGCGCTGAAATCCGCCGGTTGGACGTGGCTGGAAATCATCGAGCACGGCGAGGTTACCGAACTCACCTTCCAGCGCACCACGCAGGGCATCCGCTGTCCAGCCGGCGCCCATCCGCTCCAGCCCGATCTCGATCATCGGCTGCGAGTAACCCGTGAGCCCCGGCAACGCTGACAGAAGCTCCTCCCGCAGCGGGCCGCCCCGTTCGACCAGATGCCGGCTGGCGGCCTCGATCGCGTCGAGGATGTCGGCCACCGGCCGATCGGCAAGCACAGCGCGGGCCCTATCACGCAGCGCGACCAGGGCCTCCCGCAGGGTGTGAGGTGTGAGGCTGGCCACGCGCAGCCGGACGCGTTCGGGTCCGAATGCCCTCTCCTCGGTTTCCAGCTCCGGGCCGAGAGGCGTGCGACCGAAGGGCATCGGCAGCCAGTATCCGTCTAGCGTTGCGCGGTCAGCCATTCGTCCATCGCGATGGAGCAGCCGCGAAGCTCGGCGCCCGCAGCGCGCCCGAGTATCTCGAAGCCGTCTTCCCCCGCCACTCCGAGGTCATCGGTCTGGATCGCAAGCACCGAATCAAGATTGGCCAGATCGAAGTGACGCAGCACCCCCAGGCGACCGCACGGCAGAGGTTCCAGCGTCTCGGCATCGACCACCTGCGTACACACCCACGGCGGCACGACCTTGTAGCGCACGTCCGGCGAGCGGCCGAGCGCGCGCTCACGCAAGACATTGTCGTAGAACTGCGAGCACATCTCGGTCATGCCGTATTCGGCCACACAGTAAAACTCGGAGAGGCCAAGCCGCTCGACCAGCACCGCGTAGAATTCGTCCCTCGGGATCTCCCGACGCCCTCGCTTGAAGCCGCCGGTCTCCATGATGCGCGAGCCCGGGGGGATTCGGAAGCGACGCCCGCGTTCCTCCAACGCGTCCAGCAGGTGAGCGAACGCCGCCGCCGTCCCCAGCAGCGCGACCGGCCTCTCACCGGCCTCACTCTCCGCCAACGCCGAGATCAGCTCGTCCAGACACAGCCCTCGGTCATCCACGAAGTGGACGCTGTCGGGCGTCCCGAACTCCCTGCGCACGCGATCCAGCATCCAGGTGAGCGACGAATCGGGCGCCAGCTGGAGACTCGGTCCGAGGATGAGCATGCGCAGTCGCGCGCCGTCCGGCAGCACGTGCGCCTGGAAGTTGAGAAGCGCTGCCACCTCGTACAGCAGGAGATCGCGGACGTAGTGGGCTCCACGGCGGTCCTGCCCCTCGGTCGTGCCGCTGGTGCGAAACACGATCTCAGCCTGCTGCGGCCCGCCGCAGATGAGTGCCGCCGCTTTGAAGGCGGCCGTGGGTACCGCCGGAATGTCACTCCAGTCGGCCACGGAATCCGGCGTCAGGCCCCGCCGCTCGCAGAAACGGCGATACGGCTCGTTCTCGCTGAACTGATACTCGAAGACCTTCAGGGCCAGGGCCGCGAAGCCCTCCGGCGCCCCGCCAGAGCCGCGTCGGATGTACTCCAGGACCTCGGCACGCAGGCCGTCACGCGCGTCCATCACCGCCCATTATAGACGCATCTCCGCCGACAGGCACGTGAGCGCCGTCCTGTGCCCTGGTCTGGCGACTCTGCGGAGTGGTGTGGGAAGATGCTTGGTCAGGGGTTTCCTGCTGAAGCGCTAGGTGAGGCCTTCCATTCAGTCCACGTCGTCGCCCTCCCCGCTTTCCGCCTCCTGTGCCTCTTCCTCGGCTCTGCCGCGCGAGCCCCTGGCCGCTTCAGGGTCGAACAGCAGGCGCTCGAACTCGTCGCCGCTCAGCGCCTCCGTCGGGGCCTTGATATCGATCCCCGTGTCAGCGGCGCGACGCAGCTCGTCCGGCGTGAGCATGGCCGCGAAGACCACGGTCTGCCAACCCGCGGCCCTCACGCCCTCGCTCGCCTTGCCGGCACGCACCGCCTCAGCTTCCTTTTCGTCGCCCAGCTGGGTCAGCTTCTCCGCCAAGAACTCGCGGAAATCGGAGCGATCCACGTATTGAGACATGAGCTGCAGGTGCTGGACCGCCAACCCCTCCAACTTGGCCTCGATGGAGGCAGAAGTGTACGCCTCGATGTGCTCCCGCGCGATCTCCAGGAAGCCCTTCCCCAAGCAAAGCCAGGCCAGGGTGCGGCGTGTGCGGATCACCTCCGGAACGACACGAATGATCTTCCGGCAGACCGCCATGGCGTTGTCGTACTCGCCCGATTGTAGGTACGCGTCGATGGCATCCCCGTAACGCTTCAGGGCGCTCTGCCGGTCCCCTTTAACCAGGTAGAGGTCGCCGGCCCGGTTCAGCAGCCGTGCGGCTTCGTAGCCGTGCCCGATCTTCGCCAGCTCCTCCTCGATTCGGCCCAGATCTTCACTGGCCATGACGGCCGCTGTTCCCTTGCTGCCGCGCCGTTCCGAGCTGTTGAAGAGCCTCTTAAGGAAACCGAGCATCTCAAGCCTAAGGTGCCTTGGACGATACTGTACGCCCCGTGACCCGACTGACCCGGCAACGCATCGCTTGCGACCGTGGAAGACTGCGGGTCAAATTAGATGGAGCCGGGCAAAGGGTCAACAGAGAGTTATTCGGACCACTGAAGCGAGGGCGGCCCATGCACATAAGTATCGAATACTGCGTGCCTTGAAACTTCCAACCGCGCGCCGCCAGGCTGGCGGCGATCCTACGCGAACGCTACGACGATATCGAGGTCGAGCTCATAGAGGGGAGCGGCGGCGTCTTCGAGGTATGCCGGGACGGAGAGCTGATCTTCTCCAAGAAACGTGTCGGGCGATTCCCCGATGACGCCGAGATCTTCGCGGCCCTAGACAGCTAGGCCAGCGCTCGGCGCGGGCCCCTCACTCCCAGTAGCGATCGGGCTCGTCCCAGCTCTCCGACCAGAATCGCTCTTCCTCTCGGGCGATCTCCTCCAAGTCAAGGGCGGCCTCAGGCACCTGCCGGCTCGTCAGGGTCCCCCGCTTGATGATCTGCTGGACCATGTCATCGGTCAGCCACCCGTCCTGCGGCGGCCCTCTCACGCGGCGCCGACGCAGCACCATGACACCGCCCGCAGCCAGGAGCAGGGCGAGTACCACAACGGTCAGGATGACGCCGATCCACTGATAGAACGTCATGATCTTCCGATCGAATTAGCGGGAGGTGGCGCCGCTACGTCTCCGTTATATTCCGGCAGGAAGCCAGCGTTGTCAATCGCCAGGCATGGCGGCGTCGGCCTGCGCCGGAAGCCAAGCTTCAACTCACCGACGACGCACGAGCAGGATCGTGAAACCGGCCTTCGGCTGCTTCGTCCTCTTCCTCCTTCCCTTCTGCGGGGTCGGTATCTTCATGGCAGTCAACACGTTACGCGCGGCGACCGCCGGCCAGTGGGCTGAGGCCCCGTTCTTCCTCGTCTTCGCGCTGGCGTTTGGTGGGATCGGATTCGGGCTGCTCGGCGTCGCGCTTCGCGGACGGGCGCGCGCCGCGGAAGTCGAACGGCTCAAGGCCGAACACCCGGACCAGCCGTGGCTCTGGCGTCCGGACTGGGCAGCAGGACGGATCGAGGGCTCATCGCGCCGCAGCATGTTCGCGGTCTGGGGATTTGCGCTCCTCTGGAACGCCATCACCGCTGGCGTCGTACCCCCGGTTGTCATCCAGGAGTATGTCGAGAAGCGTAATCGGCTTGCCCTGCTGGCCCTCGTCTTTCCGGCTGTGGGGATCGGTCTGCTCATCTGGGCCGTCCGCCTGACGCTACGGTATCGCAAGTTCGGCGTATCGATCTTTCGCGTGGCCCAGGTCCCCGGCGTGACCGGACGGAAGCTGTACGGCGTGATCCTCACCAACACCTACGTCCGACCGGACGATGGCTTTGGGCTGACGCCTAACTGCGTGAACCGTGTCACCACCCGCTCCGGCGGGGAGAGCTCGACGAGAGAGCGAATTCTCTGGCAGGAGGAACGCCAGGTCACCGAGACGGGGCACGTCGGGCGAACCGCGACAGCGATCCCCGTCTCGTTCCGGCTGCCCCTCAACGCGAGGGAAACCGACGCGAGTGACCCCAGTAGCGAGATCCTCTGGCGCCTCGAGGCTCGCGCCTCCGTGCCGGGCGTCGACTACCACGCGGGCTTCGAGGTCCCGGTGTTCCGGACGCCGGCAAGTGAGATCCCCTTGCCGCCCGAGGAGGAAGAGCCGCTAGCCGAATACACTGCCGAATACCGTCAACCACCCGACTCCCGCATCTACGTCACCTCCGGCCTGCGGCGCACCGAGATCTTCTTCGCGCCCGCGCGCGCTCCCGCGACTCGGCGCGCCGATCGTCTTCCCTGTCGTCTTCGGCGCGTTCGACCTGCTGCTAGCCTACGCGCTGATCAGAGTCTGGCTCGGCACCACCCGCGTCACCCTCACGTCGGGGGGCATCGAGATCTGCCGTGGGCTCCTGGGCCTCGGTCCCACCCGCAAGATCCCAGTTCACGACATCGAAGACATCGTGCTGAAGATCGGGATGCACTCCGGCAACACGGTGTACTATGACATCCGGCTCGTGCGTCGCGACGGGGTGCGGCTGCACGCGGGAAGCTCGATACGAGACAAATCTGAGGCGGAATGGCTGGTTGAGCAGATGAAAACGCGGCTCGGGCTGGAAGTCTGACTCCGGGCAAGTCGGCAGAACGATAAGCGACTTGACGCTCACCGGCTTGCCGCCTCAACCGGTGGCGCAATTTCGGGGAAGCGTGGTAGTTTCAGCTCGCTTCCCGATGCTGCGGGTGATCCTGCGGAGAACCCGTTTGCGCGGCTTCGCGTCAACCGTATGCAAGCAATGGAGAAACAGCTGAGGACTTCGCGATTCGGCTTCACCGAACTTCTCCTGGGCGGCGTCATCCTCGTGATGATCGTGCTGCTGGCGATAGCGACCACGTTCTATGTCGCCCCCTCCGAGCATCTCGAGATCCCTGAGCTTCAGCCGGTGATTCGCGTGGCCCGGGAGGCCGATTTCCCTGTCGGGTCCAGCCGGGTGCGGAACTGGGGTGAGAAGACCATTCTTGTCATCCGGCCCGATTCTCTCCGCTACTTCGCGCTGCAGGGGGTCTCGCCGTTCGACGGCTGCATCCTGCGCTGGGACCCCGAGTCCTCGCGAGTCTATTCGCCGTGCCGGTACACGGTCTATGACCTGCGAGGAGATGTAGTTGCAGGCCTGTCCATGCAGGCGCTTCGACGCTACTCCGTGTCTGTCAGGGACGGTGTCGTCTACGTTTCGGAAGGAGAAAGGTGAACGATTCAGAACGGAAGCCAAGAGCCAGATGGTTGGCCCAGTTCTGGGCCGACCTCAAGGCCAGTACCGATCCCGGGCTGCTCGGGGTAGCGCGGTTCCTGGGGCTGCTGTACGGCCGCATCGACCGAAGCCTGCCAATCGATCAGGCACTGCGCAAAGCGCTCGGCTACCGCTTAGCGGGTCACGTCGGCTGGCGCCATGCGCTCGGCGGCATCACGTACCTGCTTTTCATCGTCCTGGTGGTTACCGGTGTGCTGCTGTCCTTCTACTACCGGCCTTCGGTGCAAGAAGCCTACCCGAGTATCCAGTACATCGTTACCGAGGTTCCGATGGGCTGGCTGGTCCGCAACCTCCACGTCTGGTCGGCAAACCTCATCGTGCTCGCGATACTGGCCCATATGGCCCGCGTCTTCTTTCACGCGACCTACAAGCCGCCGCGCGAGACGAACTGGGTGGTAGGCGTGCTCCTGCTGCTGGTTGTACTGGCTTTCGGTACCACCGGCTACTTGCTGGCCTGGGATCAGTGGGCTTACTGGACGGTCACGGAGGTGCTGGGCACCATGTCGCGCGCGCCGCTGCTCAGTCTCGCAGCTTCGGTTCTGCAGGGCGACGTGATCGTGTCGGGCGCGACCCTAAGCCGCTTCTTCGCCCTCCACGTGATCCTGCTTCCCTGGGTAGCCTTCGCGCTGCTCCTGTTCCACTTCAATTTGGTGCGAAGGCACGGGATCGCCCCGCCTCCCGAAGCGACAGCGAGCGCCGGCGAAGGGACGCGGTTTTTCCCGAATCATCTCTTGCGCTCGTTCATCGTCGGGATCCTGGTCCTGGCCGTAACGTTCAGCCTGGCAGCCCTCTACCCGCGAGCGGTGGGGGACCCCGCCGACCCGTTCCAGCTCCCGGAGGAACTCGTTTCCTCATGGATCGTCGTGGACGTCGCGTTGGCTCTGATACGCTACCTCGGTGTGTGGGGCTTCTCGCTCTTCACATTGTTGGGGATCAGCCTGGCGTTGCTTCCCCTGTTCGATCGCCGACCTGAGCGGCGGCTGCGTAAGAGGCCCCTCGCGCTGGCGCTCGGGTTGGTGTTCTTCGCCGGCTTCCTCGTCGCTTGGGTGGCCGGTCGTCAGCTCGAGTCGCTGCCGCCCGGCACGCACCTACGATCTGAAGGCGTGGTCGAGCGGTTCGTTCCGCGAGAACTCGAAGCAGAGACACCGGAGCGTGACTCACGCTCCCAGAACCCTGGCGACAGGGAGGACCAGCAGTGAGAGCGGGCCCGTGGATACTGACTTCCAGCACCCTGCTGGCTCTGGCGGCGGCGTCCGTCGACGCTGAGACAGCGACGGCTTCGCCGGTGCCTTCTCAGCAGCGCGAATTCGACATCGACCCTGAGTACAGCTGTGTTGTCTGCCACACCGACAAGCGGAGAGCGTTCCTGCTCGGCGCGCACTCCGAGCGTGGCATCCGCTGTCACGACTGCCACGGTGGGGACCCGAGGGCGTTCGAGCGCGCCACCGCCCACACCGGCGCAAACTACATCGGGTCGCCCGACAAGATTCGTACGGTGCAGCTGTGCGCGTCGTGCCACTCCGACCCCGATCGGATGCGCCAGTACGGCTTGCCGGCGGGCCAGCTCGCCGAGTACCGCACCAGTCGGCACGGCAGGCTATTGCTGGAGCAACGGGACTTCGATGCGCCTACCTGCACCGACTGCCACGACGCGCACATGATCCTGCCGCCCAACGACGCACGCAGCAACGTCTACCCCACCAACATCGCAGCCACCTGCGCACGCTGCCACGAGCAGGCGGCGTTGATGGCGAAGTATGGCCTGACCACGGACCAGGTCACGACGCACCGGGCAAGCACCCACGGTGTAGCGCTCTACGAGAAAGAGAATTTCGCGGCACCGACCTGCGTAGGCTGCCACGGTTCCCATGCGGCGCTACCACCGGCAGTCAGCCAAATCGGGAACGTGTGCGGTCAATGCCACGTCCTGGTTCGCCGCGCGTTCGACGCGGGACCGCATGGTGCCGCGGCCCGCGCCGGGGTCCTGCCCGGCTGCACCGCCTGCCACTCCAACCACGGCACCGAACGAGTGCATCCTGAAAGGGTCGCGGCCACCTGCCTGAACTGCCACGACACCGAAGAACCCGCCGCTCTTGCCGGGGTAGAGATCCAAGAACAGGTGACACGTGCCAGCGAGGATCTGCGAAGTGCCGAAGAGGCGATCCTAGAACTCACCCGTGCCGGCCAGCAGGTCTCGGACGTAGAGTTTCGCTACCAGAGTGCGCTGACCTCGTACATGCAGATGGCTCAGACTCAACACAGCCTAGGACTCGAAACGCTCGAGGATCTGAGTCGGCAGGTGGCCTCGATCTCGCGGGATGTGCGGGCAGCCGCGGAGGTGAGCGCCGAGCAGCGCTGGGAACACAGGCTTATCCTCATTCTCATCTGGTTCCTGGCGCTTTCCGCCATCATCCTCTCCTGGTTCAAACTGCGGGTACTGTTGAAAGGAGAAAGCTGACAGAGGATGGCGCCTCTCATGGGTTTTCTGGACCGCTTTTCCGACCCTCTGAAGATCGCCATCCAGGTGGGCATCCTGCTGGTGATACTGGCTGCGATCGGGACAGTAGGGTTCATCGAGTACAGCGGTCAGCCCAGCTTCTGCACCAACTGCCACATCATGCGGCCCTATTACGATTCCTGGGCAAGCTCGTCTCACAACAGCGTGAAATGCATCGACTGTCACTACGCGCCCGGGATCAGGGCGGAGGCGATGGGGAAGCTCCAGGCAGCCAACCAGGTCGTCAAGTACATCACCGGCACCTACGGGATCAGACCGTGGGCGGAGATCGAGGATGCAGCCTGTCTGCGCTCGGGTTGTCACTCGGAGCGGGCGCTTGAAGGGGAGGTGAATTTTGAGGGCGTCCGCTTCGATCACACCCACCACCTGGGCGAGCTCCGGCGCGGCAAGAATCTGCGCTGCACGAGCTGCCACTCCCAGATCGTGCAGGGCGCCCATGTGACGGTCACGGCAGAGACCTGCTACCTGTGTCACTTCAAGGATCGGCCCGCGGGTCAACCCATCGCGGGTTGCACCGGCTGCCACGCCTCACCGCCACGCTTCACCTCGCCCGCAGGCTTCGTGGTCGACCACCGAGAGTACGTGAGGAACCTCATCTCCTGTACCGGGTGCCACGAGAACGTGATCAGCGGCTCGGGTGCCGCGGACCGGGATCGCTGCTTCATTTGCCATAACGAGCCCGAACGGCTGGGTCAGTTCGAGAACACCACGCTCGTTCACCGACTCCACATCTCCGAGAACAAGGTCGAGTGCACGCAGTGCCACACGCCCATGCAGCATCGGGTGCTGTCCCTCGCCGCCACGTTCGAGCTCGACTGTCAGGCATGCCATCAGCGCGCCCACAACGAGCAGAGGCTCATGTATGCGGGCATGGGCGGGCACGGCACCGATAACAGGCCCAGCTCCATGTATCTGGCCCGCGTGCTCTGCCAGAGCTGCCACGGCCTGCCAGCGGAGGTTCCCGGCCACGAGGAGGTCCGGCGCGCTGGCGAAGCGACCTGCATGTCCTGCCACGGCATCCGCTACGCGAACATTCTCCCCAACTGGCAAAGGGAGATCGAGCGACGCCGGAGCGAGGTCGCTTCCGTCATCAGGGCGGCCCGGCAGACACTGGGCAGCGCGCCGCTGCGCACCCGGGCCAGAGCCGATAGCCTTCTCAGGCTCGCCGAGGAGAACGTGGGTCTCGTGGAACGCGGGAAGGGCGCCCACAACATCGGCTACGCCGACGACCTGCTGCGCGCCTCCCTTGGACTCGCCAGGCAGGCCGTCGAGGTCGGCCGACTGACCTACTCCGTCCCTGACCTAGACCTCGGGCCAGCGCTAGCCGAGAACACCTGCCTGCAGTGCCACCTCGGTATCGGTGGGCAAGAGGGCGCCTTTGCGGGCCAAGCGTTCAGCCACGGCCCCCACGTTCAGCGAGCCGCACTGGGCTGTTCCGAGTGCCACACGCCTTTGGAAGAGCACGGCGGGATCACCCTGCGCGGAAGATCAAGCTGCGACAACTGCCATCATCGCGTGATCGACCCGCTCAACTGTGCCGCGTGTCACGCGGGCCCGGGCGGCGCCCCTCAGACAGCGATGGCGACCGAGACCGGCGATTTCCCACACCAGACGCACCTCGAGGCGGGCTTGGGCTGCTCGCAGTGCCATGAGGCGCCCGCGATGAGCGCCAGCGGCGTACGCTGTGAGAGTTGCCACGATCGCCATCACCAGCCAGACAACTCCTGCCTATCATGCCACCGCGGCGGAGTCATGCAGATCCATCCGCCTGCCGCACACAGTGGCTGCGCCCCCTGCCACGGAGAGCGCGTCGCCAACATCACTGAGTGGAGCCGGCAGGTCTGTACCGTGTGTCACGTCGACAAGGTCGAGCACAACGCTCCGGCGGACTGTGTCCTCTGCCACGAGATCCCTGCGCTGAGCGGGGGATAGCCGACCCTGTCGCGCTGCCTGGTACAACAGCAGACAAGCGGGCCGGCGGCTTCGAGTCCTCACCGCTGCTAGGCCGCAGGATTCGCCGTGTAGCCGAGATAGGTCAGGATGATGATGTAGACGATAATTACGATGCCGATCCACGTGAACAGCCGGCTCGGCTCGCCACGCGCCGAGCGACGGTCCAGGAAGGGGATGATGAGCAGCAGCAGACCGGCCAGCATGAAAGCGACAATGCCGACAGCCTCCCCCTCCATCCAGAGGATATGAGCCGGCAGGTACTTCAGCGTCTGGAACATGAACATGAAGTACCACTCCGGCTTGATGCCTGCCGGCGCGGACGCGAAGGGGTCCGCCTTCTCGCCGAGCTCCGCCGGGAAATAGGCGGCTAGCGCAGCGAGGATCGCCAGCGCCGAAAGCCAGCCCACCAGATCGCGGAGCAGGAAGTGGGGGAAGAACGGCATGGCGCCCTTCGCACCGCCCTGGCGCTCCATATCCGGAGGCACGCTCATCCCGTGTTTCTGGACCATGAACAGATGCAGGACCAGCAGGAAAGTCGTCACCATTGGCAGGACAGCCACGTGGATGGCGTAGAAGCGCGTGAGGGTCGCGCCCGTGACATCGTCGCCGCCGCGGAGCACTCGGCCGGCGAACCGGCCGACAAGCGGAACCGCGTCGACGATCTGGGTGCCGACCCTCGTCGCGAAGTACGCCAGCTCGTTCCAGGGCAGCAGGTACCCGGTGAAGCCGAAGCCCATGGCAAGCCCCAGCAAGAGCACGCCAGACAGCCAGGTGACCTCGCGGGGCCTGCGGTACGCTTTCAGGAGCAGGACGCTGAAAAGGTGCAGGAAGGCCGTGAAGATCATCAGATTAGCCGCCCACGAATGAATCGAGCGAACCAGCCAACCGAACTCGACCTCCGCCATCAGGAACTGCACCGACTCGTAAGCGTGCTCGGCGCTCGGGCGATAGTAGAAGAGAAGCAAGATCCCAGTGGCGACCTGTATCAGGAAGAGGAAGAGCGTCATCCCGCCCAGGTAGTACCAGACCGTGTGCCGGTGGATCGGCACCTCCTTTTTCTTGGCGAGCGTCTCGACATCGGCGAGCCCCAATCGCTCGTCGAGCCAGCCCCAGAGACCGCTGAACTTCTGCTTGAGGGTTCCCATCGTCAGACGTCCCTGCTCACCACGATCTGCTCCCCACGTACGTTCACCGCAAAGCTCTCAAGCGGCCGCGGGGGTGGCCCCTCGATGTTCCGGCCGCTGAGGTCGAAATGTCCGTTATGGCAGGCGCACCAGATGCGCCCGAGATCACTCCGGTACTGGACGATGCAGGCCAGGTGTGTGCACGTCGCCGAGAACGCGCGCAGCTCACCTGACGGTGTCCGGATCAGAATCCCCGGTTGGCTTCCGAACTTGAAGATGTGACCGGTGTTCGCGGCAATCTCCTCCGGCTTGATCGCGAGCGTGACCGTCCCGGCCGTCGATTCCTCCACCTCCGGTGGAATCAGGTAACGGCTGAGCGGATAGAGGACGGCGAGCAGCAGTCCTCCCACGCCCGTACCTAGAATCCAGTTGACGAAGCCTCGCCGGCTCTGGCCGGCAGCTCCCACCTTTTCAGCCATCGCGTTCCTCCCTGGAAGCTGGCCCCGCACCAAACCAGCTACGCTGTCTTTCGCTCGATCTGTCGAATCTTGAGCACGAGCCCGACGATCAGCAGCAGAATGATAGTTACCGAGACCGCCAGACCCACGCGCCGGAATTGGAGATCGGCGAGTGCCTTCTGGCCACGCTCGTAGGCCCGCGATGTCACCTCCAGTCCGGCCGCGACCTCTTGCCGCACCGCGTCAACAGAGAACCCGTGCACCGCCGCCCTCGCGCTGATCAAGGCGGTCGTGGCAGCGTTAAGATCGAATTGAGCCTCGCTGACCTCCATCCCCGCGTGCTCGGCCCGCGCGAGAACCGAGTCGGCCTTCGCGAATTCCCTGTGCAGCGAATCGATCAGGCTTCGCATCTCGGACGCGACGGCGCCGCCCGCATCCACTTCCGCGTGGCACATCCCGCAGGCAGCACCTTCCCCTAGACCGAGCAACTCGTCCCCGGCCTCGTGGATGTCGTGGTTCCTGTGGCAGGTGGCGCAGCCTGGAGAGCCCAGCATCGCGAGCACACGCGCGTGCTGGCTCTCCTGGAACAGACCCGACATCACCGTGTGGCATTGACCGCAGACGTTACCTACCCAGGAGATCCCGGGCGGGGCCGCGCCGTGGTTGCCGTGACAGTCATTGCAGGTCGGCGCCGAGAGATCGCCCTCCACAGAAAGCATCTGCCAGTGGATGCTCTGCCGATACCTCTCTTCCTGGTCCGTCGGGATCATGTACGGCTGCATGTAGTCCGGGTCGCTGTGGCACGATCCGCACAGCTGAGCCACGTTCAGCGTGTTGACGCTGGAGGTCGGGTCCGAGGGCGGCTTGATCGCGTGCGCAGGGTGACAGCTCACGCAGGTCGCGACCCTCTCATCATTCGACCGCATCAACTGCTGGCCGTGCACCGAAGTGAGGTATTCGGCCACCTGGTCCACACGCAGCGCTGGATTGTACTGCCTCATGAACTGCGCGTCGGAGTGGCAGCGGCCACACAGGGTCGGAATCTGCTGGCGCTCCGGGACGCCGACATACCCCCTGCTCGGGTCCATCGCCGCCATACTGAATTCCTGAGCGTCGCCGCCGTGGCAAGAGACGCACCCGAAGCCCCTGGCTGCGTGCACGCTTGCCGCATACTCCTCTACAGGCTCGGCCAGGTTACCGCTCAGCCCGGAATGACAGCTCACACACGTACCTTCCTGGGCCTGGGCGTATCCCACGGATGGCGCGATGCACCAAAGCAGGAAGATCAACGCTTCACGCGCGTAGCGCTCTCGGATACCCATCAGCCGTCCGAAGTTTGAGTCTGGATGTGCGCGATGACAGCCTCAGGTCTCGAACGCTGCGAGCCTGAGCACCATTGGGCCGTGCCACACGAAAGCCCACAAGTTATGACTTTGCCGGGCCCTAAGGAAGCGGGCGCCGCCCACATCGCGGCACCCAGGAAGTTTCACGCCACTCCGCCCAGCTCATACCTCAGCTACTCGCCGGGCACAACCTCCACTACGTGGAACGCGTGGCTCCGCTGGAACTCCCCGTCCAGGTAAAGCTCGACACCCCAGCGGCCCGTCTGCGAAAAGCTGGTGAGCTGGAGGCTGAAGACCGTAACCTGCTCTGCTGCGCGGCCCCTGATCTCCAGTGTCGTCGCATCCACGTCGTCAGCGAACGCGTCGAACCAGACCGCCTCCGCCACGTGAGGCGGTTGAAGTGCCTCCCAGTGGACCCACAGGTTCACGACCTCGCCCTGCTCGAAGATGGTCGTGATCCCTACCGGTACCCCGTCGACCACGGCGAGCGCGAGGACCGACTCGGCGACGCGCGGCCCGGCCAGCGGCCCGACGACAATGCCGCTGGCCTCCTCATCTTCGCACC
Organism: Gemmatimonadota bacterium; assembly: GCA_039586495.1. Classification (GTDB taxonomy): domain Bacteria; phylum Gemmatimonadota; class Gemmatimonadetes; order Palauibacterales; family KS3-K002. The sequence goes on along the minus strand of JBDHKG010000020.1, from coordinate 55,795 downwards.
CCGTGAGCAGCAGCACCAAGGCGCAGGCAAGCGCCAGCGTTCGAGCTCTCATCAGGCTCCAAGATGCACGGAAGCCTCGCGGCGCGACAGTGGCCACCTGGCAGCTCGCTCCTGCCCTCGCTCCCGGGTCCGACTTCAGACTCCTGACTGAGACCGTCAGGAAGCTGAATCCCGGGCGAGCCGCCTCCGGTCCGTCCCCGGCTGGAATTCGTTGCCGCGAATCGACTTAGCTCGCTGGCGTTCCCGGTCTCGTCCGGGCACACCTCTTGCCCCTCAAGTCGCACAAGCAAGCCGCCCTCCTCACGACACGTCACCCACCATATGGGAGGATGACTCATGAAGGCACTATCTTCTCTCGCGGTCGTCGGGCTCTTCGCCCTCGCGGCGTTGCTCGTCGCGTGTGATGAGGACTCCACCGGAATCGAGACACCGAGCGACCTGAACTTCAGCTTCAGCGGCGTCACCTCCGGCTCCTATGAGGCCACCGGCACGCCGGCCGTCGATACCGCTGGCCGGCCGGAATTCGGTAGCTGGGCGATCATGGCGGAGCCCGATTCCCTGGACGGTGTGGTCATCGCCAGCTTCCGCACGACCGAGGACCCGCGTGGCGACCTGTTCGTCCTTCAGCTCGCCTCACTGCAGACCGGGGAATTCACACCTTGCGAGCCGAATGCGGACTGCCACGGCAGGATCTTCTTCGGGGTGAGCACCGACGACTTCACCGACTACGACTACTACTTCGAGATCGTGTCGGGCAGCGTCACGATCGCGGAGGTCGGCGCAGGTCGGCTGCGCGGCAGCTTCCAGTTCAACGCGCTCGACCAAGGTGGGGCCGGGTCGGACACTATCACCGTGGACGACGGTGAGTTCGACGTGCCCTTCGGGACCACCGCCCAGAACAACGCGGTCTGGTGCATGATCGACGGCGCGGGGACGGGTACCGACGGGCCCTGCTAAGCTCGGCTAGAACGACCCGCATCCATCTTCACCTTTGAGGGCCGGCCTGCGCGACCGGCCCTCAACACGGCCCGAGCCCACAGCGCTGTCCGCTCACCGTTTCTCGCCCTTCTAGCGCTTCTGCTCTTGGCTGGACGTGGGCTCGCGGCCCGCACTCCATCGCCAGCTGAATACGCCGCCTCGTCGACCTCGGTGGGCGCGTCGCCGGCCCTGGCCGCCGGTTAGCTCCGGCTATCGTCGCGGGCCGGGCCGTGCCACAGAGGCACTACAAGGCCCACCGTCTTCGGTGGATAGCATACCCGTTCGTCGCAGGCCTGATAGCGCACTCTGAGCGCGACGCTCGTTCCCTCGGCTGGCTGGTCCGACTCCAGCCTGAGGCGCAGCTGCGCGACGGCCGTGTCAGTATAGGCGAGCAGAAGCACCGGTCCCCGGGTGTAGCGCACGATCACCGGGACGGGCGCTGGCCACTGGATCTCCTCGACGACGGCCCCTTCCGGGAGCGACAACACCTCGATCGTCGTGGCGATGGGCATCACCCCCCGGAGCTCCGGCGGAACGACCGGTTCATGCGGCCAGGAATGGAACCCCGCGGCGTGCTCCAGGGCGACCGCAACGGACACCTGATCCCCCGCTTGAGGGTTGGCGGGCGTCGCCAGCGCCCGAACCTTGACGGAATCCGCGCCGCCCGGGAGCTGCGTACCGAGAGCGGTGCCCGGTACGCCAATGATGCCGAGCAGGGACCCCAACAAGGCAGTTTTGGTCAGGCCATTGGTCATAGCGGCACGTGGGCTCGAACGACTCGAATGGAAGAATCAGTTGGATTTAAACCGCGTTGACCCTACAATATGCTTCGCGATGGCTTTCGCTGCCAACCTCTTGAGAGCCCCGTTAGCCTTTGACCGTTTGGAGGCAGAGCACAGCTCCTGTCGTCCTCAAAAGCGAATCACTAGAGGCTCGCGTCAGTGAAAGTCGTGGCTCTCGATGACGTCGGCGCCCGCGGTCGGCTCGATCGCGGTGATCCGCCGTGCCTGCACGTTGATCACGTCCTGCTCGTGCTGGGCGATCCCCTCGATCAAGAGCACCGGTGAGCGGACGATGGTGCGGCGGTAGCGCTGAAACAGGTCGGCGTAGACCACGAAGTTGGAGAACCCGGTCTCATCCTCCAGAGTGATGAAGCACACGCCTTTGGCGGTGCCCGGCCGCTGCCGGCAGATCACCACGCCAGCCACCTTCACTCGCTGACCGCTGCGGACCCGCTTGAGCTCCTCGGCCGAGACCACACCGTGAGCGCGCAGTGTTGCCCGCAGGTGCTCCATGGGATGCCCGTGGGTGCAGAGTCCGGTGGTCAGGTAATCGGCGGCGATGAACTCGACCCGGGTCATCTCCTTCAGTTTCGGGTGCGGGTACGGATGAGGCGCCGAATCCACCGGCGCCAGTGGCCGCTGGGCGAGCTTCGCCAGCATCTCCCAGAGGGCGGAGCGCCGGCCCGGCCCCCAGAGCGTCCGGAAGGCGCCGGCCTCCGCCAGCGTCTTGAGGGAGGGGAGGCCGAGGCCCGACCGCCGCACCACATCCTCCACCGACCGGAAACGTCCCCCGGCCTCCCATGCCGCCTTGAGCTTCTCCTCCGCCTTCGAGCCCAGCCCGCGCACATAGCGCAGTCCGATCCGCAGAGCCGGCCGGTCGGGCACGGCACCGACCCCTCGCTTCATGTCGCGCGACTCGGGCACGTGTACGAGACGGGCCGGGGCGCTCCAAATGTCCGCTCGTGGGTCGGTGCCGTGCCCTCCCTTTCGTGGTGACAAGGCCGCTCGAGGATCTCCTGCCGTGTCCCCGGAGTCCAGGGGTGCGGCAGGTGTCGTTGAGCGGACATTTGGAGCGCCCCCGCCGGTCCTTCGACATCGGCACGGTGCCGCGCGACATGAAGCGAGACGACCCTGCCGCACCCCGTCTTCCTCGATGCCGGGTTCGAGCGTGCAGTCCCAGCTCGAGTACGCGAGATCGACGGGCCGCATCTCGACCCCGTGGCGACGTGCATCATGAACGAGCGTCCCCGGCGCGTAGAACCCCATCGGTTGCGCGTTGAGCAGCGCGCAGTAGAACTCGGGCGCGTAGTAGCGCTTGAGATACGCCGAGGCGTAGACCAGGAGCGCGAATGACGCCGCATGGCTCTCCGGAAAACCGTAGTTGGCGAAGGCGGTGAGCTGCTTGACGATCTGATCCTGCACGTCTGTGGTGATCCCGCGCGCCGTCATCCCCGCCCGTAGCGCCGGCTCGATCAGCGCCATCGCCTCCCTCGAGCGCTTGAACCCCATCGCCCGGCGCAATGCGTCCGCCTGGCCCGGCGTGAAGTTCGCCATCGCCACCGCGACCTTCATCCCCTGCTCCTGGAAGAGCGGCACGCCCAGCGTCCGCTTGAGGATCGGCTCAAGATCCGGATGCAGATACGTCACCGGCTCCTCGCCGCGCCGCCGCCGCACATAGGGGTGCACCATCTCGCCCTGGATGGGGCCCGGCCGGATGAGCGCCACCTGGACGACCAGATCGTAGAAATCCCCGGGTTTCAAGCGCGGCAGCGAGTTCATCTGCGCCCGGCTCTCGATCTGGAAGACGCCTACCGTGTCCGCCTGCTGGATCATCCGGTAGACCTCGGGGTCGCCCGCCGGCAGCTGGGCCAGGTCGATGGCCACACCGCGCGTCTCGCGGATGTAGCGGATCGCCTTCGCCAGGCAGGTAAGCATCCCCAGGCCCAACAGATCGATCTTGATGAGGCCCACGAAGTCGAGGTCGTCCTTGTCCCACTGGATGACGGTGCGCTCCGGCATCGCCGCCGGCTCGATGGGGACGACCAGGGAGAGTGGGCTCGCGGTGAGGACGAAGCCGCCTACATGGATGGAGCGGTGACGCGGTAGTTGGTCGAGCCCGCGCACCACGTGGACCAGCGCCGCGACACGACGGTCCCGCGGATCGAGCCCGCAGGCGGCCAGTCCGCCGTTCTCCAGCACATCGGCCGCCTCTACCGCTTCGCAGCGCTCCACTTCCGCCGCCAGTCGATCGGCCACATCGGTGGAAAAGCCGAGCACGCGGGCGGCATCGCGCACCGCGGAGCGGCCGCGATAGGTGATCGTCTCGCAGACCATCGCCGCCCGCTCGCGGCCGTACTTGCGGTAGACGTACTGGAGCACCTCCTCGCGCTGCTCGTGCTCGATGTCGAGATCGATGTCGGGCGCGCCGCCCCGCTCCTCCGAGAGGAAGCGCTCGAACAACAGCTCGAACTTGATGGGATCCACCGCCGTGATCCCCAGGCAGTAGCAGACGCAGGAGTTGGCGGCCGAGCCGCGTCCCTGCAACAGGATCCCTTGGCGCCGGGCGAAGCGGACGATGTCCCAGACGGTGAGGAAGTACCCGGCCAGGTCCAAGCGCTTGATCACCTCGAGTTCGTGGCGGATCTGGCGACGCACTCGCTGCCTGAGACCCGAGCCGCCGTTTAGACGGGGCGCCGGTGGGATCATCTCGCTCCACCGCTCGCGAGTTACGCTCGACGACCCATCCGGCGCCCCATCCCTAGTCGGAACGACCACGCCACTCGAGTCACTGTTCCAGATTTGACCCGCCTCGCTCAAGTGCCTGGACGTGCCTCGGCCAGGCCGCAGTACTTCCTTTGCAAGGGCCGGTGGGGTGGTCGGCGGCTCGCGCTCAACCGTGCGGCCGCGCTGGAGATCCGGGGGCGGCGCAGGAGGCTGCGAGCGGTGGAGCGAGACGATCTCCCCGACTCCTCCCTCCTCCACAGGAGCGGAAATGCAGATCGGATCGCCGTTCCGCACCTGCCCTGCCCCACCGTAGCGCTCCAGCGCACCCCGCCAGACCAACCGCTCCAGATACTCCTGCGTCGTCACGCCGGGCGGCACCTGGAACCCCGGCATCGCCGGCGAGAGGTCCGCCAAGCGGAAAGAACACTCGGCGGCGACGCCGTGGGTGTTCTCCACCACGTCGGGCCGCTGGCGCCAGCGCCGCCACACCACCGAGGACGGCTTCAGATGCCACTCGCCGTTGGGGCGCAGCCGCCTGCCCGCCTCATCCAGCGTCACCTGATGGCGCAGGCAGGTGAGCAGATCGTGGACGATTCGGCCCGACGGCAGCGCATAGTGCACATCGTTGGTCGCCACCGCCGGCAGCCCCTGGCGGTCCGCCAGCTCCAGCAAGCGATCCGCCAGCGCCCGTTCCTCCGGCAACGCATGATCCCAGACTTCCACGGCCAAGTAGCCGTGGAAGGCGCTCCGCAGGAAATCGAGCAGCTCCCGCGTCCCCTTCCCATCGCCCGCCCGCACCCGCCGGGCCAGCTCGCCTTGCGGACAGCCCGTGAGGGCGAAGAGCCCGGATCCCAGCTCCGCCAGGTCCTCCCAGGTCACCCGTGGGCGCCCCCTGTCCGGCGCCCAGCTGTTCGTGATGGGGACTCTCGAAGTTGATTCGGGGCGGGCTCCTTTCCGCGACAGGGAGGGCACGGCGGGAGCCGCGAGCGGACATTTGGAGCGCGGTGGCCCGTCACACATCCCAACCCGTGTCGCGCGACATGAAGCGAGGGTTCCCGCCGTGCCCGACCGTCCCCGCGTCACCAGCTCCGAGAGGTTCGCGTAGCCCTCGGCGGTCCGCGCCAGCAGCGTGAGATGGTTGGGAGGACCGGCAGCGTCCTCCGGCGGCACGATCGTGAGCTCAGCCCCCACGATCGCCTCCAATCCCGCCTCCCGGGCCGCCCGGCTGAAGCGCACCGCGCCGCCCAGGTCGTCGTGGTCGGTGAGCGCCAGGGCGCGGATGCCGAGCTCCACCGCCCGTCGAACCAGGACTTCCGGCGTGGAGGCGCCGTCGAGGAGGGAGAAGGCGGAGTGACAGTGGAGCTCGGCGTATGAGGGCATAAACCAGTGTCCCGAATAAAGCCCGTAAGCCCTGGCGACAAAAAAGCCCACCGCAAGGTGGGTCCAGAGCGGAGGGGCACTTCGCAGGTAGGGGGAGTGGGTCACCCCTCCGCCCTGGGATACCGAATATAAACCGAAGACCGTGAGTGCGCAACCCCCTATCTCCTTTACAATGCAAAGTACTTGACAACACCAACCCCACCCCCTATTTTGAGCCCTCATGAACAACGAACGCTCTCAACCCCAGTGCAACGGCCACTCCCCCACCCGGTCCCGCGCCCTCGATGACCTCCGCTTCATTCGCGACACCATGGCGCGCGCCAGCTCCTTCACCGCCGTCCCCGGGTGGGGCACCCTGGCCATCGGCCTGACCGCGTTCGCCGCCGCCGCACTGGCCGCGCGCCAGATGACCCCCAGCGCCTGGCTCCTCACCTGGCTCGCCGAGGCTGCCCTGGCGATCGCCATCGGGGCCGTCGCAATGGCTCTCAAAGCCAGAGCCGTCAAGGCGCCGCTGCTGCGCGGCGCCGGCGCACGCTTCGTCTTCGGCCTCTGCCCTCCCCTGGTCGCTGGCGCTGTGCTCACGGCGGTCCTCTATTCGGCGCGCCTCTTCGACGCCATGCCGGGCACCTGGCTGTTGTTATATGGCACGGGCGTCACGACGGGCGGCGCGTTCTCCGTGAGAGCCGTCCCGATCATGGGGGTCTGCTTCATGCTGGTGGGCCTCGGGGCTTTTCTCGCCCCAGCGGCATGGGGCAACGCGTTCATGGCGGCTGGTTTTGGCGGGATCAATGTCGTCTTCGGCGCCATCATCGCCCGCAGGTATGGTGGCTAGCGGCGGCTCCTCGACGATGAACAGGCGACGGGGTTCGTCAGACGTGGGAAGTCCAGCGGGTCGTCCGCCCGGGCGAGCCTCAAGCAGCGCCACGCCGGAGCTCGATCGCCTCATCCATCAGCGGGTCCGACTCGGCATCATGAGCGCACTCGCCGTGAACGAGTCGCTGACCTTCAGCGATCTGAAAGGTCTCCTCGAAATCACGGACGGCAACCTCAGCGTGCACGCACGGAAACTCGAGGAGGCGGGTTACGTCGCCTGCACGAAGTCGTTCGAAGGAAGGGTGCCCAAGACGGAGTACCGACTGACCGAGACGGGCCGCCGAGCCCTCGAGTGCTATCTGGATGACATGGAGGATCTCATCCGCGTGATGCGCGGTGAATAGAGGAAGCGAATGATGGATACGAAGTCTAAGCTCGCACTCCAGGTAGCGGCCGCCGGGATCCTGCTCGGCGTGTTGGGCGATGCGCTGCTCCGGGGGTTGCCCTGGGGAATCAACGTGCCGGTATGGACGGCGGCGGTGTTGGTGTGCGTGCTGATCCTTTCGACACGCCACCGCATCGAATGGAACCCGGGTATGCTCTGGCCCGCATTCCTGGCGCTCATCTTCTCAGCGGGCTTCGCCTGGCGCGATTCTCCTGCCGTGAAGTTTTTCGATGCCTTCGCGATGATGCTGGCGATCTCAATCTGGAGCCGCAGTCTCGAGGGCACGTCCGTTAGCAGCTGGGGGTTCTTGGACTACGTACGCGGACTCCTGAACTCCGGCACCGCGGCAGCGGTAGGTGCCGCGGCGTTGGCGCGCAGCGACATCACGTGGACCAGTTCGGCGAGCCGCACGCGTTGGCGGCACGCCCGCTCCGCCGCTCTCGGTCTGCTCATCGCTTTTCCGCTGCTCTTCGTGTTCGGCGGCCTGTTGATGGCAGCCGATGCCGTGTTCGATCAGTTGGTGACGCGCGCCCTGAACATCGACCTCGCCAACCTTCTATCGCACGCGGCACTCATAGCCTTCTTCGCCTGGACCGTGTGCGGCTTCCTGCTGCTGATCCTCAGGTTCAGCAAGCCCGGTTTCACGGAGGCCGCAGCGCCGGAGCGACCCGGCCTCGGTATCGTCGAGATCGCGGTGCCTTTGGCTCTGATCGATTTTCTCTTCCTCGTCTTCGTGGTGGTGCAGATCCGCTATCTGTTCGGTGACGCTTCGCTGGTCGAGCAGACGGTCGGTCTCACGTACGCCGAGTACGCGCGCCGCGGGTTCTTCGAGCTCGTGGCCGTCGCCGCGCTCGTGTTGCCGTTGCTGCTCGTGGCGGATTGGGTGCTGGCGAAGGCCGATCGCCGGAGCCTGCGCGCCTTTCGAATCCTGGCGGCGCTACAGCTCCTGCTGCTCTTCGTCATCATGACGTCCGCCGTAACGCGCATGCAGCTGTACGTAGGCGCGTACGGGCTCACCGAGCTTCGCCTCTACACGACTGCTTTCATGACCTGGCTCGGCGTCGTGTTGATCTGGTTCGCGATCACCGTCCTCCGTGGCTGGAGACAGCCCTTCGTGACCGGTGCCACGCTCGCGGGATTCTGTTTGATTGGGATGCTCAACATCATGAACCCGGACGCACTGATCGCGAAGACGAACACCGATCGAGCGCTGACGGGTCAGGAGTTCGACGCGCTGTACGCCACGTCGCTGAGCGCCGACGCCGTCCCGATTGTAGTGTCGGCGCTTCCCGGATTGAGCCCCCACGATCGCTGTATGGTCGCCGCTCGGATCCTGAAACGTTGGGCGCCGCCGGCAGGGACCTCTTGGCGAACCTGGAACTATGGTCGGGCAAGAGCGTGGGAGACTGTGACGGAAGCGTACGACTACTTGGCGAACCAGGAGTGCGAGGTCCCTGAGGTGACATCCGACGCCCCAGCCGCGACCGAGGCGCTGGATACGAGGGCGGCGCCGGCTCAATCCGATTCGCTGGAACCGTAGGGGATCGGGAGAACGCGCTTAACGGCTTCCACGACCTGGCCGATGCTCAGCGGCCGCCGCAGCACAGCATACCAGTCTCCCGCCGGAAGCACACCGCTCGAGTGTGCAAGAAGAAACCACCGACTCCCGGTGTGCTTCGCTGCGAGCCGCGCACGAACCTCCGACGCCTCACGCTCCACGACACACTGATCCACGATAATCAGTCTCACGGGCCCTCGGCCCGGCTGCGTGGCGGGGTAGCGTAGCGACGCGGACAGCGTGCGCGCCCCGATCGCATCGTATCCGGCCTCCAGCAGCTCCGCCCGCAGCAGCGCCCGGGGCCACTGGTCCGGCGAGACTATGAGCACGCGTGGAGCTTCCATCCTCTACAAGATGGGACGGAGTTACCCCTCACCCGCCACCCCCGCGCGCCGCACCACCGAGCGGTCGTGTCCACAGCGACCCCACGGGTCGTGACGGAAAGAGCTCCTTCGACCAATCCGCCGCACCCCAGTACGCGCCGCCGTCAGGCTTGGCACGCACTGACGCCACACTTAACTTGTTCCTAGCGCAGCCTAGGCCGCGCAGTGTGACAGAATCACCCTGGCTGGATGCAGTTATGCCCTCCCCCAGGCAGCTGTTAGGACCGCTTTGCCTTCTGCCGGTGCTCCTCGGCTCTTGCTCCGAAGTAGCGTTCGAGCCCGTCAACCCCCGCCCGCTCGATCCTCCTGGCATCTATCGCTCCTGGTGGGCCGAGGTAGAAGCCTGCGCTGACGTCCGTGCAGCGTTCGAGCGGGTGAGCTGGTACGAAGCCGATCGTCTGATCAACAGGGAGGCAGGAACCGAGCACGTGGGGGCCTGGTGGCCACCGCATACCATCTACGTGGATTCCGGCTATTTGCTGTTCGAGGGCGGGGTCAAGCACGAGATGCTGCACGATCTGCTACAGACTCGTGACCACAGCTCACCCTTGTTCACGCGCTGCGCCGGAGTTTAGGGCAGCCAGCCAACTCTCTTCAGCTCAGCGGCCCTTCTATCACAGAACCCGCGACCTCTAGGTCGCAGGCGGTCGCTCCGCTCGACGCAAGACCACCACCAGCGGCACGGCCAGCGGCAGCGCCGCGCACACCAGCGCGGCCACCCCGTAGCCCAGGTACGATCCGCCCGAGGCCCGCAGCAGCGGCATGGCCAGCAGTATCGCGTCGATCGCGTAGTGGGCGACGAGCATCGCGACCAGGCCGTAGCGGATGAAGACCCAGCCGAAGACCACGCCGGCGATCGTCAGCTCGATACCGCGTACGTACACGGGGTAGACGGCGTAGCCCGAGTGGCCCAGCGCCCAGACGACCGCCGGGATGAGGAGCGCCAGGAACGTGAGTGCGGGCTCTCGGCCGGCAGCCAGACTCCGAGATAGCGCCTGCCGACGAGATAGAACGCGGTGACATAACCGAGGAAGGCGAGGCCGACCGCGTAGCCGCGAATCGTCTCCACAGCCGCGGCCCGCGTGAACCAGCGGCGCGCCACCCAGTCCCTCAACGCCTTCAGCGCGTCCGGAAAACTCTCGAGCGAGAGCGATTCCCCGGCCGCCGCGCTGACCCAAACGGCCAGGCCGTACAGAGCAGCACCGATGAGCCCTGCGATCAACGCCGCGAGGATGTAAGTGTTGAACGGCCACTCCGTGCGGTACGCGGACTTGAGCAGCGGGTAGCTGAGCAGGCCGCTGATCAGGATGGCAGCGCCCACGACGCCCCCCAGCACCAGGCCCGGACGCCAGCGGATCTGCTCCTGCTTGTAGCGAACGATCGCCACCACCAGTGCCGCGATCACCAGAGCGGCCATCAGCGCGAAACTCACGAGCGTCAGCAACATGCCGCCCGAGGTCTCTTTCACCTGCTCGCGCTCGAACTTCTCCGGCACCTTCAGGAACTGACTGAAGTAACCGACGTCCGATCCGAAGACCTCCACCGAGAGGCGCCGGCTCGCCGTGCCCGCCTCCGGGTCGTCAGGCCGCCACTCGATCTCCGAGCCGACCAGCTCCCAGGTGAACGAGTGATCGAGCCGGTTCTCGCGCGCCTCGCTGGACTGGTCCTCCAGCCGCCACTCGGTCAGGTCGATGCCCAGCTCGTCCGTCACGAACGAACCCGCGATGGCCAGCGCCGAATCCTGGCTGATCGAGTCACCCGCCGCGGCCTCGGGAATTTTGTACAGGAAGCGGAGTGGCCGGCCATCCGGAGTCAGCCGCAGGATCAACTCCTCGATCTCGCCGGAGCGGAACCAGCGGGCACGCCAGTTCCAGAGGGCAAGCTCCTCACGGGCGAAACGGCTGGTCTCCCTCAGCCCCAGCACGCGCTGGAGGAACACCGCGGCCCCACCGTCGGCCTCGAAGGTGAGAGCCGACTCGAAGGTATCGGGGTCAATCCCCAGCTCGCGCACGTAGTCATCGGCCCGGTGCCGGATCTCGCCACGCGACATCTGGAGATCGATGGCCGCGGCCGGGAAGGCGGCGTCGTAGTACGCCAGAAACAGCGCGGTGCCCAGCACAGCGCCCAATGCGAACAGCCCGTCGGCGAGCTTCATCGGCTGACCTCCGTCACGATTGAAGAGGCGAATCGTTGAGGCTTTCACGTGGCTCGGCCCGCGCAGCGCTCCGCAGCGCCGCCCCGGATCCCGAGATAGACTCAGGTCGCGCTGGACGACTGTCAATGGAGCGCCACCGGCCCCCACCCGGCGCGTACGTCTGGCTTGCGCGGCGCGGTGGCTCCCTTAGGTTCGGCAGCTAGCCCTACACAGAAGCAACAAGCATGGAGCAGCGTCATGGACTTGGGACTCGAGGGAAGAGTCGCAGCGGTCGGCGGCGCGAGCAGCGGGCTCGGTAAGGCTATCGCCTGGGCTTTGGCTCGGGAAGGCGCCCGTGTCGCGATCTGCGCCCGCGACGAGGAGCGGCTCGAGCACGCCGGTGTGGCCCTACATCGCGCCTCCGGCCAGGAGATCTTCGCCCACCCCACCGACCTCGCCACCGAAGACGGACCGCGTGACTTCGTCGAGGCGACGATCAAGCAGTTCGGGCGGCTCGACATCCTGGTCTGCAACGCGGGCGGGCCGCCGGCCACGACCAGCATCAACACGCCGCCCGAGGCCTGGGCCGAAGCGCTGGAGCTGAACCTGCTGAGCACCATCCGCCTCGCCCAGGCAGCGATCTCGCACATGCGCAAGAATCGTTGGGGCCGCATCATCTGCCTCACTTCGGTCTCGGTGAAGTCGCCGATCCCCGGCTTGATCCTCTCCAACACGGCCCGGCCCGGCGTCGTCGGCTACGCCAAGACGATCGCTGAGGAATTCGCCGCGGAGGGGATCACGGTGAACGTGGTCTGTCCAGGCTATATGGCGACCGATCGGGTGACGGAACTTCTGGAACAGCGGGCCGCCGAGTCGCGAAAGAGCGTCACGGACATCACGGCCCAGCTGGTGACCGCCATCCCCGCCGGGCGCATGGGCGACCCCAAGGAGCTCGGCGACCTGGTGGCCTTTCTCGCCTCGGAGCGGGCCGCCTACATCACGGGCGCGACGGTCCAGATCGACGGCGGCTATGTCCGCGGGCTCCTCTGAACGCCGGGAGGCGAACATGATCTCGAGAAATCGGCGCTCTCTTGCCGTAGCACTGACTGCTGCCGCTCTAGTGGCGGGCGCCTGCCGGCCCTCCGGGCCGGAGCGTACGGAGATCCTCTGGGACACCTGGGGCGTCCCGCACATCTATGGGAGGAGCCAGGAGGAGCTGTTCTACGGCTTCGGCTGGGCCCAGGCGCAGAGCCACGGCGATCTCATCCTCAGGCTGTACGGACAGGCCCGCGCCCGGGCCGCGGAGTACTGGGGCGAGGACTACCTGGGCTCGGATCGCTGGCTCGTCACCGTGGGCCTGCCCGAGCGTGCCCGAAGCTGGTACGAGGCCCAGAAACCCGCATTCCGCCGGAACCTCGATGCCTTCGCGGAAGGCTTCAACGCGTACGCCGCCGAGCACAGCGACGAGATCAACGACGAAGTCGAGGTCGTCCTGCCGGTGGATGCCACCGACGTGCTGGCCCACTTCCAGCGCGCAGTTCTCTTCACCTTCGTCTTCAGCCAGGACGCGGTCGCCCACATCGCGCGAGCATGGCAGGCCGCCGGCTCCAACGCCTGGGCCATTGCACGCTCCCGCTCGGCCAGCGGCAACGCCATGCTGCTGGCGAACCCACACCTGCCCTGGTCTGACCTGTTTCTGTTCTACGAGGCTCAGCTCGTCGGCCCGGGTATCGACGTCTACGGCACGACCCTGGTGGGGATTCCCACGCTCGCCATCGCCTTCAACGACTATCTCGGCTGGACCCATACCGTCAACACCTTCGACGGCGCTGACCTCTATGAGCTCACCCTCACGGAGGACGGCTACGGTTGGGACGGCGGCGTGCAGCCTTTCGAGACCGAAGAGTACACCCTGCGGGTCAAGGGGCCGGACAGCGTGCTCCGTGAGGAGCCTCTCCAGGTCAAACGTTCCGTCCACGGCCCGGTGGTCTTCGAGAACGGTGGTTCCGCGCTGGCCCTTCGCATGGTGGGCCTCGATCGTCCTGGGTTGTTGGAGCAGTGGTGGGAGATGGCCCAAGCCGCGAACCTGGGCGAGTTCGAGGCGGCGCTCAAGCGCATGCAGCTCGCCATGTTCACCGTGATGTACGCCGACCGCGACGGCCACATCATGCACCTCTTCGGCGGCTTGACGCCGGTGAGGCCGGCCGGGCCATGGGACTGGAGGTTGGTTGCGCCCGGTGATACATCGGCGACCCTTTGGACGGAGACGCACCCTTACGAGGACTTGCCCCGCGTGCTCGACCCGGAGAGCGGCTGGCTCCAGAACGCCAACGACCCGCCCTGGACGACCACATTCCCCCGCGCGCTCGATCCCGAAGACTACCCCGACTACATGGCGCCCCGCTTCATGCACTTCCGCGCGCAGCGCTCAGCGCGGATGCTGTCGGAAGACGAATCCATCACGTTCGACGAGCTGGTCGCCTACAAGCACTCCACGCGTGTGGAGTTGGCCGACCGTATCCTGGATGACGTGATCGCGGCCACACGGGAGCACGGCGGCGCGCTCGCCCGCCAAGCCGCTGACGTGCTGGAGAGGTGGGACCGGAAGACCGACGCGGAGAGTCGCGGCGCCGTCCTCTTCATCGCTTTCCTGGAGGGGCTGATGGGCCGCTTCGGCGCCAGAGCCTTCGCGGTGGCCTGGAGCCCCGAGTCTCCCCTCGAAACGCCCGACGGTCTGGCGGACCCCGCCGCCGCAGCAGCAGCCCTGGAGGCCGCCGCGGTGCGAGTCGATTCCGCCTACGGCGCCCTCGACGTGCCTTATGGTGACGTGCACCGGCTGCGCGGAGGCGGGCTGGACCTCCCGGGGAACGGCGGCCGGGACAACCTGGGCATCTTCCGAGCCGCCTGGTATCAACCCACCGAGGACGCGCACTTCCAGGCCTTCGGCGGCGACAGCTACGTCGCGGCCATCGAGTTCTCCGACCCCGTGAAGGCCATGGCGGTGCTCGGCTACGGCAACGCCAGCCAGCCCAGCTCGCCGCACCTCATGGACCAGCTCGAGCTCGTGGCCCGCAAGGAGCTGCGCCCGGTCTGGCGGACCCGTGAGGAGATCGAGGCGCACCTGGAATCCCGCCAGGTCTTCGAGTAGGCGGGTCCCGGCGGCCGGCGGCCAGGCTGAAACCTCCCGCCGGCCCACCTCCGTAGTGTCGCATGTAAGGCCCCATTCTCGCGCCCCGAAGGGTTGGAGGGCCCGGGAAGGGGCCGGGCAGGTGGGACAGGCAGCCGCGTTCTGGCCTGAATCCCACAGACAGCAGACACACCAGCTTTTCTCTACGGAGCAGTCAGGATGAAGCGACGGACTAAGGTCGTCCTCGGCGTCGCCGCCGCCGTGGTCGGCGTTGGAGCGGTCGCCGCCGTCCGCAACGGCGGCTCGAACGGCAACGATGTCAGGACCGTCGAGGTCGAGCGCGGCGAGATCGTCGACAAGGCGCTCGCCGTCGGCCAGATCGAGCCCGAGGTGGAGATCAGCGTCAAGTCGAAGATCTCCGGCGTGGTGAGCCAGGAGTTCGCCGAAGTCGGCGAGTTCGTCCGGGCCGGCGCCCCGCTGCTGGAGATCAAGCCGACGCCGACGCCTCTCGAACTGGTGGAGACGCGGCGCCAGCTCGAGCTGCGCCAACTCGAGCTCGAGAACCAGCGCCGCGAGCTGGCTCGCCAGCGCAGCCTGATGGACCAGGGCCTCATCTCTCAGGACCAGTACGAGACCGCGGAGCGCGCCTACGACGAAGCGGAACTCAACTTGAAGCTGGCGGAGGAACGGCTGGCACTGCTCGAGGAAGGCCGTGTCCGCATGGCCGACCAGAACATCGACGCCATCATCAAGTCGCCCATCGACGGATTCATCCTGGAGAAGAACGTCGAGATCGGAGACCCGGTCGTGCCGCTCAACCCGTACCAGGAGGGGACAGTGCTCATCACGATGGCGGAGATGAGCTCGCTGATCTTCCGCGGCAGCGTGGACGAGATCGATGTGGGACGCCTGCGTGAGGGGATGCCGGTAGAGATCAAGATCGGCGCGCTACCGAACGCCAGCGTGACCGGCACGCTCTACAAGATCTCGCTCAAGGCACGAACCCAGGACAACGCCACGGTTTTCCCCGTCGAGATCACCCTCGATCCCACGGACGACGTGGTCCTGCGGGCAGGCTACTCAGCCCAGGCCGACGTCATCATCGACCGGCGCGACGATGCCCTGATGATCCCAGAACGGCTCATCAGAATCTCAAGTGACACTGCCCGCGTGACCGTGCTGCTGGATGACGGGACCCAGGAGGAGCGTGTCATCGAGACCGGGCTCAGCGATGCCATCAACGTCGAGGTCATCTCCGGCCTGGAAGAGGGCGAGAAGGTGGTCGAGCCGCCGCCGCGCGAGATCGAGTAGGCCAAGCCATGCGGATCTTCGGCAGCTTCACGGACTTCTTCAACGACATCCGCACGCAGCGGCTGCGCACGGTGCTCACCATCATGGGGATCACCTGGGGCACCGTCGCCGTGGTCGTGCTGCTGGCCTTCGGCGTCGGTCTGGAGAGGCAGACCCGCAAGCGGATGCACGGTATCGGCGAGCGGATCGTCATCGTCTTCGGCAACCGAACGACCAAGACCTACGAGGGCTTCCCGGAAGGGCGCTTCATCCGGCTGCAAGAGGAGGATGTCCGTCTGCTGCAGCGCGAGATCCCCGACATCCTCCAGATCAGCCCGGAATACAGCCGCTGGGGCGTTGCGGTGCGGCGCGGGCGGAACAGCGCGCGGCCCAACGTGACCGGCGTCTACCCGGTCTTCGGCGACATGCGCAACGTGATCCCCGACTGGGGCGGCCGCTTCATCAACCAGGCGGACATGGACGAGCGGCGCCGCGTGGCCTTCCTAGGCAACGAGCTGACCAATCTCCTATTCGAGGACGAGAACCCGGTCGGTAAGCAGGTGTTCGTCGGCGACGTGCCGTTCACCGTCATCGGCGTGCTCAAGGAGAAGCAGCAGAATTCCTCCTACAACTCGCGCGACCGCGACCGCGTCTTCATCCCGGCAAGCACGCACAGGGCGATCTTCGGCCAGCGCTACCTGGCCAACATCGTCTACCGCACCAGCACCCCCGAGGTGACCCGGGGCGTGGAGCGGCGCATCAACGAGGTGCTGGGCCGCAAGTACCGCTACGACCCGAGCGACGACGATGCCCTGATGGAGTGGGACACCCATGAATACGATCAGATGGCCAACGCCATCTTCCTCGGCATGAACATCTTTCTCGGGATCGTCGGCGCCTTCACGCTGACCGTCGGCGGTATCGGCGTGGCCAACATCATGTACATCGTCGTCAAGGAACGCACCCGTGAGATCGGCATCCGACGCTCCGTCGGCGCCCGCAAGCGCGACATCCTGCTCCAGTTCCTCGGCCAAGCCTTCGTCGTCGTCGGCAGCGGCGCCGCCCTCGGCTTCGTCATCTCCCTGGCGATCATCAGACTCGGAGCCAACCTGCCGATGCAGGAGTTCGTCGGTCGGCCCACGCTCTCGCCGGTCGTCGCGACCGTCACGATCGTCCTGCTGACCGGGGTCGCGCTTCTCGCCGGATACTTCCCCGCCCGCAAGGCGGCGAACCTGGACCCCGTGGAGTGCCTGCGGTACTGAGCCATGTGGAGAATACTACTCGGCGAGTTCATCGGTGACCTGAAGGCGCAGAAGACCCGCGTCTTGCTCACCATGTTCGCGATCACCTGGGGCACGATCGCGGTCGTCCTGCTCCTCGGCTTCGGCGAAGGTCTCCGCCTCGCCATCCTCCGCGGTCTAGTCAACGCGGGCGAGCGCATCTTCATGGTCTACGGCGGCGTGACCAGCATGCCCTACGAGGGCCTGCCGAAGGGCCGCCAGGTCCGCTTGATCGAAGACGACCTCGATCTCATCAGCCGCGCCATCCCCGAGATCGACCTCGTCAGCCCTTCTTACGGCCGCTGGGGCACCACCCTGGAGGCTGGCGACAACAAAACGACTACTTTCATGGAGGGCGTCCACCCCGCCTTCGAGGAGATGCGGCGGATGTTCCCGCGCGCAGGCAGCCGCTTCATCAACCAGCGCGACCTGGACGAGCGACGGCGCGTTCTGTTCCTGGGCAACGAGATCGCCGAGGAGCTGTTCGGTGAGGAAGACCCCGTGGGCAGGACCGTGAGGTTGGACGGCCTGCCGTTCACGGTCATCGGCGTCATGCAGAAGAAGTTCCAGGACAGCATGAACAATGGGCCCGACGCCGACCGGGCGATCATCCCCGCCTCAACCTTCAGGAACATCTACGGCCAGCGCTACGTGAGCCACCTGCTGCTCAGGCCGCGGGACGTTATGCGCGCCGAGTCCGTTAGAGGGGAGCTGTTCCGGGTGCTGGGGGCCAAGTACAAGTTCGACCCGGAAGACGAGCGCGCCCTCCCCATGTGGGACTTCATCGAGGACCAGAAAGAGGTGAACGCCATCGGCTATGGGATCGAGATCTTCCTCGGCCTGGTGGGCCTGTTCACGCTGCTGGTCGCCGGCGTCGGCGTCGCCAACATCATGTACGTGGTCGTGAAGGAGCGGACGAAGGAGATCGGCATCAAGCGGTCGATCGGCGCGCGCAGGCGCCACATCATGGGCCAGTTCATCTTCGAGTCGGTAGCGCTCACGCTGATCGGCGGCACCATCGGGCTCGTCTTCTCGATCGCTGTGATCCTCGGGGTGGACAGCCTGCCCGCCGACGACGGCGCCATGGTCTACATCGCCAACCCCAAGCTCTCCCTGCCCATCGCCCTCGTCTGCGCCGGTGTGCTCATCGCGATCGGCCTAGCCGCCGGCATCCTACCGGCGCGCCGGGCGGCGAAGGTCGATCCGGTGGAGGCGCTGCGCTACGAGTAGGGCGTGTCCCGGCCCTGTTTATCTACTACATGAATAGTTGACAAAGCGGCCCCCCTGCCCTATCATCTACTATAAGCATAGTAAATAGCCAGGGGGGCAACATGTCCGTCTCGTTCACCGATCGCGAGCTCGACATTATGGCCGTGCTCTGGGGCCTGGGCTCGGCCACGGTGCGGCAGGTGCAGGAACGCCTTGAGCCGGACCTGGCTTACACCACGGTCCTCACCATCCTGCGCACCCTCGAGGCCAAGGGCCACGTGCGCCGCGAGCCAGAGGGTCGCGCTCACCGCTACTTCCCGCTGGTGGGCCGTGACGAGGCCCGCGCCACCGCTCTGCGGCACGTGGTCAGCAAGATCTTCAGCGGGTCGCCGGAGGCGTTACTGACCCAGCTCGTCGCCGAAGAAGCCATCTCGGAGGCGGAACTGCGCCGCCTGCGTGAGCTTCTGAACCAGCGGCTGGGAGAGGAGGGCGAAGCATGATCGCGGCCTGGATCGCTTACTGCCTTGTCGTCGGCCTCCTGCTCGCGGGTGCGGCCCTGGCGTTTGAGCACGCGTTTCGCCTCTACGGCCGGCCCGTCCGCTGGGTCTGGCTGGGCGCTATGATCGGGTCTCTTGCCCTGCCCCTCTCCACGTATGTCCTCCCTGGGTGGCAAAGGTTCTCGCGAGAGTCGCTGCCACCCGCGCTCCAGGCGGCCGTGGAAGGTCTTACCGTCGCTGCTGGGCCTTTGAGCGCGGGGCCGACCACGCGGCCGCTGTTGGCGCAGATCGACTCTGTGCTCATTGCCCTCTGGCTGCTCGCCTCCCTCACCTTGCTGCTCTTCTACCTCCGCTCCTACAGGTGCCTCCGGAGCGAGAGCCGAGACTGGTCCGCGGAGGTGCTCGCGGGCAGCACGGTCTTCATCTCACGACAGCTGGGTCCGGCGGTACTGGGGCTAGTCCGCGGCCGGATCGTGATCCCCCGCTGGGCACTGGAGCTGGAGGAGGGACTTAGGCGATTAGTGCTGACGCACGAGGAGGAGCACGTGCGCGCAGGAGATCATCGTTTACTCGGCTTCGCGTTGGCGGCGCTTGTCCTCATGCCGTGGAACCTTCCGCTGTGGTGGCAGTTTCGCCGCCTGCGTCTGGCGGTGGAGTTGGACTGTGACGGGCGGGTGCTGCTCAAGGGTGCGCAGCCGCAGCTGTATGGCACGCTCCTGCTAGAGGTAGCCCGCCACGGCTCGGGGCTCGCGACGCTTCCGACGGCGTTTGCGGAGCACAAGACGTTTCTGGAAAGGAGAGTTCGGAACATGACTGCCAGGAGACCACATCGGCGCGTCGAGAGTGCGATAGCCGCATCCCTGATTGCGGGCACGCTGCTCGCCGCGGCCTGTCAGCTGCGCGCGCCGCAGGAGTCGACGGAGAGCGGTGTTGACCTGCCGCCGGCGGAGAGCGTTGCCCAAGAGATCGGCGCCGAGCCGGTGTTCACGCCGTACACGGCAAGGCCTGAGTTCAAGGACCTCGAGGAGGCGAAGCGCGCAGTCGAGCGGCACTACCCGGAGGACCTCAAAGGTGCCGGCATCGGCGGCACCATGGTCGTCTGGGTTTTCATCGATAGCGACGGCAACGTCGCCAACGTGAAACTGAAGGAGAGCTCTGGGAACGAGGCGCTGGACGCGGCGGGGCTGGTGGTGGCCCGCGAGTGGGAGTTCATACCCGCCCGTAACCGTGAGGAAGTCGTGCCGGTCTGGATGGCGATCCCGATCACCTTCGCCGTTAAGCCCAAGTCTTAGCAAGCGGCGGTGATCCCCGACTCGAGTCAGTGGCTGTGCAACAGGGGCCGGCGCGGCCGGCCCTTTCTGTTTACGCGTTGGCTACCGCGCACCTACGCGCTCAACCCCCTGCACTCGCCGCACGTGGAATCACACCCACGAGGCGGGTCGGGCCGCCGCTGCCGCGCCGGATCTTCATCGGCAACGCGATCACGTAGGCGCCAGTCGCCGGCAGCCTGTCCAGCAGCGCTACGTTTTCCAGCGCCGGGAGGCTGGCGGCGTAGAGGACCCGATGGGTCTCGAACAGCGTCGACTGACCGTAGTCGATGCTCGGCGTGTCGAGCCCGATCGCGTCGATCTGCCGGTTCTCCACCAGCCAGCGGGCGGCGTCCGGGTGCAGGCCCGGGAAGTGCAGCTCCGGGACCGCCTCTGGACCGGTGAGCGTGGTCCCGAGAACGCGGCCACGATCCGGCCAGCGCTCACCCCAGCCGGTGTTCAGCAGCACGATCGCGCCCTCAGGGATGCGCCCGTGCTCCGCCTCCCAGGCCTCGAAGTCGCTCACGCCGATCTGATAGTCAGGATCGGCCTCGGCCGCCGCGCTCACATCGATCACCACCGCCGGGCCGATCAGCCGCTCGATCGGAACCTGCTCCGCCGTCTGCCCGCCTTCGGCGAAGTGGATCGGCGCGTCGAAGTGCGTGCCGCCGTGCTCGGCCATGCAGAAGTTGTTGGACGCGTAGAAGTAGCCGCGCTCGGTCACGCCCGCCGAGACGACTTCCAGCTCGAAGGACTGGGCCGTCGGCCAGAAGATCGTGCTCTCATCATACGCGTAGCTCATGTCGATCCACTCAGCTTCCTCACCCGAGAAGAGAGCCGCAAGCGTATCGCCGGGTTCACGCTGCGCCGGCTGACAGCCGATCCAGACAGCCAGGCCCGCCAGGCAGGTGAGCGCAAATCGGCTTGAGCATCGCATAGTGCACCTCCCGCTCGTCTGTTACATGTCCTGAGCCGTTCACTCCACGTCACAGGCCACCGGCCAACAGTCCGCAAGATGTGAGGCACCGAATGTGGGGACAACCTCGAGGGGACGGCAGGGCCACAGCGATAACGGCAGAGAGGGCCGGCCTCTAGCCTCGCTCGGTCTCGGTCCGGCGCTGCAGCCTGCCCAGGATGACAAGCTGGATGGAGACGACGAGCCCGACCGTCACCCAGGCGGCGGTCTCCCACCGCCCTCCAGGGCCGACTATCCCGTAGATGACCGCGGCGACGGCGAGTACGAACCAGAGCAGGGTGAAGAAGCCGAACGAAAAGACGGGCATGTCGCTCGCCACACGCGCTTGCTGACGTCGGCGCATCCGATAGACCCGCGCCTGGGCCAGCGCATAGAGCGTGCAGAAGACCGCGAAGAACCAGCGGCGTACGAACCCCTCCATCGGCTCCAGCGCACCGCTTGTAGGCAGAACGATACCGAGCGCCAGGACAGCGATCGCCACAAGCACGACGATGAATGGGAGGGTCTTCTGCCGCTGCGTACTCACGATCGGCGCCTCTTCCGGTTCCTTCTAGAAAATACGCACCTGCAAGCGTAGCAGCCGGCCCGGTTGCGGCAGCCCGCACTGATCGTAGGCTGCCGTGTCCGTCACGTTGTCCGCGCTGAAGGTAAGCTCCAGGCGCCGGCCGGGATAGGCGCCACGCAGATTGAAGCCACGGCCGACCTCGAGATCCAACCAGCTGTCGGCGCCCACTCGCTCCTGCTCCTCTTGGTCCGGGTGCACGCAGTAGCGACGGCCCACGTGCCGCACGCGGCCGCTTGCCCAGACGCCGAAGGCTAGCGGCGTAGCCAACGCGAGGCTGCCCGCGATCCACGGCTGATACTCGGGCTCCTCTTGCTCTTGCGGAACCGTCGGATCCTCCAGGCTGACGTCCTTGAGCGTCAAGTCCGCGGCCAGTGCCAGCCCACGCCACGCGTGGCTTGCCAACAGCTCGAGCCCCGTGCTGAGGATCTTGTCACGGTTCTGCCGTTGCAGCCTGCCGTCACCGATGCTGACCCGGACGATCGCGTCGGTGAGCCGCTGGTGGAACGCGACAGCTTGCGCCTCCAGCTTGCCAACCTGGGCCGTGACGCCCAGCTCCGCAACGGCGAGAACCTCCGGACCGAGGTCGTGATTGGGCTCGAACTTGCCAAGGGCACCCGAGTAGAGCTCCCGCAGCGCTGGGAAGCGAACGCGGCGACTCACCCCGGCGTTGAGCAACACGTTTCCCGCCCCCAGTGCCACCGTCCCGCCGGCCCGGGCGCCCCAGTCCCAGATGCGATCACGGGGTGTGATGTCCGCCGGCACCTCCGGTGTGTCGGACCCGTCCACGCTCACGCCCACGCTCACCCTGGCCCGCGGCGACGCCCGTCCGCCCCCGCTGAACGGCTGCTCAACCTCGAGTCCCAGGCTCCAGAGACGCTGCTTGTACGAGCGGGGATCACCGTCGTCGATGACCTCCACATGGCGCGTCTCCACAAGTGTGAGGGCGCCGCGCAGGATCCCCGGGCCCAGCGTATGGTCGCCCAACAACCGGAGCGATAGCGTCCGGTCGTCCCCCGACTCGCCGGAGGAGATGGAGTCGTAGGCCGGAGTCCAATACTCGTCAATCTCCGTCTCGCCGAAGTCGAGCCCCAGGCTCGCCTCCAGATCACCCTCGCCCAGCGGTGTACCCGACCAGCCGGTGCCAGCGGACAGAGCTGCCACCCAGCGCGCCGTCCTCGGGTAGCGCCACAGACGCGGTCCCCGGATATGCAGTTCCGGCGGCACACCTCGCTCCGCCACGAAACCGAAGGAGGAGAGCGACGCCCAAGGACCGTCTTCGTCCTGATAGCGCGCTATGACGTAGCCGTTGGCTTGCTCGAAGTCGCTGTTCAGGCGCTCATCGTCGACGTCCGACGGCGGCACCTGCTCGAAGCGTTCGAAGAGATCACGCTGATCCTCATCCGAACCTGACGGCAGCGGCGTCGCCGAACGTTTTCGGTAGCCGCCCCCGGCCCGCAGCAGCAGATCACCGGCATCGCCGCGGAACACGGTCGCCAGCCCCAAGGCCAGGGCGCTGCCACCCAGGTGATCCACGCCCGCCGAGAGTCGCAGCGGCGGGAGATCACGCGGGATAGAAGATCCATCTCCCAGAGCGACGATAACCACACCGCCCAGCGCGTTCGGCCCGTGGAGCACCGAGGAGAGGCCTCGCACCAATGTCAGTTCACGGGCCGCCGTCAGCGGGATGACCGATAGGTCAGTGCGGTTGTCCCAGCCCAGCGTGAGCGGCACGTCGTCCACCAACACCGCCACATTTCGCGACTCCATGCCCCGCAGCTGCGGCTGTGCCTCGCCCCGCGAGTTCTCGCGGATCTGGATAAGCGGTACCTGCCGCAGCACCTCCTCCAGCGTCGGCGACGCCCTCACCCTCAACGAGTCCAGTGCGGCGGTGAGCGCGCTGGCGCCACCTGCCGTGGCGACAGGCCGGGCGATCCGGACCGTGATCTCCTCGACGAGGAAGACCGTGTCAGGCGCGACCGTGTCCTGAGGTGCCTGCGCTGAGGCCTCCGCGGCGACAAAGGGCAACCCTACAAGCGCCGCAAACAGGTGCGCGCCAAGCGTCAGAACGCGGACTCCAGACGGTGCTCTCATGCCCTAACCTACGACAGGCCGATGTCAGCAGATTCGGCTACACAGGCGCGAGCAGATTACTGCCTGCCCTTTGCGTCCGCAACGACGAAGGCGCGCCGGCGCACTTCAGCTTGGACGCCGTGCCCGGATGAAGGCGGAGCAGAAACGCCCTTCCGCCAGCCAGCTCTCTTCGACTTTCACGCCAAACTCGCGGGCGAGCTCCTCCAAATCCTGACCTTCGAAGCTGCGAGTGATCTCCACCTCGATGTCAGTGAATCCTGTCGCGGCCAGCTTGGCCCGGTACTCGTCCTCGTGCAGCGCACCGGCCAGGCAGCCGCTCCAGGCCTCGATGCTCCGGCGGATCTCCTCCGGTATCCGCCCCTGAAACACCACATCGGAAACGGCAAACCGGCCGCCAGCTCGCAGGACCCGAAACGCCTCCCGTAGCACTCGATCCTTGTCCGTGGACAGGTTGATCACGCAGTTGGAGATGACCACGTCGACGCTCTCGTCAGGGAGCGGAACATCCTCGATCGTACCTCTGAGGAACTCGGCGTTGCTGACCCCGGCCTCCCTCTGGTTACGGCGCGCCAGGTCCAGCATCTCGTCGGTCATGTCCACGCCGTACGCCACGCCCGTGGGCCCTACGCGGCGCGCCGAAAGCAGTACATCGATGCCACCGCCCGAACCGAGGTCGAGCACGACCTCGCCCGGTCTCAGCTCCGCTAAGGCCGCGGGGTTGCCGCAACCGAGCGAGGCGAGCACCGCGGCCTCCGGAAGCTGCGACGTTTCACCGACAGCGTAGAGTTCGCGTGAGATCACACCTTTTTCCGCGCTCCCGGAGTCAGCTGTCGTATCCCCAGCTTCCGCACCACAGCAACTCGGTGGACAACAGCTCGCCGGCTTGACCTCCAGCGCTCGGCGCGCCGCGGCAGCATAGCGCCGGCGGACCGCCTCACGGATCTCATCGCTTTCGCTCATGTCTTCCTCTCAGTAGATGATCGCTACCTGATCCCCACGTGATCGGTTGCGTGATAGCAGGTGACGACTGTTCGCTGGACCGTGATAGCAACCTGATAGCACATGATAGCCACATGATACCGCGGGTCGTCTTCAAGATGCGATTCCTGGCAGGGCTGGTTGTCCACATCTAGTTGTCAGTACCAACTATATCCGCTCCACCGCCGCCCGTCAAGACCCGCCCCCCACCTCCTCGCCCTGCCACGCTTGACGGGTGGCCACACAACCCGCCATCTTGCTGCCAGTCCGCACTGCGTCTGCCCTACCCCCTGCCACAGCCGTTACCAGCTAGCAACGTGGCGTCGCACACCACTCACCTGAGCGACGGGTTGCGTGGTGAGCAGCCAGCGCACCTCAACGCAGGAGGCTTCCATGAGAAGGCTGCTAGTCGCCGTCTGTCTCGCGGCCCTCGTCGCCGTCCCGAGCGCGGCCTATGCCCAGGTGGACCTGGGCGGCCAGCTGAGTTGGGGCGACGATGCCGACTTCGGTATCGGCGGCCGCGTCGTACTCGGGCTACCGTTCGAGCAGGTCCCGCTCGAGGTCATCGGCACGTTCGACTACTTCTTCCCCGACGAAGGGGTGGGAGGTGCCGACGTTACCTACTGGGAGCTGAACGCGAACATCGTCTACCGGATTCCGGTGCAGGTCCCGATGCTCACGCCCTACGCGGGTACCGGGATCAACATCGCGCACGCGTCAGTCGACATTGAAGGCGTGGACGCGTCTGACACTGAAGTTGGCATCAACCTGCTGGGTGGCATCAAGTACAACGCGGGCCCGGTCACCCCGTTCGGCGAGCTGCGGTTCGAGTTGGACGGCGGCGAACAGTTCGTGCTGAGCCTCGGCGTGTTGTTCAACGTCGGGCCGGGCCTCTGACAAAGGGCGGAGCCAGCCAACAATCCCCAGAATGCCAGCCAAGACAAAGCGAAGGGCGTCGTCGCTGCGGCGCCCTTCGCTCGTTGGCTAAGTACCAGTCTGATTCAGGCCTGCAGCTAGCGCTCCGGCATCTGCAGAGGCTCCTGTGGCCCGAGGAACTCGATCCCTGCCGCCTCGACCTTGTTCCGGAACTCGGCCACGTCCTCGGCGAACACACGGTTGAACTCGGCAAGGACCTCTTCGAGCCGCACCTCCGCCTGACGCGTGTAGGTCTGCTGCGCCGGCGTCGGCGCATCCCACGAGGAGCTCAGGGCGCGCAAGACGTACCCGATGCGCGAGTAGACCGCGGTCTCGGCGACAATGCCTTTGGTGCCGGGCGGAACCCAGAGCCGCTCCTCCACCCCCTTGAGCGTCTTCTTCAACTCGCGGGCCGCCTCAATCAACTCGTTGTTCGCGCTTTCTTCCTCGGAGCGCGCCGCCGATTTCTCCGCGCCCTCCTCACCCTGCTTGGCCTTGTCGAGTACGACATCGATGTCGGCGCGGGTGTCCTGGATGCGGTCGATCGCCTCGGCCGCCACCTCCCGGAGCGCGCCGGCGTGCATGATCCCGGCGAACTTCGCCTCCCGATCGGCGCCCAGGATGTCGTAACGCGGATCGGGCAGCACGGTGACCGGGCCCGTCGCCTCGTGCTCGCCGTACTTGATGCGTACACCGAAGATGCCGGGTAGCACCTCCGGGCCGCCGCGCTCGAAGAAGGACATCTCCTCGTCGCCGCGCGGCCGCCTGAAGCTGTCGCGGCGCAGGTCCCAGGCGACACGGTTGACCCCCAGTTTCGCCGGGCCCTTGAAGCTGCGAATCACCTCGCCCTCGGCGTCGCTGATCTCGATGGTGACCTGGGGACCGCGGTCGGGCGGGCCCTCGCGCTCGGCCGCCGCGGTCTCCCCGGCGGCTTCCTCCTCGGGCGCCCCGGCCTCGCGCTGGGCCGCCTTCCGCTGCCTCTCGACCTCCTCGTCGGGGTGCGGCAACCCCTCGATGTGGAGCGAGTACGTGATCAGCGCCCCGTACGGCCGGTTCGCGCCGCGGAACTCAGCGTGGCCGGGGAAGCGCGAGGCGCCGGTCTGCTTCACCATGTACTGCTGCGCGTCGGCGATGTCGAACAGGTGGATCGGCTGGGCCAGTGTCTCCGCCGTGAGCGACCGTAACGGCCGGATGTCATCGAGGATGTACGCCGCGCGCCCGTGCGTCCCGATCACCAGATCGTGCTCCCGCGGGTGCACGATCAGCGCCATCGCCGAGGCGGTCGGAACGCCATGCGTCCATTTCAGCCACTCCCTCCCGCCGTCCACGCTCACGTACAGCCCGAACTCCGTGCCCAGGAACAGCAGGTCCGCCTTCACCGGATCCTGCTCGATCACCAGCGCGTAGCCCCAGAGATCATCCGTCGCCAGGCTCCGCCACCTGCGCCCGTAGTCGTGGGTCACATAGACATAGGGCGTCCAGTCCGAACGTCGATGGTTGTCGAACACCACGAACGCCGTCGCCGCATCGAACTTCGACGGCTCGATATGCGGCACCCACGTGTTCGCCGGCACGCCACGGATGTTCCGCTCCACGCTCTCCCAGGTCGCGCCGCCGTCGCGGGTCACCTGCACTCGGCCGTCATCCGTACCCACCCAGATCACAGCTTGCTCCACCGGGCTGGGTGCAATCGTGATGATCGTGGTGAAGTTCTCGGCGCCCGTCACATCCAGGGTCAGGCCGCCGCTCTCCGCCTGCTTCTGCCACTCGGGATTATTGGTGGTGAGGTCCGGGCTGATGATCTCCCACGTGTCGCCCCGGTCGGTGGATTTGTGCACGAACTGGCTGCCGTAGTAGACGGTGCTGGGCTCGAAGGGGTCGATGGCGATGGCCGCGTTCCAGTTGCTGCCGTAGTAGACGGTGCTGGGCTCGAAGGGGTCGATGGCGATGGCCGCGTTCCAGTTGAAGCGCAGCTCGATCCCCTCGGGATGCGCCGGCCGGATGTCCTTGCGCTCGCCGGTGCGCAGGTCCCAACGCGTCAGGAAGCCTTCCTGACTCATCGCGTAGCCGATCATCGGGTCACTGGGATCGGCCAGCGTCGCGAATCCGTCGCCGAAGCCTACCTCCTCCCAGTGATGGTTGCGGATCCCGCCGTTCTCCCAGACAACGCTCGGGCCGCGCCAGGACCCGTTGTCCTGCAGACCGCCAAGCACGTTGTAGGGGGTCTCCATGGTTACGTTGATGTGGTAGAACTGGGCGAACGGCAGGTTGCTCACGAAGCGCCACGTCTCTCCGCGATCGCGGCTGACATAGACGCCGCCGTCATTGCCCTCGTAGATCAGCGTCGGATCGTTCGGACTGATCCACATGGCATGGTGATCGGGATGCGCCGCATCCCACGTCATCAAGAGCTCGAAGCTCGCGCCGCCGTCGTTCGAGACGCTGACCAGCGACCAGAGGCTGTAGACCCGGTTGGGATCCTGAGGATCGACTCGCAGGTCGAAGTAGTAGAACGGCCGGCTCCCGATGTTGTCTCGCGCGCCCGTCCTCCTCCAGGTGTAACCGCCGTCCTCCGACTTGTAGAGCGCGTTCTCCTTCGCCTCGATCAGCGCGTAGACGATGTTCGGGTTCGACGGCGCGATCGCCAGCCCGATGCGGCCGAGGTCACCCTCGGGCAGCCCGTCCTCCGGCGTCAGCTTCTTCCAGTTGCGGCCGCCGTCCACCGTCAGGTACAGGCCCGAGCCCGGGCCGCCGGAGCGGAAGAACCAGGGCCAGCGGCGATAGTCCCACATGGCGACGATCAGCTTGTTGGGGTTCGTCGGGTCCATCTCCATGTCGCCGACGCCGGTGGTCTCGTTGACGTAGAGGATCTTCCGCCAGGTTGCGCCGCCGTCCTCCGTCTTGAACAGGCCGCGCTCCGGGCTCTCACCCCACTCCTTACCGATCGCCCCCACGTAGGCGACATCCGGGTTAGACGGGTGGAGCGCGATGCGGTGGATGCGCTCCGTTTCGTCTAGCCCCAGGTGGGTCCAGCTGCGGCCACCGTCGAGGGACCTGTAGACGCCGTTGCCCACCGACACGCTGTTCCTGGGGTTCCCTTCGCCCGTACCGACCCAGACGATGTCGGGGCTGGCCTGGAAGATCGCGATGTCGCCGATCGCGTGGACCGGCTGATCGTCGAAGATCGGCTCGAAGGTCAGCCCACCGTTCAGCGACTTCCACACGCCGCCGGTGGCAGCGCCCACGTAAACGATGTCCGGGTTCGAGACGACCGCCTCGACGTCGGCGATCCGGCCACTCATGCCGGCGGGCCCAATCGAGCGGGCCTGCATACCGGCGAGCAGCTCGGGATCGACCTGAGCGTGAAGGGGCGCGGCCAGGGCAACGATCAGCAGAGCGGCCGCACCTGAAGAGATCAGGCGGCGAAGCATGGTCAGCCTCCCGAGTTTTGGATCAGGGTTTCGGTGGTTGGGCAGGTTCCAACTTAGGGGTCAGCGGCCGGGGCGGCCAGAAGCACAGAGGGCGCCGGCGACCCCGGCGCCCTCCTCGCGTGCGGATGATCGTGGTAGCTAGCGCTGCGGCATCGCTAGCGGCTCCGTAGACTTTACGAAGCTGATCCCCACTGCCTCCACCTTGTCGATGAACTCGGCCACGTCCTCGGCGAAGACTTGGTTGAACTCGTCCAGAGCGTCCTGTAACATCGCCTCCGCCTGCCGCAGGTTGATCTCCTGGGCCTGCGTCGGCGCGTCCCAGGACGACTCGAGCGAGCTGGACACCCTCTCAATCAGCCGGAGCACGTTGTCCGTCCGGGGAGTGCGCTGGCCCCTGCTGCCCGGAGGCGACCAGAACTCCTTTTCCAGTTCTGTCAGCGCCGTGTTGAGGCTGCGTCCTGCCCGCAGCAGCTCGTCGTCTCCGCTCTCTTCCTCGGCTCTCCTGAGCCGCTCGAGCACATCGTCGATCTCGCTACGCGTGTCCCGGATGCGCTCGACCGCGTCGGCCACCACCTCCTGCAGGGCACCGGCGTACATGATGGCCGCCAGCTTCTCCTCCCGCTCTGCCAGCGTGATGTCGTAGCGCGGGTCGGCCAGCACGTTCACCGAACCCGTTGCCTCGTGGTCGCCGTACTTGATCTTCACGCCGTAGCTGCCGGGCAGCACGTCCGGCCCGCCGCGCCCGAAGCGGAAGAACTCCTCCTGCTCTTCGGCGGCCCTCGGGCGCCTGAACTCGTCGCGCCGCAGGTTCCAGGCAATCCGGTTCACACCCAGCCGCGCCGGCGCCCGCAAGGTGCGGATCAGCTCGCCGTCCGAGTCGCTGATCTCGACCGTCACCTGCGGCCCGCGCCGCGCTTGCCCGAACCTTTGCGGCCCCCCTTGCCCGGACCCTCCCGGCTGAGGCTGCTGCGCGCTGGCGCGCGGCAGGCCCTCGATGTTCAGGGAGAAAGTGATCAGCGCACCGTACGGCCGGTTCTCGCCACGGAACGCGCCGTGCCCCGGAGAACCCTCACCCGCAGATTGATTCTCCTGGTACTGGATGGCATCCGGGATCTCGAACAGGTAAATCGGCTGCGCCATTGTCTCCGCCGAGATCGTCCGCAACGGACGGATGTCGTCGATGATGTACACCGAACGCCCGTGCGTGCCGATCACCAGGTCGTGCTCACGCGGGTGCACGATCAGCGCCATCGCCGACGCCGTCGGGAACCCGTGCGTCCACTTCATCCAGCTCTGGCCACCATTGAGACTGGAGTACAGCCCGAACTCCGTCCCCAGGAACAGCAGGTCCTCCTTCACCGGGTCCTGCTCGACCACCAGCGCGTAGCCCCAGATGTCGTCGCTCACCAGGCTGCTCCAGCGCCGGCCGTAATCGCGCGTCACGTAGACGTACGGCGTGAAGTCGCCGCGCCGATGGTTGTCGAAGACCACATACGCCGTCGCCGCGTCGAACTTCGATGGCTCGATGTGCGGTACCCAGGTGTTGGCGGGCACGCCACGCACGTTTCGCTCCACGCTCGTCCATGTCGCGCCGCCGTCCCGGGTCACGTGCACACGACCGTCATCGGTGCCGACCCAAATGACGCCCTGCGCCACCGGGCTGGGCGCGATCGTCATGATCGTCGTGAAGTTCTCGGCGCCGGTGACGTCGTAGGTCAGGCCACCGCTCTCCTGCTGTTTCTGCCGCTCTGGGTTATTCGTCGTCAGGTCCGGGCTGATGACCTCCCACGTCTCGCCCATGTCGGGCGACTTGTGGACGAACTGGCTGCCGTAATAGACGATGTTCGGGTCGAAGGGATCAACGGCGATCGCCGCGTTCCAGTTGAAGCGCAACTCGACACCATCCGGGTGTGCCGGCCGGATGTCCTTGAACTCGCCGCTGTAAACGTTCCAGCGCCTCAGGTTGCCCCCCTGGCTCATCGAGTAGCCCACCTTCGGGTCGCTGGGGAGCGCCAGCGTCGCGAACCCATCGCCGCCGCCGACCCGCTGCCAGTGGTGATTGCGTATCCCGCCGTCCTCCCAGACGCTGCTGGGCCCGCGCCACGACCCGTTGTCCTGCAGGCCGCCGAGCACGTTGTACGGCGTCTCCATGTCCACGTTGATGTGGTAGTACTGGGCCAGCGGCAGGTCCGTGACGAACCGCCAGGTCTGACCGTGATCGCGGCTGATGTACACGCCGCCATCGTTACCATCGATGATGTGTGACGGATCGTTCGGGTTGATCCACATCGCGTGGTGGTCGGAATGGACACCGCCGCGGACGAGCACCTGGAAACTCCTGCCCCCATCCGTCGACAAGCCCACACGCGAATAGAGACTGTAGACGCGGTTCGGATCCTGGGGATCGACCCGCAGGTCGAAGTAGTAGAAGGGACGGTTCCCGATCGTGCCCTCAGAGTCGATCTTCCTCCAGGTGTAGCCGCCGTCCTCCGACTTGTACAGCGCGTTCTCGCTTGCCTCGGTCAGCGCATAGACGATGTTCGGATTCGACGGCGCGATCGCCAGACCGATGCGACCCACGTCCCCCTCGGGCAGCCCGTCCTCCGGCGTCAGCTTCGTCCAGTTGCGGCCGCCGTCCACCGTCAGGAAGAGACCGGAACCGGGCCCACCCGACTTGAAGAACCACGGCCAGCGCCGGTACTCCCACATCGCCACGATCAGCTTGTTCGGGTTCGTCGGATCCATCTCCATGTCGCCGACGCCCGTGTTCTCATCGACATAGAGGATCTTCTGCCAGGTCCGGCCACCGTCCTCGGTCTTGAACACACCGCGCTCCGGGTTCGGCTTCCACATCGAGCCCATCGCGCCGACGTAAGCGATGTCAGGGTTCGACGGGTGCAGCGCGATCCGGTGGACGCGCTCGGTGTTCTCGAGACCCAGGTGCGTCCAGTTGCGACCGGCGTCCATCGACTTGAAGACCCCGTAGCCCGTGCCCGACACACTGTTCCGCGGGTTACCCTCCCCCGTACCCACCCAAACGATGTCCGGGCTCGCCTGGAATACCCGGACGGCGCCGATGGCATGGACCGGCTGGTCGTCGAAGATCGGTTCGAAGCTTACGCCCCCGTTCACCGATTTCCAGACGCCGCCGGTCGCGGTGCCCACGTAGATGATGTTGGGGTTCGAGACGACTGCGTCGACGCTGCCGATCCGGCCGCTCATCCCGGCGGGCCCGATGGAGCGGGCGCGCATGCCGGCCAGCAGCTCGGGATCGACCTGTGCGTGGAGCGGCGCGGCCAGGGCAGCGGAGAGCAGCAGGGCCGCACCCCCGGAGATCAGGCGGCGGAGCATGGTGTCCCTCCAGCGTTGAGAATCAGGAACTGTGGTTGGGAAGATCCAAATTAGGGGCTGGCGGGCGACTCGGCCAGCGCCTCCAGCCGGCGCTCGGCTTCCTCGACAAGAGCCCGCAGTTCAGGGTCGCAGTCCCGCCAGAGCTCGATGAAGCGGGCGTAGTGCTCCGCGGCCTGCTGCAGCTCACCTAGGCGCTCGTGGATCTGTGCGCGACGTAGATGCGCCGGCGCGACGTAGGCAATCTCGTAGGGCTGCAAGCCACCCAGCGACGCGAACCAGCCGAGCGCGTCGCGGCTGCGACCTACGGCCACGAGCAGCTCGGCCATCAAGTAGCGCTCCGCGGCCATCGCGAGCACGGGCGACGATACGAGCTCTTCATAATTCCCCTCGAACGGCGCCGCTTCCAGTAATCGCAGTGCCTGCTCCACCTCACCGTGGGCGGCCGCGAGGGCTGCGCGAATCCCCGGTGCCAGTGTCGCCGAGATATTGCCGCCGACCGTCCACTCCACCTGCTGCAGGCGGTCAGCGTGAGCAAGCGCAGCCGAGTCACGAGCGAGCCGCGCATTCAACATCCCCAGTAGATAAACACGGATGGCCGGCTGCACCTCGTGTGGCGGCAGCAACTGGGCGAACGAACTGGGCGGTGTACCCGCCGCATCCCAGTCCGCCACCTCAGCGAGTCGTCGTTCCAGCTCAGCCTGGTCGTACGGGGTCAGCGGGAGCAGGACGAGGTAGGCCCGGTAGCTCGGGCCGATGGGGTACAGATGATCCACCTCAAGCAGCTCCTGCTCGGCCTGGTTCCAACGACCATTGGCCACATCGAGGTAGGCAAGCATGGCATGGCCTGCGGCCCGGACCTGACTGGGCCGGTGCGACGCTGTCAGCGCCTCGACGACCCAGCGACCCTCGCGCGGTTGATGGAAGACTGAAGTGGCCACCATTGCAGACCCGTACAACCCAAGCGTCTCCACTGATACCAGCTCGCCTTCCGCCGCGACGCGTAAGGTGTGATCGTCGCTCGTTAGGGCCCGCATCACATGTAGAGAGGTGCCGAACCACGGGGCCGGCTCAGCTGCCAATGCGTGGCGCACCAGTGAATCGGCCGCGACCATATCGCCTCGCTTGATGGCGAGTGCCGCCAGATGATGAAGAGTGATGACATCGTCGGGATTCACAACCAGAGCACGCTCTAACGGACCTCGAGCACGTTGCATCGAGCGTCCGCGATAGGGGCTCAGGTGAAAGAGGGTCTCTCCCAACATGTAGTTGGCTTCCACCTCATCGGGGTACTCCCCCAAGACGGCGCCGTAC
This sequence comes from Gemmatimonadota bacterium, assembly GCA_039586495.1. Lineage (GTDB taxonomy): Bacteria > Gemmatimonadota > Gemmatimonadetes > Palauibacterales > KS3-K002. The sequence goes on along the minus strand of JBDHKG010000020.1, from coordinate 22,270 downwards.
GCTTCTTCCGCAGTCTGTATGTCACCCGTCAGAAAAGCGTGCAGGCCCACAAGCAGGCGGCGCTCGCGAGGAGGAAGCATTGCGCTGTCGCGCAGGGCGCGAACGGCCAGCATGCGCCCCTGCTGACCGCTACCTTCCCAGGCGGTCACGACCGCCAGTTTGTAACGGGCCAGAACGAAACCGCTGTCCAATTCGACACCGCCGCGGAACGCCTCGATCGCTCCGTTCAGGTCAACGTGCCCCAGAGCAACCTGACCCTCCAAGTAGGCTTTAAGAGCGGGAACGGACCGGGTCGTACGCGCCGCGAGACCCACGAGCCGGTCGCCCGGCCGACCTGCCAGCTCCGCAACCAGGCCGCGGGCGAGCTCGTCCACAAGATCATGGATGTCCATTTCACGCCCGGGCACGGTCTCGGCGGTGGTTCTGTCGCCTCTGGTCGCATCGTACAGCGACGCCGTCATCTCCATCCGCTCCGCCGAGCCGACCACGCTTCCTAACACATAGAGACCCGCGCCATAGCGAGCAGCGACGGCGCCCGCCGTCTCTGGATCGGGCGCGTCCCCCTCTTGCACCGACAGACCGCTCAGGAGCGCGTGGGGATCAACGGTGCGGAGCTCACCGGCGCCGTCCAGCGCATTGCTCAGCAGGTGGACCATGCCCTCGTGCAGGTACAGAAGATCTTCCTCACCCCGAATCGCGAAGGGAAAGACGGCGATGCGATTGGCGGACAGATCTGACACCGGCGAGGGCCGCCGCGCCCAGGCCCACCACGCGGCGACGATCACGACCAGGACGACCGCTGCCGCGGCTGCGAGCCGGAACCTCCGAATCGACGGACGCACCACCTCCGCGGGCGCGCCACTCGCCGGCGCGGTGCGCTTCACCCCTTCGGGCGTGATCTCGAAGGCCCAGGCGAGGACGACGGCGATGGGGAAGCCGATGAGTGTGAGAACGACGACCAGCGTGAGCGCCCAATCCGGAACGCTGAGCGCCGGGAAGGCGATCTCGGCCGCTTGCCAGATGACGAAGGCGACGGCGGCGTAGACAACCGCGACGCGGTAGACGCGGCGGCGTTTCAGTTCCGAGAAGAACACGTGCAGATTCATCGGCCGCCGCCCATCAGTTGGATTGACTCTGCAGGTACGGGGAGGGGCTCCGACAGCCGGGTCGCCTTTTCCATCAGTTCTCCAAACCGCTGGGTGGACCGAAGGGGCTCGAGGAATGGCTCATGCTTCCCGAGGAACGCGGGATTCCTGATCCCATAGTCGATCGTGTACTCCAACCACCGGAGGGCAAGCTCTGGTTCTCCGATAAGGGCATATCCGTCCGCCATGAGGAGGGGATAGAAGTCATCCCAGCGGGCCGCCTTCTCCCATTCGTCCGTCAGTGCTTCCACGGCCGCCGCCCGCTGTCCGAGCCAGGCGTGTCTCAGGAACTTCATTCCCTTCGTGAGGATATGGTCCGGGGAATCGCTCACCATCTGATCCACGAGCCGGACGGCCTCGTCGAGGTTTCCGCTCGCCGCATGAATCCAGGCGACCCAGAACCGAAAGGGACTTTTCCCCCTTCTCCAACGCCTGCTGCCAATCGCTGAAACAGTTCGCGGCTTCCGAGAACTCGCCTTCGAACATCTTGAGCGCACCGAGGGCTCCCTGGATCATCGGCGTGAGCGGATCCAACTCAGCGGCTCGGGTCAACAACCGGTGTGCGTGATCGAGATGCCGACCCACCGCAGCAAGCTGATACCCAAGTAACATGAGTGCGTCCGCATGGCTCGGTTCCAGGGCAACCGCCCTGTCCATGTGCCGGATCATCCCCCCCGGATCACCGCTCTGATGGCGGATCGCGGCCTGCACCCATTGGACCCACCCTGACTCAGGGTTGAGAGATAACGCTCGGTCTGCACATGCCTGCGCCTGCCCCATGAGCGACGAATAGGTCTCCGGAGGCGCGGCCAGGGTGTTGACGTACTGGAAGAGGATGACGCCCTTCATGGCCAGTAGCTCCGCATCGTCACCCACGATGCTGAGACCACGCTCGGCCCAATCGAGTGCACGGTCGAGGCCTTCGCTACTCAGAAGCCACATGTCGGCTCTCGCTCTCAACAAACACTCGAAGGCGGTGAGGTTCTTGATCGGACGATCAGCCAGCCTGCGCTCCTCTGCCGGACTCAGCCTGAGCGCGAGGGCGTCAACAATGGAACGAGACACTTTCTCCTGCATCTCGAAGACATCTTCGAGCCGTCCGTCGTACTTCTCTGCCCAGAGATGCTCGTCACTCCCCGCATCGATCAGCTGAGCCGTAATGCGCAGATCATCCCCTGCCTTCCGCACGCTCCCTTCAAGGACGTATTGAACGTCGAGCTCTTCAGCAATGGTCCGTGTGTCCTTCTGGGAGCCCTTGAGCGCCATCGCCGAGTTTCTCGAGATCACACGCAAAGACTGGAGGTGCGATAGGTTGGTGATGACCTCTTCCGTCAACCCGTCACTGAAGTAGGCATCCCCGGGATCGGGACTAAGGTTGTCGAATGGGAGGACAACGATGGATTTCTTACGCTCGGTCTCTGCGGTTTCGATGATCGCTGTGGTGATCGGCTCGGCCTCTCTTGGCTCTTCCGGCTTCACCTCATATGCCCACGCGAGGACAAGGGCGATGGGGAAGCCGAGCAGCACGAGGATAACGATGTAGGCCCGGAGGGCTTCCAGGCCGAGCGGGTCCAGGATGACCTCGGCGGCGCCAAGGACACCCAGACCCACGACCACATAGACGACGGCGACGCGATAGACGCGGCGGCGTTTCAGTTCGCTAAGGAAGGAGTTCAGACGAGACGGCGGATCGTTCATCGCTCTCTCATCTCGCTTCGGCCATCGGACGCGGGAAGTTCATGCGACGGACCAGATTTTGGAAGCGCCGGTCGGACGCCAGGTTCTCCCAATCGTACGGCTCCCTTCCCAACCAGATGAGCCAGTGCGTTCGCTCTTCGTAGCCCTTCTCCAGCCACGCGAACGCTTCGTCAGGCTCGTCGAGCCCAGCGTAGACGTGCGCTCTGCTCACGGGCGACACGTATCTCCCACGCGCGGCGAGCTCGTCGAGTCGCTCGAGCTGCTTCAAGGCGTCGGCTCTCCGTCCCAATCGGCCGAAGAGATACCCGAGGAGACCGATCGCCGGATCATAGTTGGGATCGCCCACAGCCATCGTGGTTTGTGCTGCAGCGAGCGCTTCCTCGTACCTGCCCTGTGCCATCAGAGCAATGGCGAGACCCTCGTGGCCCCCGTAGTACTCCGGCTCCGACGCCACTAGGCTCTCGAACGCTGCCACGGCCTCCTCCTGCCGTCCAGCCCAGAGCAGCGGCCACCCGATGTTGTAGCTGACCTCCCTAGAGCGCGGGTCCAATCGTTCGGCACGCACCAAGAGCTCCATGGCACGATCGAACTGTCCCCATATCCCGCCCTCAAGCATCGCGTACCACACTAGAGCGTCAACGGAACTCGGGTTGAGCTCGAGGGCTCGCTCGAACTCTTCCCTCGCCGCCCGCCACTCGTAGCGATGCGACATCGCCTCGACTGCCATTGCGGTGTGGGCCTCCGCCAATCCCTCGTCCAGCGCCAAAGCCTTTTCTGCTGCCACCCTCGCATAGGGCCAAGAGTCGTTCGGATGAACGCCCCCAAAGCCCCCCAGAACGGCATAGGCGTACGCCAGGCCCGCGTAGCCCCGAGCGTAGCTGGAATCCGCTTCAACGGCGCGTCGGAAGTACTGGATAGCTTGCTCGATGGCTCCCAGCTCCCACTGAGCCAGGTATTGGCGACCTAAGAGGTAGTAGTCGTAGGCTTGAAGATTCTCGGTCAGTCGAGCCGTCAACGACCTGCGCTCGGGCTGGAGGAGTGTGACCTCCAGCGCCTCAGCGACGTGAAGCGCGATATCGGTCTGCACCCGGAAGATGTCTTCCAGCAAGGCTTCGTAAGTGTTCGACCAGATGCTCCTCGCATCCAACACCCGGATCAGCTCGGTGTTGACACGAACCACGCGGCTGCCCTGCTGGTGTTGCAGGCGGACCGCACCATCCACGATAAAATCGACGCCGAGTTCGTCGCCAATCTCCGAGATCGTCTTGTCGGTGTTCTTGTACTGACGGGCACTTGTTCGCCCGATGACTCCGAGGGCACTGACGGCGCTGAGCTTGGAGTGTATCTCCTCGGATACACCGTCAGCGAAGTACTCGTCGTCCGCAGCCCCCAGATTCTCGAGCGGCAGCACCACCAGCATCGTCCTGTCGGCGGAGGCACCGCCTTCCTCCCGCAGTAGGAGCCAGCCGGCCGCGACGACCAGCGCCACGACCGCAAGACCCGCAGCCGCCACGATAGCTCCACCACGTCGAGTCGAAAGCGGCGCCGCTCCCGCACCCGGTGCCGTGCGCTTCACACCTTCCGGTGTGATATCGAACGCCCAGGCGAGTACGAGCGCGATGGGGAAACCCAGGAGGGTCAGAACGACGACGAAGGTGAGCGTCCAGGGCGGCAGGTTCAGAGCCGGGAAGGCGATCTCCGCCGCCTGCCAGATGACGAAGGCGACAACCGCATAGACGACGGCGACCCGGTAGACGCGGCGGCGTCTGAGCTCGGCGAGCAGCGCACTGAAGCTCGAACGCTCTTCTTTCATAGCCGGCTATCCCTTCGGCCGAAGCAGGTCGAGGAACGGCGCGTAGTCATACAAGGACTCGAAGTCCATGTCGCGGTGGACGTGTATGCCGTGTTTATAGCCCTCGGCATACGCGGCACGCAGCAGCTCAACCGCCCGCTCTCGATCTCCGAGCACCGCCGCGATGCGGGCCCGCCAGTAGGTATTCGCCCCGTTCAGAAAGGGCGCGTCCTGCGCCGCCAGCGCGCCGTCAAAGCGCAGCGCCGTCTCGCGCTCGCCCAGCCGCCCTGCGACAACGCCCGGGTACCCCGTCGTATAGTCCAGATCCCCGGGAAACTCGGCCGCCAGGGAATCGAACACCTCCCCAGCTTCCTGCCAACGCTCGGCGCCGTACAGGGTGAACGCGAGATGACCCCTGTGAGCCGTCGTCGCTGTCTCCTCAGGGGGACGGGCGCGCAGCCAGTCCAGCGCACGCTGGATGATCTCGTCGGCTGCTCCTCGATGGCCGTGGACGCGCAGCTCGTACGCGGCGTCGCGGGAATGCCTCACATACCAGTACGGGGTCCCCGGCAGCCTACGACTCTCCTCCAGAAGTGCGCGGACCTGATCGACTCGCCCGAGAGCGGCCAGTGCTCGCAGCTCGTACTGGAGCGCCTGCTGGGACTCCGGGTATTGCCGGCGGCCACGTCTGGCTTGCTGCAATTCGCGCTCGTGGTCGCCGAGCATATGGTAGGCCTTGGTCAGGTTGTCCCAGTAGTACACCCAACCTCTGACCCAGCCGCGCGCAGGATCGATGCGGGCAGAGGCCTCCAGCGTCGCCTGCGGCCGGTTGGCGTATATCGCGTCGTCGCCGACGGCGTAGTGCCAAGCCTGCCCACCGATGAGATCGGCACCCTCGCGAGCCAGGCGGAGCGCCTCCCCGTGATCCCCGTCCACGTAGGCCCGCCAATGGTCCAGCCAGAGCCGCTCGCCTCGGGACAGCCGATCTCGGGCACGCGCCGCGATTCGAAGGAGAGAATCCGCCTGGGTAGGCCGGCCGAGGACGGAGTAGGAAACCGCCGCGTGCAGTAGGGGCAGCACGTACGTCGTATCCGATGCATGAGCCCTGAGGCAATGCTCGACGGAGCCCGCTATCTCTCCCGCAACGTACAGCTCGACACATCGGACAAACGCGAGGTATGCCTCGTAGGTGGGCGGTGATGCGAACTCGTCGCCGAAACCGCTCAACCGCGAATCCAAGAAGCTGGCCAACGCACCCATGACACGCTGGCGCAGTACCTCCAGGGCACCTACGGGGTCCTCGGCCGCGCCGTCGACGGGGTCGAGGGCCGCGACAAGTCTCGCGGCGCGACCGCTCGCGTCGGATACCTGGACCTGGAATCGCAGGATCTCTCCCTGCCGGTAGTAGCTGCCCCAGACCACGAACGCGGCTCCAGTCTCCTCAGCAAACGATCGGATTCCCCTCGCCGCGCTCAGCGCGCCCGCCTGTGCTTCCACGTACTGGAATGACCGCAGGGCCTCTAACGTGGGGACAACCTTGACCAGGCCGGTGCGGGCGATGCCCTGGGTGATCCAGTCCTGCGCCATTCGGCCGACCGGGTCCAGGGACGGATCTCCGGTCTGATTCTCGAAGACGGCGACCACGACCCGCTCTCGATCGAGCATCGGACCGTGCCGTGGGTACAGGAGGACAAGGGCGGCAACGAAGGCCAGCAGCGCTCCGGCGACGAAGACCGCGATAGCACCGCGGCGGCTCGTTCCCGCGGCCGCGGCATGGCTCACCCGCTCCGTACGCTTCAGACCGTCCGGCGTGATATCGAACGCCCACGCTAGAACAAGAGCTATGGGGAAACCGATGAGAGTGAGAACGACGACCAGTGTGGGGACCCAGTCCGGGAGTCTCAGTGCCGGCAGAGCGAAGTCCGCCGCCTGCCAGATGACGAAAGCGACCGCAGCGTAGACGACGGCGACGCGGTAGACGCGGCGGCGTTTGAGCTCGGACAAGAACACGCGGAGGCTCATGCTGTCATCATGGTCGGATACCCGGCCTCACTGCCGCGTAGCCTTCGCCTCGCCGGCCAAGATCCACGGGCCGCCATCGATGGACAGCTCACTCGTCCAGGTGATCACCCCGGGCGATACGTCGGTGACCGTCCACCTGAAAGCGACGTGCGTCCCCTCGGCCTCGAACTCGGCCAGGTAGGTGAAGACGTTGTCTTCCGCCGGACCGGTGAACACCATGTTGCTACCCAGACCATCGACGGCATAGTTGAAGTATTCCTCGGCGAGCGGATCGTAGCCCAGGATGTTGAGCTCGGCGTAAGGCCCCAGAGCTCCCGTCCAATCAGTGCGAACGAGAACGTGGAACCCACCCTCGAACCACTCGGCGGTCATCGCGCCGTAGTACGGCCCTTCGGGGAACAGGGGGTTGGGTTTCGCCTCCGCCTCGATCTGCCACTCGCCGATCCAGAACCCGAGCTTCTCGTGCTCGGGGCCCGGCTTCGCTTCCTGAGCCTGCCCGGCGGTTGCAGCGAGCAGGAGTGCGATGGTCGCTACGATCGGTGCGCGCTTCATCAGCGGTCCCTCCAGAAGAATGAGCGTGTCCAGTCGAGCCTGTGCCTTCACTCGATGAGCTCCGACAAGCCGACCCTGCGAAGAAGCTCTTGGTATCGCGGGTCTGACCGAATCGAGTCGGTCACCGGATCGACCGGGAAGAAGACGGGCCAGTCGGTCCGCGCCTCGGTGGCCCGATACAGCCACTCGATCGCCCGGTCGTTCTCGCCGAGACCGATAAGGACGATCGCGAGGTAGTCGGGATTCACGAACCGTTCGGCTGAGATTTCCTGAAGCTCACGGAGAACCCGCTCGGCATCGTTTCTTCTACCGGCACGCGCGTAGGCAAAGCCCAGGTAGGCCGCAGGGATCAGGTTGCGCCCCTCCAGCATCTCACTGGCCAGCTCGATGTCCGAGATGCCCTCGTCGAACATTCCCTGCTGCACATAAACCCCGCCGCGCACAGCGCGCATCACAGCATTCGGGTGGGCCTCCAAAGCATCGCTGTATTCCGCGAGCGCCCGGTCGTATTGCCGAGACACATAAAAGATGTAGCCCACGTTCATTCTGACGTAGGGTGACTGGGGATCCAGCGCGAGAGCCTGCTGGACCGCCTGGATCGCCTCTGCAAAATGAGCCCGAGCCATGAGACACATCGCCAACCAATGCGGTGCCGGCGCGTAGTTCGGATTGAGCTCGATCGCCCGCCTAAACGCAGCTTCAGCACCCTCCCAATTCCAGTCGTAGAAGAGTCGAACGTGTCCGAGCGAGGCGTGAGCCTCCGCCAGCGTCGGATCCAGTTCCAGCGCCCGTGTGGCCGCCTCACGCGCCTTCGGGAAGACATCCCTCGGCGCGAGGCCCCAGCCTTGCGTTTGAATCATGTAAGTGTCGGCGAGACCGGTGTACGCCAGCGCGAAATCGGAATCGAGATCTATCGCACCTTCAAAGTACTCGACGGCGCGCCTCAGTCCCTCAGCGTCCAGCTGGTTCCAGTAGTAGCGGCCGAGCAGATAGAGGTCGTAGGCGGCGAGGCTCTCGGTGGGGTGCCGCTCGATCCGCTCGCGCTCGGTTGTGGTGAGTTCGACCTCCAGGGCAGATGCGACTCTTTCGGCTACCTCACTCTGTATCTCGAACAGGTGTGCGGCTGTCAGGTCCCGGTCGTACTCCTCTGCCCAGACGTGCTCGTCGCGATCAGCATCGATGAGCTGCACCGTGAGCCGAACCCGATCCTCGGCCTTTCGCGCGCTGCCTTCCAGCAGGTAGTTGACGCCCAACTCCGCAGCGATATCACGAACCGGCTTTCTCTCCTCGCGGTACTGCATCACCGAAGTCCGCGAGATCACCCGGATCGCCGATACCTGGGAAAGCTGCGAGGTGATCTGTTCGTGCATCCCGTCGGCGAAGTAGGCGTCCTCGGGATTGGGACTGATATTCTCGAAGGGGAGGACCGCGACGGCCGGCTTTTCGCCCTCGACCGCCAGCATCGGTTCGGAGGTCGTAGCCGCTTCTTCTTTCGGCCCCACGATGGTGAGCAAGATGGCCGCGATCGCCAACAGCGCCGCGATCATCAGAAGCTCCGCCCCGCTGGCACGCTGACGCCCTTTCTCGCCGTGGTACCAGGCAAGGACCAGGGCAAGGAAGAAGCCGATGGCTAGCAGAACCGTGATGCCCTGCTGGACGGCGAGCGACCACTGGAAGATCTGTCCCAGCACCTCGACGAGCTGCAGGATGAGCCATGCACCGGCCAGGTAGGCCAGAGCCCACTGGAAAAGCTTGCGCTCCTTCAGACGCTCGAGGAGGGAGGACATGCCACCATCCGGTCAGGGCCTCAGGCCCATCACGTGCAAGAGTTCGACGTACTCTGGGTCGTCTTCCAGCGTCCTGAAGAACGGGCTGATAGGCGATGGCCTGGCACCAGTGACAGGGAAGCGAAGCCGACGCAGAGAGATCGAAGACCCAGAGGCCGTCCCAATCCAAGCCCTGCCATCTTCGTTCATAGGCCGTCGCCGACTCCGGGCTCGTTCCTGTCCGAACCAGCGTCTCGACCAGGGCCTCGAGAGCGTCGTCATAGCTGTGGCCCATCTCGTAGTAGATTTGGATCTCGATATAGTGGCTCGGTGGTGTCTCGAGCCAGGTCTCTTCATCCGGCATCGTGCCGACAGCGCTTTGCGGCAAGTGCGGCGTGACGGCCTCGGCTTGCGCCACCGCTTCGCTTTGCGCACGCTGCCTTCGAGCACGTACTGGACATCGAGCTCCCGCGCGATGGTGCGGGTGTCCTTCTGTGTGCCCTTGAGGGCCCGGGCCGAGTTGCGCGAGATCACGCGCAGCGGGCCGCAGCAGGATAGGCCGGTGATGATCTCCTCGGTCAGGCCGTCGCTGAGGTACGCATCTGCGGGATCGGGGCTCATGTTGTCGAACGGCAGCACGACGATCGATTTCCGCTCCGCCGCGACTTCGACAGTCGGCACCGCCAACCGCTCGACCGCCGTGCCCTCCGGCTCGGTGCGTTTGACACCCTCCGGCGTGATGTCGAACGCCCAGGCGAGGCCGACGGCGATGGGGAAGCCGAGTGCGGTGAGCAGGATGACCAGGGTGAGCACCCAGGAGGGGAGGTTCAGGCCGGGGACGGCGATCTCGGCGATCTGCCAGATGACGAAGGCGACAGCAGCGTAGACGACGGCGACGCGGAAGACCTTACGGCGCCTGAGCTCCGCCAGTAAGAGCTGCAGTCTGGAACCGCCCTCGTCCATGGTTCCGTCAACTCGACCCTTGAGGAGTGCGGGCGATCGGGGGGTATGCCCCAGGCAATATGCCGTGCCCGGCGCGCGGCAGCAACGAACGCCACTCCAGACGGGCGAAGGCCAGCGTGACCGGTCGCCGGTCGCTGCCCGCCACCCCTTGGAGAGGTCCACGCCGTGCCCTAGCTTGTCAGCCGACACACCTTAGTCGACACGTCCTTGATGCAGCACAGCGAGGAGGAGCCCGACTCATGTCCAGCCGCAACCACACGTTTCGATTCGCCCTTACCTTACTGGCCGCAGGCACTGTCACGCTGACCGGTTGCCGGCGCGCTGAGCAGCCCAGTGAGGAGCCACGGCAGGAGCCGATCGTCTCGACCGAGTGGGTCGCCGAGCGCCTGGGAAACGACGAACTGGTGCTGATCCACGTCGGGCCCCCGGAAGGATATCAAGCCGGGCATCTTCCTGACGCACGTTACCTCGACCTCGGGATGATCTCCACGCCGCCGGAACAGGAACTCAGGCTGGAGCTGCCGCCCGTCGCCCAGCTCGAGGGGACGTTCGAGGCTCTGGGCGTCTCGGACGAATCGCGCATCGTGGTATACTTCACGGGCGACTGGGTAGCGCCCGCGGCTCGCGTATTCCTGACCCTTGACTACCTGGGTCTCGGCTCGCGGACTTCCGTCATGGCTGGGAACCTGGCGGCCTGGATGGCGGAGGGGCGGCCCGTGACGATCGAGCTGCCGGCGCTCAGCGCGGGAGACTTCACCCCGCAGCCGCGCGCGGATGTCATCACCACAATCGATTGGCTGATCGAACACCGTGAGGACCCCGGCGTCATCCTCCTGGATGCGCGGCCGGCGGAGTACTACACCGGCGCCCGCAGCCGCCCTGACATGCGGGTGGGCCACATCCCCGGCGCTCAGAGCCTCCCCTTTACCTCGCTGGTCGAGCCGACGCTGAAGTTCAAGGATCGGGAAAGCTTGAGCCAGGCGTTCGCTGCCGCCGGCGTGGGGCCGGGCGACCAGGTGGTGAGCTACTGCTTCATCGGGCAGGCGGCGAGCGTCGCGTACCTCGCCGCGCGCTACCTGGGCTACAATGCGAGTGTTTATGATGGCTCGTTCCAGGAGTGGAGCAGCCGCGCGGATCTTCCCGTGGCGGTGTCGGCCGGCGTAGCCGAGTGATCGAGAGAGCAAAGCGTCTACCTCCGGAAATAACCTGAGCGGAAGGTGAGCGATGGTGGAGAAGGTCAACATCACGGAGAAATTGTCGCTATTCCCCGACCTGTGGAGCCCGAAGATCGTCGGTGAAGTCAACGACTTCCACGTCAAGCTGGTCAAGCTGCAGGGCGAGTTCGTCTGGCACCACCACGACGAAGAGGACGAACTCTTCCTCGTGGTCAAGGGCAGGCTTCAGATGAAGCTGCGCGATCGCGACATCTGGCTGGACGAAGGCGAGTTCGTGATCATCCCGCACGGCGTGGAGCATCTGCCCGTCGCGCCGGAAGAAGTCCACGTGCTGGTGTTGGAGCCCCAGTCCACCTTGAACACCGGGAACGTGCGGAGCGAGCGCACGGTGGAAGAGCTCGATCGCCTCTGACGAGCAGGCGCAAGTCATGCCCGCGACTCTGGGGCTCCAGCTCAGCGGCGTTGCGATCTTCGGTCTCGTCTCAGGTTGACTGACAACATCTGAGCCAACGCTGGTCTCCATAACCAAGGAGGGGAGTATGTTTCGCAGACAGCCAATGACGCTTCTCGCGGCCGCGCTCGCTCTCGGCGCCCTGACTCTCACCGCGGCTGTGTCGGCGGACAGAACCGGCAGCGCTGCGACGGACTCGCTAGCGCCACTCGCGGCGGCCGCCAACGCCTTCCTGCGGATCGAAGGCATCGAGGGTGGGGCGACGCGAGCCGGTCACGAGAACTGGATCGAGGTTTTGAGCTTCAACTACGGCCTGGCCAGTAGCGCCGGCGCTGTCCCGACCGGTGGAGCGCGAACCGCCGGCCGAGCTCAGTTCCAGGATGTCGCGGTCACGAAGTCCATCGACAAGTCGAGTCCTCTGCTCGCCGTCGCCTGCGCCGAGGGCAGGCACTATCCGGAGGCCGAGCTCGTGTTCTACGCTCCCGGCAGCACCTCACCGATCGGCAGCGTCAGGCTCACCGATGTGATGATCACGACTGCCATGACGGGCAGCGAGTCGTCCGGGCCGGTCATGGAGGAGGTGCGGCTGAGCTTTGCGAGGATCGTCTGGAACTACAACGACATCGATCCACGAGGGCGCTCGCGGGGTACAGTCAGTGCCGGCTGGGATGTCCTGGCTAACAGGAGGATGTAGCTGACATAAGGGCTGCGTCGGAGCTTGCCCCTGCAGCGTATAGGTGGTCGGGGCCGGTCCAGTGAGGGCCGGCCCTGTGCCACAGATCTCCTAGTCAGCAACCCTGCCCGCGATACCCTCCCGCGGCCCTTCCGGGCGCTCGACGCGCTCCGTGTGCGCCGCGCCGGGCACCGCGGCCCGGCTGATCACGGCGACGGCGAGGGTGCCGGCGATCACCAGGAGCGAGCCCGCGGTGCTCCACAGGTCCAGGTACTCGGCGAAGAAGACCATGCCCCAGAGCGTCACGAACACGATCTGCGTGTAGCCGACGGTCATCGCGCGGCCCGCCGGCTCGAGGCTGAGCCCGCGCGTGAGATAGACCTGGCCGATCTGCGTGCTCACGCCAACGCCCAGCAACAAGAGCCACTCCCATCCCTGCGGCCAGACGAAGCTCGACGCGAACGGCAGCGTCGCCGGCACGGCTACCATGGGGAAGTAGAAGACGATCACGAGCGGGTGCTCGGTCTTGCTCGCCTCGCGCACCGCCACGTAGGCGCCGGCGCTGAACATGGCGCCGAGCAGCACCACACCCAGGCCCAGCGGATCGATCTCCGCTGCGGCGCCCCCGAACAGGAAAGCGGGCCGCGTGATCAGTATGACACCGGCGAAGCTCACCAGGATGGGACCGAGCACCCGGCGAGTGAGTCGCTCACCGAGGAGCAGCGCGGCGAACAGCGCCGTCCACAGCGGGTTGGTGAAATGCAGAACGGTCGCCTCGGCGATGGGCAGCCGGGTGAGGGCGAAGTAGAAACAGCTCATGGCCGCGAAGCCAAGGAGCCCCCGGAGGATGAGGATCCAGCGGCGCCGGCCCCACGGCCATACGCCCGCACGCCGGACCAGCCAGTAGCTGAGGACCAGGCTCACAAGCCCGCGCGCCAGCACGATCTCCTGGCTGGGCAGGCCGCGGCCCGCTGCCTTCACCTGCAGGCTCATGAGGCTGAAGAAGAAGGCGCTGGCGAGCATGTACCGCAAACCCGTGGGCACGAGGCCCCGCGCGCCGGAAGAGGGAGCGGCGATCATGCGCCCAATGTATCCGCAGCCTGGTTTCCCGGAAGGTGCTTCGCGAACTCAGCCGGCGCTTTCATAGCGCCCTCCGTATGTCCTTGTCGGTGCGCCCACGCGCGGCTTAGCTTGGTGCGCAGCACAGCCTAGGTCCGGAGCATCGCTGATGGGAGCACGCAGCGGAATCAAACGGTTCATCCGGTTCGTCGGGTCACAGGCCCGGGGACGCCCCGGCTGGCTGTCCAACATCATCTGGCACCTCACGAGCTACCTGGTTGTCAACATCACCGTCACGTTCGCCTCGTTCTTCTTCTTCCTCCTGAACCGGACGACGGTGCGCGGGCGCAAGTACGTCGGCGAGGAGCCGAACACGCTTCTCTTGTCCAACCATCAGTCGATGATCGACAGCATGCCGATCGGTATCGGGGCGTACTACCCGAAGTCGTGGTTCAAGCCGTACCTCGTAGCCTGGCATCCAGCGGCGCGCGAGAACTTCTTCAGGAACCGGCTGATCGCCTGGTTTTCCAGCCACTCACGTTGTATCCCGGTCAGGCCAGGGCGCCGCGATCTGCACGCGCTGCACAAGATGATCGAGGTGCTGCCTCAGGGAACGGTCATCCTCTTCCCGGAGGGGACCCGCAGCCGCACCGGGGACGTGGAAGACGGGAGGCCAGGGGCGGGCCTGTTGATCCTGGCGACGCGGCCGCGCGTGATACCGGTAGCGATCGACGGGATGCGGGAGGTGCTACCGATCGGCAGAATCATCCCGCGGATCGGGAAGCGAATCTACATAAGATACGGGCCACCGCTCGACTACTCGGAGTTCCTGGACAAGCCGCGCACCCGCGAGACGGCGCAGGCGATCGTGGATAAGGTGATGGAGGCCATCAGAGCCCAGCACGCCGAAATCCGGCAGCGGCGGACCAAACGCCAGCGCAAAGCCTGAGTCTCTCCGCTCGAGTCATCCCAGCTGAGTGAACGACCCGGGAACCCTCCGGTTCGCGCAGCAGCCTCACCTCGCAGGGCCAGCGCCAAGAGAGGCAACAGAGTGGCAACGGCCAGTGGCAGCGGCGATTTGCAGCGCTTAGCATACACGGCGCAATCCGCAACGAGGTGGAGGAGTATGCGTACGACGTCCGTTCTCTCAGCCGCTCTTTCGGCAGCGGTCCTGCTCGTCGGCTGCGGCGAAACAGGCGAGCGACCCGGCACGGGCGGCCCGGCGGAGCTACCGCCCGGGGCCCAGGCGATCTCGCTCTTCGGTGACACGCTCTACCCGCCGGAGCTGCCCCCGGATGCACTTGCCGAGCGGGAAGCGCAGCTGGCGGAGGCCCGCGCTGACTACGATCGCGATCCGAGCGCTGCTGACGCGATCATCTGGCTGGGCCGGCGCACCGCCTACCTGGGCGACTACCGGGAGGCGATCGCCATCTACAGCGAAGGGATCGAGAAGCACCCGGACGACGCCCGGATGTACCGACACCGCGGACACCGCTACATCACGGTGCGCGAGTTCGACCACGCAATTGCCGACCTGGAGCGGGCGGCACAGCTCGTCGCCGGGACAGCGGACGAGGTCGAGCCGGATGGACTGCCCAACGCCCGCAACATCCCGACCAGCTCGCTGCACTCCAACATCTGGTACCACCTGGGGCTCGCCCACTACCTGAACGGTGACCTGGAGAATGCGCTGCGCGCCTACCGGGAATGCCTGAAGGTCTCGAACAACCCGGACATGCTGGCCGCCACCTCGCACTGGCTCTACATGACGCTGAGGCGGCTGGGGCGCGAGGCGGAGGCGGCGGCCGTGCTGGAGCCCATCCATGCGGACATGGACATCATCGAGAACGCGAGCTACCATCGGCTCCTGCTCATGTACAAAGGCGAGCTAACGCCGGATGCGCTGCTGGCGGAGTCGGGGTCGGGCGATCCCATCGAGAACGCCACGCTGGGTTACGGGATCGCCAACTGGCACGCTTACAGCGGCCGCCCGAAACAGGCGGAGCGCGTTCTCCGTAATGTCCTCAAAGGACCAGGTTGGGCAGCATTCGGTTAAAGCGCCGCGGAGGCGGATCTGCGGCGCGGCGTGACCGGCCCGGCGGCGGCAGAATGAGCCACGCGCCCGGCGGGCAGCCATTTCAGTCCTTGCGACGTCTAACAGACAGACATTACGGTTCCACACGCCCTCAAAGCCATACAACTCAAACCTGAATCGCGAGGTCAGAGATGCGCCAAACTCGGTTTCTCTGGATACTAGCGTTCCTGGCACTGTCCGCGGGAACGCTCCAGGCACAGGTGGATGCCCGGATGCTCAGGCAGCCGGACGTCTCGCAGACGCACATCGCCTTCGTCTATGCCGGCGATATCTGGGTCGTCCCCAAGACCGGGGGCACAGCCGTGCGACTCAGCTCGCCGCGCGGCGAGGAGTCGTTCCCCAGGTTCTCGCCGGACGGCTCGACCATCGCCTTCAGCGGGAACTACGACGGGAACACCGACATCTACACGATCCCGACGATGGGCGGCGGGCCGGTGCGGATCACCCATCATCCGATGGACGATCGCGTGCTCGACTGGTACCCGGACGGCAACAGCATCCTGTATGCGTCGTCCATGGAGAGCGGCCGCCAGCGCTTCAACCAGTTCTTCCGGACCGCGAAGGACGGCGGCCTGCCCGAGAAGCTGCCAGTTCCCTACGGCGAGTTCGGCGCAATCTCGCCCGACGGAGAGTGGCTGGCTTACATACCGATCAGCCGCGACTTCCGCACCTGGAAGCGCTATCGCGGTGGCATGGCGCCCGACATCTGGCTCTTCAACCTCGAGGACTACTCTTCCCGCAACATCACGACCAGCGACGCCAACGAGTCCCACCCCATGTGGCACGGCCGCACGCTGTACCTCCTCTCGGACCGCGGTCCCAGCCAGCGGCACAACATCTGGGCCTATGACCTGGACTCCCAGGCCTTCCGCCAGGTGACGGACTTAGGCGACTTCGACATCCACTTCCCGGCCATCGGGCCCTCGGAGATCGTCTTCGAGGCGGGCGGGCGGCTCTACCTGCTGGACCTGGCGACGGAGCGATATCACGAGGTCGAGGTCGATGTGGTGACGGACCTGGCGACGCTGAAGCCGCGTACCGAAAACGTCGCCCCGCAAGACACAACCGGCTGGGTCTCGCCGACGGGTGCGCGGGCAGTCTTTGAGGCACGCGGCGACGTGTTCACGGTGCCGGCGGAGCACGGCCCGATCCGCAACCTGACGGCCAGCTCGGGTGTGGCGGAGCGCTACCCCACCTGGTCGCCGGACGGGGTGTACATCGCCTACTGGAGCGACCGTTCCGGCGAGTACGAGCTGACGATCCGGCCAGCGGACGGCTCGGGCACAGAACAGCGCCCGACGTCACTCGGCGCCGGTTACCGCTACCGGCCCTACTGGTCGCCGGACAGCAAGAAGCTCGCGTTCGTCGACCATGCGAAGCGGATCTACGTCCACGACCTGGAGCGCAGGCGCACGACCGAGATCGACCGGGACATGTGGATGATTCATGGTGACCTCAACGGTTTCCGGGTCAGCTGGTCGCCGGACAGCCGCTGGCTGGCCTATTCGCGCGGGCTCGAGAGCCGACAGGACGCGATCTTCCTCTACGATACGCGGGAAGGCAGGCTCCATCACCTCTCGAACCGCACGTTCCGGCCGTCGTACAGCGACGTGGACAACTCGTGGATCTACCCGAACACCACCAACATCGTCGCCGTCTCGCTGCGCTCCGACGTGCCGTCGCCGCTGGCACCGCGCAGCGACGAGGAAGCTGCGGAGGGAGAGGGCGAGGAGGAAGAGAAGGAGGAGAGAGAAGAGGGCGAGCAGCCGGTAGGGATCGAGCTGGAGAGCTTCGAGCAGCGCCTAGTCGTGCTGCCGCCGGAGGCGGGCAACTACAGCCAGCTGCAAGCTGTCTCCGGCAAGCTGCTGTATCGGCGGCTGCCGAGGACGGGCTCGGGCGACGACGAGAGCCCGGTCGTCTACTGGGATCTGAAGGAACGTGAAGAGAAGACGGTGGTGGAGGATGCAGAGAGCTTCGTCGTGACCGCCGACGGCAAGAAGATGCTGGTTGCGCGCCAAGGGTGGTTCATCGTCGAGGTGAAGCCGAACCAGAAGTTGGAGAAGCGGCTGCGCACGAGCGAGCTGGAGGCAACGATAGACCCGCGGGCGGAGTGGCGGCAGCTGTTCACGGACGCGTGGCGTCTCGAACGGGATTTCTTCTACGATCCCAACATGCACGGCGTCGATTGGAACGCCATGCGCGAGCGGTACGGCCGTCTGATCGAGGACGCCGTGACCCGCTGGGACGTCAACTACGTGCTGGGCGAGCTGATCGCGGAGCTGAGCGCATCGCACACCTATCGGGGCGGCGGTGACACCGAATCCGCGCAGCAACGCCGTGTCGGTCTCTTGGGCGTGGATTGGTCGCTGGAGAACGGCGCCTACCGGATCAAGAAGATCATCGACGGCGCGCCGTGGGACAGCGAGGTCCGCTCGCCGCTCGCGCGGCCCGGCGTGGACGTGAAGGAAGGGGACTACGTGCTGGCGGTGAACGGTGTGCCGCTCGATACGTCGAAGGACCCCTGGGCCGCGTTCCAAGGGATGGCGGGCGAGACGGTCGAGCTCACCGTGAACAGCCGGCCGAGCACGGATGGCGCGCGAAAGGTGCTGGTCGAGACGCTTCACAGCGGCGAGCGACTTCGTCCCAGCGAGACACGGCTTCGTCACTTGGCCTGGATCGAGGCGAACCGGGCGCGCGTGGATGAGGCGACCGACGGGCGTGTCGGCTACATCTACGTGCGCAGCACGGGGATCGACGGACAGACCGAGCTGGTCCGCCAGTTCGCCGCGCAGTTCCACAAGGACGGGCTGATCATCGACGAGCGCTTCAACAGCGGCGGCCAGATCCCCGACCGCTTTGTGGAGCTGCTGCACCGGCCACCGCTGGCCTTCTGGGCGGTGCGCAGCGGCGCTGACTGGCAGTGGCCGCCCGTCTCCCACTTCGGGCCCAAGGTCATGCTGATCAACGGCTGGAGCGGCTCGGGCGGCGACGCCTTCCCCTACTACTTCAGGGAATACGGCGTCGGGCCGCTCATCGGGAGCCGCACCTGGGGCGGCCTCATCGGTATGAGCGGCGTGCCGCGCCTCATCGACGGCGGCATCGTCACGGTGCCGACCTTCCGCATGTACAGCACGGACGGCGTGTGGTTCGCGGAGGGCTACGGTGTCGACCCCGACATCGAGGTGCCCGAGGATCCCACCGAGCTGGCCAGAGGTCGCGACCCGCAGCTCGAGCGGGCGATCCAGGAAGTGATGCGGCTGCTGGAAGAGAACCCGCCGGTCAGGGGCCGGCGACCCTCGTACGAGAGCCGGATCCCGCGCAACTGAGCGGCCGCGCACAGCCGCTTGTAGACGTCAGCCAAGCCGGGGCGCGTCTCGTTACAGACGCGTCCCGGCCTTACTTTCGAGAGTATCCTTTTCGACCCCTACAGCTTGCCAGCGGCGCGGCGAGGCGGTAGCCTGCGGCTTCACGCAATCGACATCTAGCAAGCCTTGCTGCGACAATGAGCGATACGCGCGGTCCCCACAAGCACACCAACCGGCTAATCCACGAGACGAGCCCCTACCTGCTGCAGCACGCCCACAACCCGGTGGACTGGTACCCGTGGGGCGAGGAGGCGCTGGAGCGTGCGCGGCGCGAGGACCGGCCCGTCCTGCTGAGCGTCGGCTACTCGGCCTGCCACTGGTGCCACGTGATGGAGCGCGAATCGTTCGAGGACGAGGCGATCGCCGCCCTGATGAACGAGAACTTCGTGAACATCAAGGTGGACCGTGAGGAGCGGCCCGACCTGGACGAGATCTACATGGCGGCGACGGTTGCCCTGAACCGCGGCCAGGGCGGCTGGCCGATGACCGTCTTCCTCACACCCGACCTGGAGCCGGTCTTCGCCGGCACCTACTTCCCGCCCACCGACCGCTACGGGCGCCCCGGGTTCGCGACAGTGCTAAAGGAGATCGCTCGGGCCTGGCGCGAGGATCGGGAAACGCTGCGCCAGCGGGCGAGTGAGTTCGCCGAGCAGCTCCGCCAGCGCCGCAGCCTAGGGCCGCCGCTGGCCGTCGGCGAGGCTGAGCTGCAGTCGGCGCTCGAGGGTTACAGGCGCGACTTCGACCCCGAGTACGGCGGCTTCGGCTCCGCGCCCAAGTTCCCACCGGCCGCCGGGCTGCAACTCCTGTTGCGGCTGCACCGGCGCTTCGGCGATCCACAGGCCCTCACGATGGTGCGGAAGACGCTGGAGGCCATGGCCCGGGGCGGCATGTACGACCACATCGGTGGCGGCTTCGCCCGCTACTCGACCGATCGCCGCTGGCTGGTTCCCCACTTCGAGAAGATGCTCTACGACAACGCGCTCTTGGGGAAAGCCTATCTCGAAGGATACCAGGTCACAGGCGATCTGTTCCTCCGGCGCGTCGCAGCCGAGACGCTCGACTACACCCTGCGTGAGATGACATCGCCCGAGGGCGGTTTCTACTCCTCCACCGACGCCGACTCCGAGGGCGAAGAGGGCAAGTTCTTCGTCTGGACGCCGGAACAGGTCGCCGAGGTGCTGGACGAAGAGGAGGCGCGCCGCTTCAACGCCTACTACGACATCACGCTGAGCGGCAACTGGGAGGGGAAAAGCATACCTAACACGCCCCGCCCGCTGGCGTCCGTGGCAGAGCAGCTGGGCATCACGCCGGAGGAGCTCGAACGCACCTTGGAGGACGCGCGCCGCAAAGTCTACACAGCTCGACAGCGGCGCGTGAAGCCCGAACTCGACGACAAGATCCTCACGGCCTGGAACGGCCTGATGATCGGCGCGCTGGCGGACGGCCACCGCGTGCTGGGCGACGCTCGTTACCTGGCGGCGGCCGAACGTGCCGCAGATTTCGTGCTGCGCGAGCTGACGCGCGAGGACGGCGGTCTGCTGCGCACCTATCGCGCGGGGAAGGCACACCTGAACGCCTATCTCGAGGACTACGCGTATCTGAGCGAGGGGTTCATCGACCTCTACGAGGCGAGCGGCGCGGTCCGCTGGCTTCGCGAGGCTGAGCGATTGCTGGAGCGCATGCTGGCAGACTTCATCGACGAGGATACCGGCGCGTTCTTCAACACCGCACGCGACCACGAGCGGCTGATCATGCGCTACCAGGATGACGCCGACGGAGCCACACCGTCAGCGAACGCGGTGGCGGCGTCGGCGCTGGCCCGCATCTCCTCTCACCTCGATCGAACGGACTACCGCCATGCGGCGGCACGCGCCCTCAAGGCCCACGGGCCGATGATCGCCCGCCAGCCACGCGGCTTCGCCAAGAGCCTCTGTGTGGTCGACTTCCTGCTAGAGCGTCCGGTGGAGCTCGCCTTCGTGGGCAGGCACGGTTCGGAGGACCTGGATGCGTTGCAGCGCGAGGTCGCGAACCACTACCTGCCCAACCGTGTTCAGGCCGTTCTCGATCCGGACGCGGCTGACGGTGCCGACGAGCTGCCGCTACTCAAGGGCAAGGGCCTGGTCGACGGCAAGGCCGCCCTCTACATCTGCCGCGACTTCGCTTGCCAGGCACCGCTGACCGATCCGGCGGCCGTTGCGGATCAGCTCGCGGCGGTGGCCGGCGGCGCGACGCCCCTAACGGCGACGACGATCGCCATCCGGCTTCGGGGCCGCGCCACCGCGCAGGGCACAGCTCGCTACGCCTCCCGCTTCGCGGGCCACGGCCACAGCCCCCTGGGCGCGACCGGGCTCACGGTCAGCCGCCTGGGATTCGGCGGCTATCGCACACACGACCGGTCAGCGGAGCACCGTGCGGCGCTGAGCAAGGCGCTGCGCTCCGGGATCAACCTGATCGACACCTCCACCAACTATTTCGATGGCGCCAGCGAGCGTCTGATCGGCGGCGTCCTGCGTGAACTCATCGATGCCGGGGAACTCAGCCGCGATGAGATCCTCGTCGTGTCAAAGATCGGATACGTGCAGGGCGCGACATACGAGCTGGCGCGCGAGCGTGAGTCGCGCGGCGCTTCCTTCCCTGAGATGGTGATGTACGAGCAGGGACTCTGGCATTGCATCCACCCTGACTTCCTCAAAGACCAGCTGCAACGCTCACTGGATCGGCTCGAGCTCGAGACCCTCGATTTCTGCCTGCTCCACAACCCGGAGTACTTCCTTTCCGATGCTGCGCGCAGCGGCCTGCCGTTGGAGAGGGCACGCGATGAGTTCTATGGACGTTTGCAGGCGGCGTTCGCCTATCTGGAGAGCCGGGTCGCAGAGGGACGGCTGGTCGGCTACGGTGTCTCCTCCAACACCCTCGTCGCGCCGGCCGCCGACGGGGACGCGACGTCGCTCACCCGGATGCTCGCCGCGGCGCGTGAGGCAGGTGGAGCGGATCACCACTTCCACGTCATTCAGCTTCCGCTCAACCTGTTGGAGAGCGGCGCCGTGTTCGAGCGTAAGGAGAACCCCGACGGCAAGCAGACGGTATTGGAGGCGGCGGAGAGCGCCGGCATCGCCGTGCTCGTCAATCGCCCGCTGAACGCGTTCGTCGGCGGCGCACTCGTACGGCTCGCCGATGCGGCCGTCGAGGACACGGACATCGACTTCGATGAGCAACTCGCCCGCGTGGCCGACCTAGAGGTCAACTTCCGTGCCGAGATCGCGCCCCAGTTACAGACCGCTCCCGACGCCCTCGATCCCGGCGAGTACTTCCGCATGGCCGAACGGCTGAAAGCGCTCCAGTCCTCGCTGGTGGGGCTGGCACACTGGTCTCAGGTGGAAACTCAGATCCTCTATACCGCACGCACGATCCTCAGCGTGCTCGACCGCCAACTTGAAGGTGGCCTGGCGACCCGCTGGATCGACTGGCGTGACAGCTACCTTCCCGAGCTGGAGGACTTGCTGCACGAGCTGCG
>JBDHKG010000109.1:0-14771 GCA_039586495.1 Gemmatimonadota bacterium | reverse complement strand
AGCGGCACGATGTCGTCCTCGTGGCAGCCGCTGCAGCGCAGCACCTGCTTGGCGCCCGACCACTTGCCGCGCTTGGCCAGCGGCTCGCCGTCGATCTCGACGATGTCCATGCTGAAGTCGACGACGGGTGCGGCGCTGATCCAGGTGCCGACGCCGTAGCCGCTGACCACGGGGTTGAGCTGGCGGATCGTCTCCTCGTCGATCCCGCCGCTCACGAACAGGCCGATATCGGAGTAGCCGCGCAGGTCGAGCTCCCAGCGCACCTCGCTGAGTATCTCGTAGAAGTCGCCGCGCCGGCTGCTCGGCGTATCGAGCCGCAAGGCGGTGAGCCGGGAGCCGAGCGCCTTGGCGACCTCGAGGGCCGCGAACTTCTCGTCGTTAAACGTATCGATAAGCGAGATACGAGGGATCTTATTGTCGATGACCTCGTCGAAGGCCTGGGTGGCACGGATCGTGTCGCCCATAAGCAGGACGAGGGTGTGGGGGATGGTGCCCACTGGCTCGGTGCCCAGGAGTTCGGCGCTGGCGACCACGGCCACGCCGTCGCAGCCGCCGAGGTAAGCGGCACGCTCGATCATGGGCGCGATCGCCGGGTGCATGCGCCGGGCGCCGAAGCTGATGAGCTTGCGTTCGGAGCCCGCCGCCAGGCGGCAGCGGGCGGCGCGGGTGGCGATACCCGAGGCCTGGCAGATCAGTCCCAGCACTGCGGTCTCGTAGACGCCGAATTTGCGGTAGCTGCCCTCGATCTCGATCACCGGCTCGAGGGGCCTGAAGATCTCACCCTCCTCCATCGCCCGCACGTTCACATCGATGCCGTCGAGCAGGTGGTTCACCTCGGCGAGTCCCGCGAAGACGGCCCACTCCCAGCCGTCGTAAAACGACTTGGCGATGAACTCGGCCCGTACGTGGGCATCGACCCCCTTGGCGTCGAGGATCGCGGCCGTACGCTGGAAGTAGACGTCGGTGACCGCGCCGGCCTTGATCTGCTCTGGTGTGGCGATATGGAAGCCCTTCACGAGTTCAACTCTTCTTGGCCGTCTTCGCGAAGAACGAACTGAACTTCTGTTCCAGCTTCCGGCTGCCGCACTTGGGGCACTTCGGGCGCTTCTTCTCATGCTCCTCGATACGCAGTCGGAGGCTGAAGACTTCGCCACATTCCTTGCACTGGTACTCGTAGAGCGGCATTGCTGGCTCTCCTCAAGGCGTTTGAGAACGGCTCACTCCGGTTGGGGTGTAAGTGCTCTTCGGGGGCTAAACTAACACCGGTCTTGCCTCAGCGGGAGGGAAATCGGGGCCGGGACCCGGCGGCCGATCGGTGACGTGGGCGACGTGGGCGGTTAGCTTGTAGGATAGGGTCTCGAGGCGCAGCGGGAGGGTAGATGGGCGACGCCGCGTGGCGTTGGCGGACCATAGAGCACACCGGCGACTTGGCCATCGAGGTCGAGGCGCCGTCGCTGGGACAATTGTTCCTGGCCGGCGCCCACGGCCTGGTTGGGGTGCTGTTGGGGGAAGAGGCTGGGCCGGAGGAGCCGGAGCCGCCGAAGGCGACGGTCTGGCGGGAACTGGCTCTTGAAGGGCCGGACCGGGAAATCCTTCTCGTGGACTGGCTGCGCGAGCTGCTTTACATCCAGATGTCGGAGGACCTGCTGCTGGCTGAGGCCGAGATCGGGGAGCTCGCTGAGACGAGGCTGGTAGCACGGGCCGGGTTCGCGCCGCCGGCCCCCGGGAAGGGTGTGGAGCGCGAGCTCAAGGCCGTCACCTACCATGATCTCGAGGTGAGCTGGCGCGGGAATAGCTGGTACGCACGGATCGTGTTCGACATATAGGGATAGGGACTTCAGCAGCCAAGCTGTAGAGGTTGCCATGGCAGTCGAAGGATACAGGCTAGAGAAGATCGACGACTATCGCTGGCGCGTCCCGCGGATCGGCCCGATGCTGACCGACGGGCTCGTGTTCGCGGACCAGGAGTTGATTCCGCACATCGAGCAGGACAAGAGCCTGCAGCAGGTGGCCAACGTCGCCTGTCTGCCCGGCATCCAGGGCCCCTCCATCGCCATGCCTGACATCCACTGGGGCTACGGCTTCCCGATCGGCGGGGTCGCGGCCTTCGACCTCGATGAGGGCGTCATCTCGCCGGGCGGTGTGGGTTACGACATCAACTGCGGTGTGCGCCTGCTGCGCTCGGACCTCACGGTGCAGGACCTGCGGCCGCAGCTCGGCAAGCTGATGGACCTGCTCTACCGGAACGTGCCGTCGGGTGTCGGGTCCTCGCGCTCCGATATCAGGCTCGGGGTGAACCAGGTGACGGAGGTGCTGCTGAAGGGCGCGGCGTGGGCGGTGAAGCGGGGCTACGGCTGGGCGGAGGACCTGGAGCGGATCGAGGCGGGCGGCACGATCGAGGGGGCAGATCCGGACTACGTCTCGCAGCGGGCGCTGGAGCGCGGGCGCCAGCAGGTGGGCACGCTGGGCTCGGGCAACCATTTCATCGAGGTCGGCTATGTCGGTGAGGTCTACGATGAGGTGGCCGCTGCAGCGCTGGGCCTTGAGGAGGGGATGGTGACCGCCTTCATCCATTCGGGCTCGCGCGGGCTGGGCTATCAGGTGTGCGACGACTACCTGAAGACGATGCTTCGGGCCTCGGAGAAGTACGGGATCGTGTTGCAGGACCGTCAGCTCTGCGCGGCGCCGCTGCCGTCGGATGAGGCGCGCCGCTATCTGGGTGCGATGCGCGGTGCGGCGAACTACGCGTTCTGCAACCGCCAGATGATGGCGCATTGGGTACGAGAGACCTTCTCCGAGGTCTTGCGCCAGAGCCCCGAGCGGTTGGGCCTGCGCCTGGTCTACGATGTGGCCCACAACATCGCCAAGATCGAAACGCACCGGGTGAAGGGCATCGAGAAGAAGGTCTGCGTGCACCGCAAGGGCGCGACGCGCGCCTTTCCGCCGGGACATCCGGAGGTACCGGAGGCCTACCGCCAGGTGGGGCAGCCGATCTTCATCCCCGGCGACATGGGTCGCTACAGCTACGTGCTGGTCGGCACCGAGGGCGCCTACAACGAGACGTTCGGTTCGACCTGCCACGGCGCGGGACGGATGATGAGCCGCAAGCAGGCGAAGCGGACGGCGCAGGGGCGTGCCATCGTGCGGGAGCTTGAGGACCGGGGGATCCTGATCCGGGCGGCCTCGCGGGCGACGGTGGACGAGGAGATCTCGGAGGCCTACAAGGATGTGAAGAAGGTCGTCGAGGTGGTGCACCACGCAGGGATCGGCAAGATGGTGGCGCAGCTGAGGCCGCTGGGCGTGCTGAAGGGATAGCTAATGACCGGATTGATGAGCATACTGGCCGCGACGGATGGCAGCGAGCACGGCCTGGGTGCCGTGGTGACGGGCGCCGCGCTGGCGCAGCGAGCGGGCGCCGAGTTCCATGTGACCACGGTCGTTGAGGTCGTACTGATACCGCCCGCCTACATCCCACCGGGCGTGGACGCCGCACAGTACGAGCCGGACTTCATCCGGGAAGCGCGCAAGAGGGCGGAGGCGCAGGCGCGGGAGGCGGGGGCGGCCGCTGCGCATCTGCACGTGCGCGCCGGCTTCGCACCGCAGCTCATCAACAGGGTCGCGGAGGAAGCGGGCGCGGACCTCATCGTCGTGGGCGCCAACCCGCACCCTGCGTTGGCTCGGAGCCTGGTGGGCACGACCGGGAGGCGCGTGCTGTACCTCGCCAACCGTCCGGTCCTCGTGGCGAGCGAGGCGCGGCGTGAGCTGTTCCGGCGCGTCCTCGCGGCGGTCGATCTCTCCGAGGTCTCGCGGGGCGTTCTGAGGAACGCCTGGGCCATCGCCCGAGCCGATGGCGCGGAGCTGAGGGCGCTCTATGTCCTCGAGCCGCTGCCGATGATGCTGGCGAGGGTTGCGGGGGATAAGGAAGAGGAGCGCCGTCGCCACGGACACGAGCTGATGGAGCGAGTGCTCGAGGCCGCGGACTTGCTCGGGGAGGAGGCAGTCGGCGCGCACATGCGGCAGGGTCATGCCGGTCGTGAGATCCTGGAGGAGGCGCAGGAGTGGAAGGCCGATCTCGTCGTGTTGGGCACGCACGGCTTCAATTTCTTCGATCGGCTGCTGCTGGGCAGCACATCGCTCTACGTGCTGCGGCACGGGCAGTTGGCGACGCTGGTGGTCCCCTGCGTGCAGGCGCGTGACTAGTAGCGGTACGCGTGGGGCACGACATGTTTGAGCTGAGGCGCGTGCTGGCGGCGACGGACGGAACTGAGCACGGTCTGAGCGCTGTGGTGACGGGCGCCGCCTGCGCTCGTCGACTCGGCGTACCGCTGGACATCGTCACCGTCGTTGAGACGCTGGCCTTCCCGTTCGGCGTCGAGTCAGCCGACTTTCACGACGCCTACAGCGGAGAGTTGCGCCTCAAGGTCGGGACCCAGGCCGGGCTGGCAGACGCCGGCGATGCGCCCGTCCACATGCGCAGCGGCCTGGCGGCGCCGCTGATCACGGATCTGGCGTACGAGCTGGAGTCGTGTCTGATCGTGGTGGGTGCGCACCCCCGGCCCGCGGTCGCCCGCTTCCTGGTGGGCTCCACTGCGGAGCGGGTGATGCGGTTGGCGCACTGCCCGGTGCTCGTGGCGACGGAGGCGCGGCAGGAGCCTTTCCAGCGTATCCTGACCGCCATCGATCTCTCCCGTCAGTCTTTCCGTGTGCTGGAGATGGCGGCGGCGCTGGCGCAGGCGGACGGGGCGGCGTTGTGCGCGCTGTACGTGCAGGACCGGCTCACCCCGATGTTACTCGAGGCGGCCCTGTTCGACGAGAGGGAGTCGCGCCATCACGCGCGCGGCCAGTTCGCGCGGACACTCGCGCAGGTCGCCCTGCCGTCGGAGCTGATGGTCAGTCGCACCATCCGAGAGGGTCACGCCGGGCACGAGATCCTGCACGAGGCTCAGGATTGGGATGCCGATCTCGTCGTGATGGGTTCACACGGATTCGGCTTCTTCAATCGCCTGCTGCTGGGTAGCACGTCGGTCTACGTGTTACGACACGGGCACCGGGCGACCCTGGTCGTGCCGCGCGAGAAAGGCGAATAAGGCCGGAGGGTCTGTACGCGGTGTTCGTCGCTGATTAGCACCGTTCGAGCTTCTCGGACTGTTTGCGGACCGGAGCCGGCTTTCAGTCTTTCAGTAGCTCGTAGAGCTGCACGTGCTCGACATCGAGGTCATCGCGCCAGCGGCCGAGCACGAAGTCGGAACCGATCTGGTACACTCTGAACCGCGGCGGCATCTCTACTACTCCGAGCATCTCGCCGGCGGGGTCGAACACGGTCCAGCGCGGCTGATCGTCGCCGGGTCGCCGGTGGTCCTCGACCCAGAGGTTCCCGTCTGCGTCTGCCGAGACCTCTCTGTACGCGGGCAGCTTCTCAGGGAAGGGAAGGCCCGTGTACACGCGCTCGATCTCACGACGCTCATCCTCGTCCTCGATTCCCTCGAGTTGACGCTGTATGTAGCGCTCGACGTCCTCTCCCGTGACGCGCGTGCTGGGTTGGATCCAGCGAATCGAGCGCACGAGCCCGCCTTCCGCCGAGTAGTAGCCGATCTCGTACGAGTCACCTCTTCCGAAGTAGAAGCCGTTCGTGTATGCACCCAAATGGGGGGAAGGTGCGAATGGCAGCGGCACGACCTCGATTCCCTGATCGTGTGCGAGTATGTACACCTCGGCTCCCAGTTGACGGCCTATCGTGTCGCTCAAGACGCCCTGCTGGTCGAAGCGGAGGTGAAAGATGGTGTCGTGGTATAGACCCGTCTTGATCTCGCCCGAGGCGAACAGACGCTGTGCGCCGATGAGGACTGAGCCATCGGCGAACAGGCCGATATGTATGTGGGATGGTGGCGCCTGGGCGACGGTCCGCAGAGTGAACGCTCTGGCAAATCTGCCGTTGGCATCGAAGACGGATATTCGCCGGTTGCGCCAGTCGTAGGCGACCAGCGAGTCGCCTCTCAACGTTCCCAGCCAGCGCAGGACCTCGAACTCGCCGGGTCCACCGCCTCTGCGCCCGGCAGACGACAGGTATCTGCCCGCCGGATCGTAGAACCGGAGCTCGTCCGTCCCGGCATTCGCGACCACGATGCGGCCATCAGTCAGCCTTACTGCGCCGGCGACCTGGAAGAGCTGGTAATCCGCATCTCCCTCCAGTACCCCGATGTCAAGCAGGGGCTGGTCGGAGAGTCGCCAGCTGCGGGCGTCCGGCCACCGGGGCTCGTGGTTCTCGACGATCTGAATGCCGGCGCTGTCGCTCACCGTGGGGCCCGAGGCGCGGCTCGCGCCCTTGTCGCAAGCAGACAGCGCGAGCGCCATGAGGAGTGGGAGCAGCGGGGTGCGGGCATAGCTGGGCAACCTGATCTCACGGATCATTTGGGCCAACCTGAGATTGGGGGCCGGGGCTGAGCATACGATATCTGCGGCTTCAATCTGTTAGATGCGCGGGGCGGAGCGAACGTGGCCGCGCCGCGGCGGGGGATCTGGCCAGTGCGGCCTTGGGTCGGCAGCTTGAGATGTGGGGGTGTCGGGGCCCGTGTAAACGGCGGGCACGCTGGTCACGTCTCAAGGTCGAAATGGGCTACCGGGAGATCGGTTGAGCGAGCTGACGCGGATCGGTGATGGGATATCCGCCCTGGTCAGGGGCGCGCAGGCCGGAGATGAGGCGGCCTTCGAGCGGCTGGTCCGCCGGTTCTACGAGCAGATCTACCGGTGGGCGCTGGCGCGGACCGGCGACCGGGACGACGCGGACGACGTCACCCAGGAGGTGCTGGTGAGGCTGCATCGCCACCTGCCGAGCTTCGATGGCCGCTCGGCGTTCAGCACCTGGCTGTACCAGGTGACGCGGA
The DNA here is from genome assembly GCA_039586495.1 of Gemmatimonadota bacterium. Classification (GTDB taxonomy): domain Bacteria; phylum Gemmatimonadota; class Gemmatimonadetes; order Palauibacterales; family KS3-K002. The sequence continues at coordinate 7,890 of JBDHKG010000109.1, read as the reverse complement.
GCGCGGCGGCGGACCTCTTCCGCAAGCGCGCGCGGCGGGAGCGGCTGACCCTGAAGCTGGTGCGGGAGGCGCGGCCAGAGTCTCACGATCCCCGAGGGGATGAAGAGGTGACGGACGAGCGGCGCGCGAGCGATCTGGTCAGGGTGTTCCTAGAGGAACTGTCGGATCGGCAGCGTGAGGTGTTCGATCTGGTCGATCTACAGGGGTTCGGGCCGGTGGAGGTGAGCGTGATGCTGGGGATGGAGCCGGTGACGGTGCGCTCGCACCTGTTCAGGGCCCGCAAGGCGATTCGCAGGAGGATTCTGGAGAACTGTCCGGAATTGGTGGAAGGCTATGGCGATTGAGTGCAAGACCGCGTTCGGGCTGCTGCTTGAGGCCGAGCCGGCGGAGCTGGCGGGCCAGGGCGATTCGGAACTGGCGAACCACGTCCGTGAGTGCACGCGGTGCGGTGCCGTGGCCGCGAGACTGCTCGCGGGCCAGGGTGAGCTGGCGGGCGCGCTGGACGGGCTGAGCCCGCGCGCGGATGTCGAAGAGGCGCTGAGCATCACGCGGGCAAGGCGTCGCAGGATCGGGTGGCGGCGACACGGCTGGCGCGTGGCGGCGCCGCTGGCGGCGGCAGCGGCGCTGACGGCGCTGTTCCTGGTCCGGCCGCCGGACGGGCGGATGCCTGGGGAGGTGGTTCTGCTTCCGGCGCCTCGTATCGAGCCGGCGGTGGAAGCGCCGCTGGCTCAGAACGTCATGGTGTTCGAGACGCAAGATCGATCGGCGAAGGTCATCTGGTTCTACTAGTGGAGGAGCATGCGATGAGAGCGAGAACGAAGCTGTTGAGTTGGGCTACCGTGGGGGCGGAGCTGGCGCTGATCGCCAGCGGCGCCTTGGTGGCCGGCTGTCAGAGCGGGCGGTACAGCGATCTCGACGTCCGTACCTTCCAGCTCGAGTACATCGAGCCGGGGGCCGCGCATCAAATCATCGATCCCTACGTGTTCGCAGATCGTGGCGGGATGATCAGCGTCGATGATCAGACGCGGACGATCACGGTTCGCGAGACGCCGGAGATGCTGTCGAGGATTGAGCAGGTGCTGCAGCAGTACGACCAGCCCGAGCCGAGCGTGCAGCTGCACTTCAGGATTGTCGAGGCCAACGGTGGCTCTACGGCACCGGATCCGGCGTTGACCGATATCGAGGCCGCACTTCCCAGAGACGTCTTCCGGTTCCAGAACTACCGGCAGGTAGCGGAGGCCGTGATGGTGGGGACTGAGTGGACCGAAATCTCCCAGCGCGTTGCCGGTGTCGGTGGCACGTACATTGTCGAAGGCAGGATCGGTGAGGTACGAGTTGCCGAGGATGGGGGCACGGTTCAGCTGGAGGTGGAGCTTTACGGCGAGGAGTTCGGACGGGCGTTCAAGACGTCGGTAAACGCGCGCGTGGGTCAGCTGCTCGTCCTGGGATCGGCCCAGCCGCAAGCTGAGCGTGGCGCCCTGATCCTCGCGGTTCGGGCGGAGCTCGTCAGGCCCTAGATGAGGAGGCGAGCGGTTTGCGCGACGATGAAGCAGACGACGAAGGCGATGGCCAGCGGCATCAGCGCGCCCAAGGTCGTCCACTTGGCGCTACCCGTCTCCTTATAGATAGTCCAGATGGTGGTAGAGCAGGGGTTGTGCAGCAGCGAGAAGAGCATGAGACACACGGCGGTCAGGAGGGTCCAGCCCTCCTGGCCGACCAGTAGCTGCTGAAGCTCGGCCAGGCTGTCGATCTCGATCATCATTCCCGCCCCCATGTACGCCATTAGCATCGTCGGCACCACGATCTCGTTCGCCGGAATCGCGATGATGTAGGCGAGCAGGATGACGCCGTCGAGGCCGATGGTGTGACCTAGCGGATTCAGGAACCCGGATATCCAGCCCGTCAGCGACCCCCCACCCGCCGAGATGTTGCTCAGCAGCCAGATGACGCCGCCCGCCGGCGCGGCCATCAGGACGGCGCGCCAGAGCACGAAGAGCGTGCGGTCGACGATCGAGGTGTAGAGTATCTGCCCGATGTTGGGGCGCCGGTACGGCGGCAGCTCGAGCGTGAAGCTCGATGCCACGCCCTTCAGCACCGTGCGGGAGAGCATCCAGGAAACGAGTAGGGTGAAGAACACGCCGATCAGCACGACGCCGACCACGGAACCGGCAGCTGCGATTGAGGCGAGGGCCGGTGGGAACGCGGCCGCCACGAACACGACGCTCAACATGATGAGCGTGGGGAAGCGGCCGTTACACGGCACGAAGTTGTTGGTGAGGATGGCGATCAGCCGCTCGCGCGGCGAATCGATCACCCGGCAGGCGATCACACCGGCGGCGTTGCAGCCGAACCCCATGCTCATGGTGAGGTTGCAGCCGAACCCCATGCTCATGGTGAGGGCCTGCTTGCCGTGGGCGCCTACCTTCTTGAACAGCCAGTCCATGTTGAAGGCGACCCGCGGCAGGTAGCCGAGGTTCTCCAGTATTGTGAACAGCGGGAAGAAGATGGCCATGGGCGGCAGCATCACCGACACCACCCAGGCGAGGCTGCGATAGACGCCGTGCCAGAGGAATCCCGTCAGCCACCAGGGCACACCCAGGTTGTTGAATAGAGCCGAGGCCCAGTCCTCGACGCTGAACAGCGCGAAGGCGATGGCCTGTGACGGGTAGTTGGCCCCGACGATCGTGATCCAGAAGACCAGCGCCAAACCCACCAGCATGATGGGGAAGGCCCAGAGCTTCGAGGTGAGGATGCGGTCGAGCATCTCATCCCACGTAGGTCCGGCGGGCTTCCCGGCACGTACTGCGCGGGAGGCGATGCTTCGAGCATCGGTATAGATGGCCTCGACGATCTGGTCGCGGAACGACACGTCGAGGCCGCGGCGCAGGCGTTCGGCGCGTTCGAGAATCTCAGCGGGCGATGGGGTCGTGGAGGCGGTCGTCATCGCGCCTCGGCCCCAGACGTAGCGGCCTCAGCGGGTTCGAGCTCTCGGGATACTGCAAGCTGCGACAGCTCACCGTGCCTGAGGGCATCTTCCACGCGCCTGTCACCCTCCAGCAGGCGCATCGCGACCCAGCGGGCGCTAGGCAGGCCGGGGTAGGCAGCCTCGATCAGCTCCACCAACTCGTCTACCGAGCGAGCCGTGTCGCCGGTGGCGCTAATGCGGTGCGGCCGCGTGCGGGTTCGTCCACTGGCGACCCCGGCGACTGCCGCGACCAGGTCATCCATCCCGTGACTGGTCCGCGCGACCGTCGGCACCACGGCCACGCCGAGGTCCCACTCCAGCTTCTTGTGATTGACTCGAATCCCCTTGCGGCGGGCCTCGTCCATCAGATTCAGGCAGACGACCGCCCGGTCGGTGATCTCGAGGATCTGCAGTGCGAGGTTCAGGTTGCGCTCCAACAGCGTGGCGTCCATCACGATGATCGTGCAGTCCGGTCGCCCGAAGAGGATGAAGTTCCGGGCGATCTCCTCATCGGTCGAGGCGCTGAGCAGCGAATAGGTGCCGGGCAGATCCACCAACTTGTACTTCCTTCTCTCGTACTCGAAACCGCCCTCAGCCCGGGCCACCGTCTTGCCTGGCCAGTTGCCGACGTGCTGCTTGAGGCCGGTGAGGGCGTTGAACACCGTGCTCTTGCCGGTGTTCGGGTTGCCCGCCAGCGCGACAACATGATCCCAGTCCGTCGTGTCGATGCCTAACTGGCGGAGCCCGGCACGAAACGGAGCGACCGGCTCGACAACCGGCAGCTTGCGCTCGCGGATCGACTTTGGCCGTTTGCTGGTCACCGCGACCTCTCCATGCCGCCTGTGAACGGCTCGATCTCAATCTCATCGCCTTGCTCGCGGCGCAGCGCGATGAGCGCTCCGCGCACTCGATAGGCCCTGGGCTCGCCCGCCGGCCCGGGAAAGGCGCACTCCACTACCGTCCCCGGTGTCAGACCCAGATCCAGCAGCCGACGTCGGTTGAATCCCTCGCAGCGCAGCGCAATGACACGGCCGGCTTCACCGGGCTTCAGGGACGACAGTTTGACAGGCGGCCGCACGGGATGCGGCAACTCAGCAACGAACACGTTGCTGGCGGCTACCGGTGCCAGCGCTCTCTCGCTCTCACCGTCCCAAAGCACCAACCGCTGCTCATCGGTCTCGAGCACCTCGATGTGCATGTCCAGGGCGAGGCCCGCCTCTACGATCAGGGTCATGACCTCCGCTGGCTCGTCCTCCAGGTGGACGATCTTGGCCGGCACGCCGATCGGCCAATCGCTGAGGGCCGTCGCTTCCACCGCTTCCAGCGTCCCCGCGCTGGTGGGAATCGGATCGCCGTGGGGATCCTGCTGCGGGTAGCCCAGCTGGGCTTCGAGCGCGTCCACCTCCTCGACCGTCATCGTGTGCTCGCGGCGGTCGGCCGTCGCGTGGATCGCCTCGAGCGGCATGCGCAGCTCGTCGACGAGGTAGCGCTCCAGCAGGCGGTGGGCGCGGATCACCCGCAGCGCGAGCTTGCGACCCCCGGGCGACAGCCGCAGCCCTGGCCCCGTGGACTGGATGAGTCCTCGACCTTGCATATCGGAGATGAGCTCCAACGCCCGCCTCACACCGAGCTCCAGCTTTCCGGCGAGCGACTCCGAGGTGGCGAGGGTGCCGCTGAGCTCCCGGGCGTGGATGTGCTTGAGGGCGTCCTCGGCGATTGCGCGTTCCGCCAGCTGGCGAGTCCGGCGCCAGCGTGCCAGGAGCCCGCGCCGGGGCCAGAGGGTCAGGAGGGCAAGTGCGGCGGCGGCCGCCAAGCTAATCGCGAGGGACGGTTCCATTTTAGTGTCACCTAATGCGTTTATTTAGGCTAACCTAAAAACCAATCTAGCTTGACCGCCGGCGAGCGGCAAGGGGAACGCTGGCGTCCGAAATTCTGAATGCGCCGCTTCGGGAAGCTGACGGCGTGCGGGTTGTCGGGAGCGTCGGCGCGGTCGGCTCTCCAGGGCTAATCCTTTTCACATCAACGAATTAGAGCATTGGGGCCTCTGGCTCATCCCTCGGGCACAGGCGTTGCTCCTCTGGCCGTTAGCGGACCTGGCCGGATCTCCCGTTCAAGTGACAGGGGGTCGACGTGCCGCTCAGGTCGGCTAGAGGGCTTAACGAGGAGGTCCACGATGGCTCGGCGGTTGTGCCTTGCGGTCTGTCTCTTGTTCCTGTCGTGTGAGGACGCCACTGCACCGGTCGGCGCTGAGGTCCCGCTGAACTCCGACTTCAACCTGGCGTTGGGAGAGGCAGTCACGGTCAGCGGTACGGGCCTCAGCATTGGGTTCGCGGGTGTGCCGGAGGACTCTCGCTGTCCGCCGTTGTGGTACTGTTTCTGGGCGGGCAACGCGCGGGTCGAGCTGGAGGTGTCGGGGTGGACCGCCAGCCGCGACTGGCGTCCACCGGTCAAGCTCGGTGGCGGGCCGGTGAGCCTCAATACCAATCCGTCCATTGGACCGTCGGCGGTGAGAGTCGGGTGCTACGAGCTGAGGCTCATCTCGCTGGCACCGGAGAGCGCACCGCAGGTGCCCGGCGACTATGAGGCGACGCTTAGGGTCGTCCGGGACTGAGGGGCGGGCCGGCAATGTGGCTGATCGGCGCGGCGGCGACGGTTCTTCTATGCGAGGAAGCGACGGGCCACCTCGGCCAGCAGGTGCGCGCAGCTAATCACGGAGTCCAGGTCCACCCACTCCACCGCGCCGTGAGCGCCAGCGCCGCCGGGACCGTAGTTGAGGGTGGGGATGCCGGCGGCGTCGAAGATGGCGGCGTCGGTCCAGTAGGCGACGCCGGTCTCCTCGGGCGGGGAGCCGGTGACCGCGTGGGCGGCCTCACGCACGCAGCGGGCGATGGACGATTCGGGGTCGCAGACGAGCGGGGTGCGGTGGAAGAAGGATGTGACGGTGGCCTCCTCAGCGGCTTCGCGGACGAGTTCCTCCAGCTCCTCTCTCACCTGTTCCAGCGTTTCGCCGGGGAGTATGCGGCGCTCCACCTGTAGGCGGCATTCGGGCGCGTAGGTGCTGAGGCCGACGCCGCCTGCGATGGTGGCGCAGTGCAGCGAGGCGGGGCCGAGCACGGGATGGGTGCGCTCGCGTAGCTCTTCCTGGTCGAAGCGTTCCAGCGCAGAGACGATGCGGCCCATCTTGCCGATGGCGCTCACGCCCAGGTCCCAGCGGCTACCGTGTGCGGCAACGCCGCGCGTGATGAGTTCGCTCCAGACGAAGCCCTTGTGGGTGAGGATCAATCGGCCCTCGGTGGGCTCGGTGATGATGCAGGCGTCGGCCTTGTGCCGGGCGACGAAATCGTCGGCGCCGATGCTCGAGTGCTCCTCGTCGACGACCAGCGCGACCAGCACGCGCCCAGTGAGGTCTTCGTGGTTGAGCGCGGCTGAAGCCGCCATGACAGCGGCGACGCCCCCCTTCATGTCGTAACTGCCACGACCGTAGACGCGCTCTCCTTCGAGCCGGGGCTGGAAGGGTGGGATCGACATTCCGGCGGCGCTCACCGTATCGATGTGGGCGCAGAGGACTAGTGTCGGCCCCTTGCCGCTTCCGGTTTCGGCGACGACGTTGGGCCGGCGGGGTGCGGCTTCTTCCAGCCAGGCATTGACGCCATGGCTCGTGAGCCACTCGCGGGCGTACTCGGCGAGTGCGGCCTCGCCGTCCGACTCGTCGGGCGCGAGCGTGGGGTTGACCGATGGGATGCGGATCAGCTCCTGTAGCAGTTGCAGCAGCGAGTCTTCGGACAGGACGTCGGCGTGCATGGGATGGCCCCCGTTGTCCCGGCGTGGATTGACGGCGGTGCCTGATGGCCAGACAATAGCGTGTGTCTGGGAGCAGAGGAAGATGGGCAGGAGGGGGATGGGCGACAGGCTCAGCGCCATGACTGTACATAAGAGCTTGGAGGACGTGTGAACAGGACGGCATGTGCTCTTCTCGCTGTGGCTGTGACGGCTCTGTCCGGCTGTCGAGGCGAGGGGGGACGCGGTGGGATCGTCGTGGACACGATCGGCGGCGTGCCCTCGGTGATGAACCCGGACCGGGGGCTGCTGGGCGACACGGTGCCGTGGGAGCTTGAGCAGTATCTGCTGGTGGCCGGCGATCAGCTCTACGATCGCAAGCCGGCGACGTTCGCCCTCGACGTGGGCATCCTGCCGAACGGCAACGTGGTGGTGCTGGATTCTGGGAACCAACGTGTGCTGCGCTTCGGCCCCCACGGCGAGTATCTGGGCTGGTTCGGTGGAGCGGGAGAGGGGCCGGGGCAATTCGCGAGGCCGCTCTTCCTAGAGGTGGCAGTTGACCGGATCTACACTCTGGATTCGGGGCTCAACCGGGTCACGGGGTTCGACACGGCGGGGATCTTTCTGTCTCGCTTCGACGTCGATCTGGCGGGCCTGGCGGGGACCACGCCCATCTTCGCGGCCGCGGCGGCGGACGAGATCTACGTGGCTGCGGAGCCGGTCGCGTTCTTGGAGACGGCGCGGGATACGGGCGAGGCGGTGCTTTACCGCATGAACCGGAGCGGTGCCATCGTCGACACCGTCGTCACGTTCCCGCCGTCGCAGTGGACCCGGATCGAGCGGCCTGAGGGCGGAGCCTCGTACGTGAAGCCGCGCCTGATGCCGGTGCCCAAGGTATCCGCTTCGGCCGGCGCCATCGCGGTCTGTCTGGGGTCCGCTTACCTGATCGAGATTCGCGAGCCTGACGGATCGCTGGTCCGGCGTGTGGCGCGCCGCTACGAGAACGTGGCGGTGACGCCGGCCATCCGCGACAGCGTGCTGGGGCAACTCGCGCAGGGTCCGGCCGGATTGCCGCGGGAGGCGCTGGAGATGGTGCCGTTTGCGCCGGTGGTCCCGGCTATCGACGATATCCTGCTGGACGGAGAGGG
>JBDHKG010000183.1:0-2294 GCA_039586495.1 Gemmatimonadota bacterium | reverse complement strand
ACCCAGGCGCGCAAGGACCTGACGGAACAATCGGTCTGTTCCACCGTACACATTGGCGCCACAGATGACGTGGTCGCCCGCGGAAAGCAGCTTGGCCACCGCTTCGATGGCGGCGATGCCGGACGCGAACGCGGCACCGTGCTCCGCGCCCTCAAGCGATGAGACGTTCGCCTCCAGCGCGCTGCGCGTCGGGTTGGACACGCGGGCATACTCGTAGCCCTTGTGAACGCCGATCCTCTCCTGGACGAAGGTGGACGTCTGGTAGATCGGCGTCATGATCGCGCCTGTGGCGGGGTCGGGTCGCTGCCCCGCCCGGATGGCGCGTGTAGCGAAACGAAGCTCTGTATCGCGCCTCATCAGCTGGGTCGGCTGGCCTCCCGGCCAGAGTCTGGGTCATCCACTCAAGCTGCTCTTGGAGAATAGACAGTCTAGTCTCGGGGAGAGGCGGCGTCCAGCGATCTGCTATTGAGGCTGGGCGGGGCGAGCCGTTACTTAGTGGTCGGCCTCTGGCAGCTGGCGGTTAAACGTCGAGGCATCGGATATCGAGGATGACCATACCAGAAACTCTAATCGTTAGCGTTTCAGGGATCCGCGGTCGGGTCGGCGTCGACCTGACGCCCGATCTGGTGGCCTGTTTCGCCGCCGCTTTCGGAACGTTCGTCCGGGCCCAGGGTTGGGGGAACCACCTGGCAATCGCGCGGGACTCGCGGCCCAGCGGGCCCGTCTTCGTTAGGGCGGCCACGGCGGGCCTGCAGGCGGTGGGCTGCCGGGTGAGTGACCTGGGGCTCGTGCCGACGCCGACCGCGCTGCTTGAGATCCAGCAGCGTGGTCTGGCCGGCGGTATCGTTGTAACGGCGAGCCACAACCCTAGGGAATGGAATGGGCTGAAGCTGGCTGGCCCCGAGGGGGCGTTCCTCACGCCGGAACAGGGTGCGGAGTTCCTAGCAGCTGTGCGCGCTGGCGAGGCGCCAGCACATGTGGAGGACAGTCACGGGGATGCGGAGCAGATCTCGGGCGCCGCGGACCGGCACATCGAGCGTATTCTCGGGCTCGATCTGATCGACCCAGCCTGCATCGCTCGCCGTGACTTCAAAGTGGTCCTTGATTGCACCCGCGGCGCCGGCGGGGTGATCCTGCCGGCCCTGTTCGAGCGGCTGGGCTGCCGGTTGGTGGGGATCGATCTGGAGCCTGACGGCCGCTTCACGCGGGGAGCGGAGCCGATCCCGAGCAATTTAGGGGCGCTCTGCGAGCGGGTCGCTCTGGAAGGTGCCGATCTCGGGATGGCGGTGGATCCGGATGTGGACCGGCTGGCGCTCGTAGACGAGAGCGGTCGAGCCATTGGCGAGGACTACACACTGGCTCTGGCCGCGCGGCACGTCCTGGCTCGCAAGCTGGGCCCCGTGGTCGCAAACCTCTCCACGAGTCAAGTCGTCGAGGCGGTCGCCGTCCAAGCTGGCGTCGAGTACCACCAGTCGCCTGTCGGCGAGGCGAACGTGGCCGCGGCAATGCGGGCGGTTGGCGCGGTGGTGGGCGGGGAAGGGAACGGAGGAGTGATCCTCCCGGCGCTGCACTACACACGGGACGCGCCGCTCGGAGTGGCCCTGATTCTACAGTCGCTGGCGGCAAGCAGGGCCTGGCTGAGTGAGATTGTGGCAGAATATCCACAATTCGCGATCGTCAAGGGCCGGTTTCCGCGCCCCCCGATGGGTTTGGACCAGCTGGCCGGGGCGGTCGAGAAGGCCTCTCCGGGCGCGGAGATCGACCGCCGAGATGGGCTTCACCTGCGTTGGCGGGATCGGCGAATGTGGCTGCACTGCCGGCCCTCAGGCACGGAACCAATCTTGCGAGTGATCGCCGAGGGACCCCGGGAGCGCGAGGTCGAGGTGCGGCGTTTGGTGGAGCAGGTTGGAGCCCTGCTGGGCGGGAGTGACTAGTCAGGGGAGCAGAAACGCAGCGTGTGTGGAATCGTCGGGTACATCGGGCCGTCTGAGGCGGCGCCGCTCTTGTTGGAGAGCCTACGGCGGCTCGAGTACCGGGGCTATGATTCGGCTGGCCTGACCGTCTGCGAGAACGGGACCCTGGACACACGCAAGATCTCGGGGAAGATCGCCGATCTGGTCGAGGCGATCGGAGGTAGCCTGCCCAAGGGGACCCTGGGGATCGCGCATACGCGCTGGGCCACCCACGGAGCGCCCACGACTGCCAACGCTCACCCCCATCACGACTGCAAGAACGAGATCGCGGTCGTCCACAACGGCATCATCGAGAACGCAGCTGTCCTTCGCAGAAAGCTC
>JBDHKG010000019.1:0-34314 GCA_039586495.1 Gemmatimonadota bacterium | reverse complement strand
TCTTGATGGAGAACGGTCGGGTCGTTGAGTCGGGACCGATGTCGGAGATCAAGAATGCTTAATCGTCTGTTCAGCGATCCGCTACAGCTGGGGATCGCCCAAGCGGCGGTCACTGTTCTTCTGGCGCTGGCGGTCGTCTATGTCGCCCGGCGCCGCGAGGTCCACCTCGAGCATGAAACGGTGGTGAGCCTGTTGCGAGGCTTCGTGCAGGTGGTGGCGGTGGGCTCGATCCTCGTGCTCCTGTTTCGCGGGCCTTCCTGGTCGAGCGTTCTCGTGTTGCTGCTCATGATGCTGGCTGCTGCGGCCACGTCGGCACGTCGCGCCCGCGGCATCCGCGGAGCGTTCGCTGTCTCGTTCTATGGGATCGTTGCCGGGTCCGGGGTCGTGATCGCCTTGATGACCGCGCTGGGTGCCATCGACCCGCGGATGGAGTCGCTTATACCGGTGGGCAGCATGGTCATCGCAAGTGCCATGAACTCGAATGCCCTGACACTGGAGCGATTCCGCTCCGAGGTGGCGTCGAACGTGGGCTACCTGGAGGCGGGGCTGGCGCTGGGAGCGGTGCCCAACCGGGTGGTCGTGCCCTACGTGCAGGCCGCGGTGCGGGCCGCAATGATCCCACGCATCGACACGCTCCGGGCGCTGGGCATCGTCTGGATCCCCGGTCTGATGGCCGGGATGATCTTGGCGGGCAGCGATCCGGTCTACGCCGCGATCTATCAGTTCGTCGTGGTCGGCATGATCTACGCGGCGGCGGGCCTCACCTCGCTCGTCGCCACGCTGTTGATCCGCGGCCGCGCGTTCTCGCCGGCTGAACAACTCGTCCTGGGCAGCCAGCGCTAGGCCCGGTCAGGGTGCAGCGGCTGCGCTGATCCGGGCACCTCGCTGGCTTGACGTCGGGTTTGAGGGAAGCGTAGTATGAACATGTTCACCGTTGTTGCCTCATGAGCCCGAGGCTGACCCTCGGCGGGATTTGGGGTCAGTTCGATGTGTCGTAAGGGCAAACTGCCTATTCTCTTGGCGGGCGCGGCGGTCCTGGCCGCCGCAACGCTCGCCTGCGAGGACGCGCAGGCTCCACCTGCTCTGCCACCTCTGGAAGACCCCTCTGTCATCGCGCTCAGCGTCTCGGTTGACCGGGATTCGACGCTGCCCGGCGACACCCTCCAGATCACCGTGACGGCGACGAACCCAACGAGCCGCCGAGTGAGCCTTGACCCTGGTCGGAGCTGCCTTGAACCGATCGGCTTTGAGGTGCGGTCGGCAGACGGTACACTCGTGGCATGGACTGACAGGTGCTTCCCGAGCTTTCCGGACGGCCGCCGGCCGGAGCGAGTGGAGTTTGCGCCTGGTGAGTCCATGCAGGCCCAGTACGACTGGTCGGCCCAGCTCTTCATGTCTGAGACGGCCTTGCCGTCCGGTGTCTATGAGGTGGTCGGCACCCTCAAGGTAGTCGGAGGAATCCGCAGCGACGTGCTTCTCGTGAAAGTCCTGCCGGTTCTGACGTTGACCATTGACGTCGAGCCGGCGGTTCCGGCCGCGGCCGATACGGTGACGATCACGGCGACCGTGACCAACGAGTCCGAGAGGCAGGTTATGGTTCCAGACCTCTGGTCCTGTCGATTCGGCGTATCGGTGAAGCGTGGCGGCTCGATTGTCGCCCACCTGACGGAGTGTCCCTGGGAGGAGCGGCAACTGACCCTCCTCCCGCACCGTTCGACGTGGCGGGCGCTCCGCTGGCCGGCAGATGAGCCCGGAGACTACGTGATCGTCGCTCACCTTGCCGGCACCGTTCAGCCTGACCTGTTGATCACCAGGCCTCTGGTTGTGCGATGACGTGAGGGACAGTGAGGCCGTTGGTCTCGAAGGGCAGTTTGTTTGGCGGGCGCCGCCATCCCGGGCCGCGGACCTGGCGCCCGTGGCCTGATTCGAGGGAGATGCCGGCGAGGTGGAAGGCGCTGCGAGGTTCGAGATCCTGATACCTCAGCATTCGGAATGCTGCAGGTCGCAAGGGCCCGGCGGGGTGGCAGCGATACAGGTTTCCTGCTCAACTCTCAGCGTTCTAGGGCGTTACGATCCCGGCTCGAACCGGTCCCACGGGCACGCTCGTTGCACGGTAGTATTGGGATACGACAGTTCAGGATGGCAAGCGGTTGAGGAGCTGGAACCATGAGCGGCCAGGTGGCAGTTGCTGGAAAGGTCATCGCCCGGACTCTCACGCTGCTACTCGCGGGTGCGGCGCTCGCCTGCGACGACGGGCTCGGTCCCCTGGAGGAGCTGCTGGGTCCCCTTGAGGACCCGTCTGTCATTACGGTCAGCGCATCTATTGATCGAGATTCAGTACGTCCGGGCGAGACTCTGCACGTCATCGTGACCGCGACGAACCCGACGACCCGTCGAGTCAGCCTTGACCCTGGTTGGAACTGCGGCCCGCTTCTCGACATCGAGGTGCGATCGGCTGACGGCACCCTCGTAAGGTCTGCTGATGGCGGCTGCTTGATCCCGCTGTCTGTGGACTATGACTGGACGAGGCCAGTGGAGTTTGCCCCGGGTGAGATCAAGCAGGGAGAGGTTGGCTGGACGGCCCAGCGCGCCTACTGGACGGCGGACAGCGGCATTGTGAGCAAGGCCGTGCCCTCCGGCATCTACGAGATTGTGGGTCTCCTCAATGTCCGCGGTGGATCGCGGAGCGAGGCCTTCCTGGTGAAAGTACTGCCTGTCCTGACCCTCACCGTCGACATCGAGCCAGCCGCTCCGGCCCCGGGCGACACGGTGACGATCACGGCCACCGTGACCAACGAATCGGACAAGCAGGTTATCGTTCCGGACCTGGGGTCCTGTCGATTCGGCCTCTGGGTGGGGCGTGCCGGATCGGTCGTTGCCTACCTGACGGAGTGTCCCTTGGAGGAGCGCCAACTGGCCCTCTTCCCGCACCGTTCCACGTGGCGGGTGCTCCGCTGGCCGGCAGACGGGCCCGGAGACTACGTAATCGTTGCTCACCTTGCCGGCACGGTTCAGCCCGACCTGTTGATCACCAGGCCTTTGGTGGTGCGATGATCTCAGCCGCGCGGTGCCGCCGGGCCTAGCGGTAGGCGCCGTGCCCTTGGCGCCAGCCCATCTCCTCATGAGGCCGGAAGTCTATCTGGCCACGGCTCGTCTCCCTATCTTCCACCCGGTCGCAAGCGTTTTCTGACCTAGTAGCGCAGAGACTCGGAGAACTCGGCTCCGAGCGTGCGTGCCGCCATGGAGGTTCGCTGCATGCTGGAGATCGATGGCCACAGCCTGAGGTTGCAAGACGTGGAGCGTGTCGCCCGTGGCCTGGAAACGGACATCGCTCTCAGCGCTCCCGCCTGTGATGTGATCGATGCCTCCCGCCAGGTCGTCGACCGTGCCCTCGAGTCGGGCGAGCGCATCTACGGCGTCACCACCGGCTTCGGCCGCCTCGCCGAGGTGGTCATCCCGCCGGACCGGCGCCTGGAGATGCAGGTGAACCTCATCCGCAGCCACGCCTGCGGCTTCGGGCCGCCGCTCGGCCGCGAGCTGAGTCGCGCGATGCTGCTGCTGCGCGCCAACTCGCTGGCACGTGGCAACTCGGGCATACGCCGCGAGGTCGTGGAGCTGTTGCTCGCCTTGCTGCGCAGCGGGCTCGACCCCGTGGTTCCGGAGTTCGGCTCGGTAGGAGCGAGCGGCGACCTGGTGCCGTTGTCCCATATGGCGCTGTGTCTTATGGGCGAGGGCTACTTCCACGGTGCGGACGGCCCCGAGCCGGCGGCCCAGGCGTTGAAGCGGGCGAAGCTCGAGCCCGTGCAGCTTCGCGAGAAGGAGGGCCTGGCACTCGTCAATGGGACCCAGGCTACGACGGGCCTCGGTGCGCTGGCGCTGCTGCGCGGCGAAGCGGCTGTTGAGACAGCGGAGCTCGCCGGCGCCATGTCGCTGGAGGGGCTCAAGGGGACGCCGACGCCGTTCGCCGAGGAGGTCCACGCCACCCGGCCGCACCCGGGGCAGATAACCAGCGCGGCGCGCCTGCGCTCGCTGCTGGCCGATAGCGAGATCCGTGAGTCGCATCGCCACGGCGATCCCCGGGTCCAGGACGCGTACTCGCTCCGCTGCATGCCTCAGGTCCACGGTGCCGCCCGTGACGTGATGGGCTTCGTGCGGCATGTGCTGGAGATCGAGATCAACAGCGCCACCGACAACCCGCTGGTGTTCGTCGATTCCGGCGCGATTCTGAGCGCGGGGAACTTCCATGCTCAGCTCATCGCGGAGGTCCTCGATTTCCTCACCATTGTCTGCACCGATCTGGCAGCGATCAGCGAGCGGCGGATCGAGCGATTGCTGAACCCCGACCTCTCCAACCTGCCGGCGTTCCTGTCGCGTGACCCGGGTGTGGAGTCGGGCCTTATGACCACGCAGGCTGCGGTGGTGGATGTGCTGTCAGAGATGCGGGTCCTGTCGCATCCGGCGAGCGTCGACTCAGTGACGACCAGCGCCAACAAGGAGGACCACGTCTCGATGGGGATGGCAGCGGCACGGAAGGCGTGGCGAGCGGTGGGGTGCCTGCAGTACGTGCTGGCGGTGGAGCTCTTGTGTGCGGCACAGGCACTCGAGTTCCTCAAGAGGCTGACGCCCGGTGTGGGCGTCCAGACGGGCTACGAGCTCGTTCGCCAGCACGTAGCGCCGCTGGACGGCGATCGCGTGCTGAGCGAGGACATCGAGCGGCTCCGCGGTCTGGTGGATGTTGGCGCGTTCCGTGATGTGGTGCTCGAGTGCGCAGCGGGCGGCCGCACCTAGGCCGGAGCGGCCGCGAGCTGAAACCGGCGTAGCAGCGACGGCGTAGGGTCAAGTGGTTCTCCTTTGCAGCGGGTCTGTCTTGAGCTGAGGCTGACACCTATGGGCGTTCTGTCCTGGATCATACTCGGGTTTGTCGCCGGCACCATCGCCAAGCTCCTGCACCCCGGTCGAGCCCCCGGCGGGTGCGTGCTCACCATCCTCCTGGGCATCGGCGGCGCGCTGGTGGGTGGCTACATCGGCACGATGCTGGGCTGGGGCCGCGTGAGTGGCTTCGATCTGCGCTCGCTGGCACTGGCGGTCTCGGGTGCCTTCGTTCTGCTGATCGCCTACCGCATCCTCTTCGGAAAGCGGCGCTAGCCGTCGCTGCATCGCTGCTGGACCTCGAACGCCGGAATCCGACCGTCCGGGAGCAAGGCTGGGTTCCGGGCAAAATGTCTGAAGCCGGGATGTATTCCGCCGGCGGAGCCGGCATGTCCTGTCGTCGTAACTCATTGTCCGCCAATCGACTCGGACCCCGGGTGACGGAAAGCCATCCCATCGCAAAGCGATAAACATTTTGCGTCAAAATGCAAACTGTGACCGGTCAGATTGTCCTCGCCGTTTGTAAGTCCTTGCTACATCGTCCGCTGCTCACTGGCACAAAGATGGCACTGTGACTGAGGCCGAAGCCCGCCGAAAGAACCTGGCGAAGAAGTTCGAGGCACCATGAGCGCGTTCAGATGTGAGCGAGGGTACACGCTGGTCGACATGGCAGTCGTGCTGTTGCTCATCGGCACCGTGCTTGGCACCACCGGTCCGTTGAGCCGGCGCGTGGTCGCCCGCTACCAGCTCAGCACCGCCGTGCAGACGTTGGTGGCGGACCTGACGCAAGTGAAGATCCGGGCCATCCAGTCGAACGCGGTGGTCACGCTGCGGCGCGAGTCAAACCGGGACTACCGGGTTGCCGGTGCGCCGCGCCAGCTACCGGGGATGGTGCGGTTCGATGGTGGCAGCGCCGACTCCGTCGCGTACAACGGGCTGGGCGCGCTGAGCGGCGGCTCGACGCAGCGGTTCGTGCTCGTGAACGCGTTCGGGGAAACGCGCGAGATCCGCGTCTACGCGTCGGGCGGTCACGAGGTCAGGAGGCCGTGACGGTGGCCAAGATTGGGGGCTTCAGTCTGGTCGAGCTGTTGGTCGCGATGGTGATCTTCAGCTTCGGTGTGCTGGCAGGGGTCGCGCTTCTCGGGGCCGGCTACCGCTGGGAGGGGCAGGCGGAGCTGGAGACACAGATGACGGTCGCGGCCGAGATGAAGATCGAGGAGCTGAAGGCCATCGCCGGCAGCGAGCAGGACGACACAGTGCAGTTGGCCCTCGGCGGCGATCTGGATGCGAATGTTGCGGAACACTGGGATACCGTGGAGCTGGACAGGCGGGTGTTCATTCGGCGCTGGCTGGTTGAGGCGGGGCCGGCGGGTTCGCGGCAGGCGGCGGTGCGGGCTCAACCGTTGAATCCGCCGGCCGCCGGGCAAGCGATGTTGTGGACGTACGTGATCCATGAGTAGTGGCAGCCGACGCGGGAGCGATAGCGGCCGAGCGGCCGGTTTCAGCACGATGGGAATGATCGTCGCCCTCATGCTGCTGGGTGTCCTCCTAGCGCCGCTCCTGGGCACGGTCTTGAGCGCCCAGCACGGCTTCGTGGCAAGCCGCGAGCGCACGCGCGCGGCCGGCAGCGTTCGCTACGCCCACCTCTCACTCACGCGATTCATGCGTCTGGCGGGCAGCAGCCCGCTGGGCGTCCCGGTGGACGGGATCGATCCGGATCCGGATGGCAACGGCGACTTTGATGACATCCGCCTGCGCGCCGACTACAACCCAGCGGACGGCGACACGGATGATCCGGGCGAGGACCTCGTTTTCTATCTGCGGGGCGACACGATGTTCGTGCGCCCGGGCACGGGTGACACGGAGGAGCCATACCTGATCGGCGTAGACTCGCTGGCCTTCGAGTACTTCGATCGAGACGGAGATCCGATCACCGATGCGAACCGGGCGGCCGCGCGCGCCCTGTCGGCCCGGGTTACGATACGTGCCCGCGGCGAGCGGAGCGCGAGACCCGCCGTACGTGTGCTCAGCGGCATGGTGCGCTTGCGGAACGAGAGGTGAGAGCGATGCGGTTCTTGCGGTCGAACGAGTCGGGCCTGGCGCTAATCGCGGTGCTATTGGCGATGGCACTGCTGACGGCGATCGGGGCAGCGCTCACGGCGGTAGGTATCGTGGAGTTCCGCACCTCCGTCAACCACCGCTCGGCGACACGAGCGTTGCTGCTCGCGGATGCAGGGGCCACGCACGCGCTGGCGCTGATGCGAGGCCCGCTGGCGGGCTACAGCTACACTGACGTGCTCCTGGGTTCGGACGGCGTGGCCGGCACGGAGGACGACGGTCTGTTTGTCGGGTTCGACCTCAGCGAAACGGATGCGCTGCCCAATAGCGGCATCGGTCTGGGCCAGGGCCGCTACTTCGTGCGGATGGTCAACGATGACACCGACCCCAGTGGCGATCCGTACACGGACGCGAACCATCGGTTCGTCGCGCTTTGCCGCGGCGAGACCCCGGATGGCGGTGTGGCGGAGGTCAGGGTGATGCTGGCTGCGCCCAGCTTCCCGGCCGTCGCGGCGAACGGCGACCTCTACGTGCCGGGCACGCCGACGATCACGGCCACCGGGCCGTGCGGGGGCATCCACGCGAACAACGTGATCGTTGTCGATGGGCACCCGACCGTGGACGGCGACGTCACCTATTCGGAGGGGATCGTCATGTCCGGGGTCATCTACGACTCCCACGGAAACGAAGTGATCCCGCGCTATGAAGATCCTATCAAGATCGACGAGTACCTCCCGCGCGACTTCTGCGATGACGCCGACTACCGGCTCGAGGACAAGAAACTGATTACCGTGGGGCCTCCCCCCGACACGTCCTCGATCAACGGCGAGAAAGTGCTGGGCTGGGAGTGGGAGGAAAGCGAGAACGCCTACGTTCTGAACGCGAATGACGCGGTGGAGGGGACGGTCTGCGCCTACGGCGACATCCGTGTCAACGGCAACCTCGGGGAGGCTGGGAACCCGTTCAGTATCACCCTCATCGCCACCGGATCGATCCGAGTGGGCGGTACACCTGTGATCACGGCTGATCACCCTGACGGCATTCTGATTCTGGCCGGCGGTGACGTGCAGATCGGTGGTACCGCCTCCACGACGACACCGTACTATCGGGGGCTGGTCTACGCCGGCAGCCAGTGCCAGGTCAACGGCGACCCGGTGGTGGACGGCCACATCCTCTGTAACGATGCCGAGGACCCGACCGGCGCTGCAAATATTACTGACGAGAACAAGATCAACGGAACTCCCACCATCAACTACGACTGCAACGGCGTACGCCGACACACGCTGGTGTCCTCATGGTGGGAGCTAAGGACGTCATAGGCCCTCTCTTGACCAGGAAGAGCGATGCAATTCTGCGTGCGCTCCAGGGACAACGGCTTCGCGTTGGTAGCG
Organism: Gemmatimonadota bacterium; assembly: GCA_039586495.1. Classification (GTDB taxonomy): domain Bacteria; phylum Gemmatimonadota; class Gemmatimonadetes; order Palauibacterales; family KS3-K002. The sequence continues at coordinate 25,996 of JBDHKG010000019.1, read as the reverse complement.
GTACTTCTCGCGATGGCGTTGCTAACCGCGATCGGCGCAGCCCTCACTGCGGTCGGTGTCGTCGAGTACCGTATCTCGATCAACCACCGGTCGGCCACGCAAGCGCTGCTCTTGGCCGATGCGGGGGCCACCCACGCGCTTGCTCTGATGCGGGGTCCGCTAGCCGAATACAGCTACAGCGAGGTGCTTCTGGGGACCGACGGGTTGGCTGATACGGAGGACGACGGGCTTCTGGTCGGCTTCAACCTCGATGGTAGCGATGTGATCCCGGACTCCGGGGTCGCGCTGGGAAAGGGCCGTTATTTCGTGACGATCGTGAACGACGACGTCGATCCCAGCGGCGATTCCTATGTCGACACCAACCACCGCTTTGTAGCACGTTGCCGCGGCGAGACCCGAGACGGCGGTGTGGCGGAGGTCCGGGTCATGCTGGCTGCCCCGACGTTTCCGGCGATCGCGGTCAACGGCGCTCTGGTGCTGCCGGGCAACCCCGCTGTCCTGGGACCGTGCGCGGGCGTGCATGCCAACGGCGAGCTGACGATCAACGGGAATCCGACGGTAGACGGTGAGGTCACCTACTCCGGCGAGGTGAACCTCAGCGGCACGGTCCACGACGCTGCGGGGAACGTGGTGGTACCACGGTACGAGTGGCCGGTGGAGGTTCCCAAGCACGACCCGTTCAATTTCCGCGATCAGGCGGACTACATACTGCAGGACGGCTGGGTTGTAACGGTCAGCCCGCAGCGGGACAGCGCGAGCGCCACCGGTCAGGGTGTGCGAGGGTGGAAGTACAGCGCCGCCCAGAACACGTACAGTCTGTCGGGTAACAAGGCGGAGCCGGGTACGTACTACGTGTCCGGCAACGCTGAAGTGACCGGCAACGCTGGCAAGGACGGCGACCCGCTCAGGATCACGATCATCGCCACCGGGTCGGTCAAGGTAACGGGGACCCCGAGACTGACGCCCGACCACCCCGAAGGCATACTTATTCTGGCTGGAGGCGACGTTGAGATCGGCGGCAACGCGTCAGGGATCACGCCCAACTACTCGGGCCTGGTGTACGCCGGCAGCCAATGCCAGGTGCACGGCAACCCGAGCGTCGGTGGCCATATCCTCTGTCACAACGCGCCCGACCCGGCGAGCTCGACGGACCTCGTGAGTGAGAACAAAGTAAACGGCAATCCCACCGTCACGTATGACTGCTCGGGTGTGCGCCGGCGCACGCTGGTGTCCTCATGGTGGGAGTCGCGAACCGGATAAACCCCGCCAAGTTCAGACCAAGCTGGTCTGGTTATGACGCGAAAGGCGGGCAACGGTGATTCGGTGCTCGCCTTTCGATTTGCAGCGTGAGGGTGGTGATTAACCCTCGAGGAAATCTGCCCAGCCGAGCGTAGGACCCTTGAAGATGCGCTTCGCCACGCGCCGCGCCTGATACATCGCGGCATCGGCCTCGTCCACCAGCCGCTCGACCGCTCTTGGGAAGTCGGGAAAACCGAGGTCCATGGGCGACGTCGCGCCGGGCTCCAGCGTCGCCGTGCCCATGCGCGTCCTCAGCCGCGGTATCCCTTCTGGCCAGGGCATCCCGCGCTCGCTTCCCAGCGCCTCGTGCAGTCGGTTGGCCACGATTTCGGCGCCGTCGCGGTTGGCGTCGATCAGGATCAAGATGAACTCGTCGCCCCCGAAGCGGCCGACGACGTCAGAGTCGCGCACATTCTTTTTCAGGACGATGCCCAGGTACCGCAGCGCCCTGTCCCCGACGATGTGACCGTGCGCGTCGTTGAGCTCCTTGAAGTCGTCAATGTCGAGCATTAGCACCGAGACTGGGAAGCCTTTGCGCCAGGCCAGCTTCAGCGTCTCGCGTAGTCGCTCGAGGGTGAATGACTTGCGGAACACGCGCGTGGTGGAGTCCACGGTGGCCAGCTCGTAGAGCGCGGCGTTGCGGATCGCGGCGGCCGCCTGGCTGGCAAAGACCTGTAACACGTCGAGATCGTGCTCGCGCAAGTTCGGTTTGTTCAGGTAGGCGAGACCGAGCACGTGTTGAGCCAGGGCGAGTGGCAGAACACCGTGGTGGTCGTCGATGATGTTGCAGCGCTCATCGACAGCCCGACGCACGAGGTGGGAGGGAACCGACTTCAGCCGGTCCACGGTGGCACCGCGCGGGTAGGCGTCGACGTTAGCCGCGCTCACCACGTAGTCGTCGATCGTCTGCGGAAACTCGCTGAACCCCTCAATCGGCGGCTTGCCCACTGGGTCGCTGACGCGGGCGGCGACGAACCCACCTTCGCCACCGACGAGTTCGGCCACCTGCCCGAGTATCGTCTCGAGGACCTCGTCCAGAGACTGGATCTTGTGCAGTTCCGGCACGGCCTCTAGCACGCGACGCAAGCCACGTCGCGTCTGGCGAATCACCTCCGCGTGCCGCGCGGTCACCAGCGCCGCACCGACCCAAAGGCGCAGGCAGTCGCCTCCATGTTCCTTGTCGTAGTAGCCGTAGATGTCGTGCAGGCGCGCGAACGCGTGGAACCGCTCGCCCGGCGGTCCCGAGGCCATCAGGATGGTCGGTGCCCCGGGCGCCCGAGCCCGCAGGTCGCCCAGCGGGTCGGCGCCATCCGCCTCCAGGAGGGCGAGCTCTACTGCCAACAGGTCGGGCGTCAGGTCAGACAGGAAGTTGGCGGCGGCGAGAAGGTCCTCGGCGCCCCAGGCCCGATGGCCGTCCTCCGCGATCAGCTTACAGCTCTGCCTGAGGAACTCAGGGTCGCTATCGACAAGCAGAACGCTGAGTCCGTGACCAGGCCCCTTCGTCCCTCCTTTGATCATAGCCCACCTTTGATCATAGCCCACCGTTCGAGTTCTGGCGTCCTGGCGAGATCGGTCCAATTCTTACGGGCACTTACAGGGGGCAGGGTGGTGGCGGCGGGAGGGAGGATACCCATACTACACGCCTGAAGCCGGGAGGTTCGCGCCGGCGGTCCGCCGGGGCCGGGGAGCTGCTGGTCAGTCCGGGGAGGAGAAGTCATGGCGCAGATGAACGCGGTCGTCATCACGGCTGCGGGCGGCCCGGAAGTGCTGCATTTGCAACAAGTTACGATCCGGGAGCCGGGCCAAGGAGAGATGCGTGTCCGAGTGCGGGCCGCCGGGGTCAACCGGGCGGACCTGCTGCAGCGGCGCGGGCTGTACCCGCCGCCGCCCGGCTGGCCGGCGGAGATCCCGGGGCTGGAGTACGCGGGCGAGGTCGAATCCGTCGGGGACGGTGTCGCCCTGTGGCAGGCGGGTGACCGCGTGATGGGGTTGGTGGGGGGCGGCGGCTACGCAGAGTTCGTGGTGGTGCCGGAGCGCGAGGCCATTGCGGTTCCCGCAGGAACCTCGTTTGAGGAGGCGGCGGCGATCCCCGAGGTGTTCATCACCGCCCATGACGCCCTGTTCACGCAGCTCGGGCTCGGCCTCGGCGAGCGGTTGCTGATCCACGCGGTCGGCAGCGGGGTCGGCACCGCAGCCCTTCAGCTCGCCAAGGTCGCCGGAGCAACGGTCCTCGGCACATCCCGCTCGGCCTGGAAGCTGGAACGCGCCCGCGAGCTCGGTCTCGACGTGGCGATCGACAGCTCGAAGGAGGACGTGGCGGAGGCTGTTGGCCGGGCTACCGGAGGCGAGGGCGTGCACGCGATCCTCGACCTGGTGGGCGGCCCTTACCTCGCTGCCAGCCTGGAGAGCCTGAACGTGAAGGGGCGGATGATCATCGTCGGTCTCACTGCGGGCCGCACGGCGGAGGTCGATCTCGGCTCGGTCTTGCGCAAGCGGTTGCATATCGTCGGGACCTCACTGCGCACCCGCCCGCTGGAGGAGCGGATTGCCGCGGCACGCGCCTTCGATCGTAATGTGGGTGAGCTGTTGGCAAGCGGCCGGGTGCGCCCGATCATCGACCGTGTGTTCGCGTTCGACCAGGCTGTCGAGGCTCACCGTCACATGGAGTCCAACGCCAACTTTGGAAAGATCCTTCTGTCCCTGGACTGATCCCCGAGCGGGATCATTGTTTGCCCGGTCGGGGCAGGGCGCCAGGGCGCTGACACTTGGAGATTCGGCAGGCTAGGGAAGCCGGCACCATGCTCCGACGACGAGCGGCGATGTGAGGACGCCACCGCTCGCCGTCACCTCCTCCCGTAGCTGCCGTTCCAGTTCATCGATCTCCCCCATCGAGAGCGAAGCGATGCCGAAGCGCTCGGCCAGCAGCAGCATGCTCCGCAGGCTTTCCGTGATGTAGCGATAGATCGCCGCGTCCGGACCGCCCTCGACACCCGCCTGCAGCCAAAGCTCGGGCGCCGGGAGCCCGGCGTCGACGAACACGCGCCGAAGCCGGAGCCCCATGTCAGGGTGGGCGCCCGCGGCTCTGATCGTTTCCCTGATCCAGCGCGTGACGCGATCGTAGGTCGTTGAATGGGGGCACGAGTGCACTCCAGCCACCGAAGCGCTCATGTGCGATTCGAGCACCGCGACGATTCCTCCCTGGCGGACGTGGCCCGCCGCCTCGCGCAGCGTGCGTACTGGGTCAGCCTGGTGCATCAGCACGAAGCGTCCGATCAGCGCGTCCATCGGTGCGCTTGGCGCCAGGTCTTCGATCGTCGTCGCGCGGAAGTCAACTTGTTTCAGGCCACGCGCGGCGGCACGCACAGTAGCCGCGCTGATGGCCTCCGACGCGCGATCGATACCCAACACGAACCCGGAGGTCCCGACCATGTCTGCCGCTAGAAGAGTCACGTCCCCGGCGCCGCAGCCGATGTCGAGGACACGCATGCCGCGGGCGATGCCCGCCCTCTGGAGGAAGAAATGCGTGATCTCCTCAAAGAACGCACCCTGGCTTTGCAGACGCTCGAGTTCGCGTGAGGAGTGTCCACACGCATATAAGGGTTCTCTAGCCTCGCTCATACCTCTTCTCGCTGTCGGCCGACTCTCTCCGTCGATCAGCACGGGGCCTAGGGTTCCGCCGGCCTCGTCGGAGGTGAATGTCAGGATAGGCCCGGGCGTGACGCTGGCGTTGAAGTTCCGGCCAGCTTTAGCTCCCAGGTCTGTGCCACGAGATCATGTCCGAAGCTGTGGTGGGGCTCCTCCTGGACCAAGCGGAAGCCCGTTTTCTCATAGATGTGTCGGGCGGCGTGCAGCACGTCCATGGTCCAGAGCGTGATCTTGCGGTAACCCACCTGCTGCGCGAGGCGTACGCATTCGTTCACCAATCGGGTGCCGATGCCTAGCCCGCGCGCCTTCGGCTCGACCAGCAGCAAGCGCAGCTTGGCCACAGTCTTCGATTGCTTGACCAGAAACACCGAACCGACGTTCTCCCCGTCCTTCTCCGCGATCCAACAGCGCTCCCGCTTCGGATCGTAGCTCTGTATGAACTTGGCCACGATGTCAGCCACAAGCGCCTCGAACTGTTCGTCCCATCCGTACTCGTACGCATACAGTACGCCGTGGCGGTGGACGACCCAGCCCATGTCGCCGGCTTGGTGCGGCCGGATCAGATAAGGGGCCTTGTGCTCCGGCTGAGCGCCGAGGAGCTCCTCAATGACGTGCATCGCCTCGACCAGGCGGTGCTGCTCGACCGGCGACAGCTCATTCAACATCGCGGCGACTTCGCTGCGCGACGCCGCGTTGAGCTTGGCAAAGGCCTCCTGCCCCGGTTCCGTCAGCGACAGGATGCTTTGGCGACCGTCGGTCTCAGAGGGCTTCTTGTCGATTAGCCCGCGCTTCTGAAAGCCGCGCAGGATCCGGCTGAGATATCCGGCGTCGAGACCCAACTCCTCGCCGAGATGCGTCGCGGTGGTCCGTTCGTGGTGGGCGAGTTCGTAGATCACGCGCGCCTCGGTCAGGGAAAACGGGCTCCTCAGCAGTCCCTCCTCCAGCACCCCGATCCGCCGCGTGTAGAACCGATTGAAGCGCCGCACGGCCTCGACGCGCCGCTGGGAATCGATTTCAGCCATGCTTGTCTCGTCGTAGTAGGGATGGATTGGCAGGCCGACGGCCCTGTAGTTGACAATTTTAACCTGTTAGTTGCTTTAGTCAAGTATATCGTTTGACTCTCGCTCGCCTGGCCCGCTCGGCCGACCCGGCGTCGCTCCAGCCAGGTCTGGCTGTGGGCGAACCGCTCGTGGTCACGGTCGCGAGAGATCGTTTGGGGGCTCGCGAGGAGGGCGCGATCCGGGGGTACCGTCAGAGGTGCAGGTAGCCGGTCTGAGGACGGGCCGTACATAGACCGACCGGCATAAGCAAATCCCGGGACGCCGCACTGTGTAGGGCATCCCGGGATTTCGCGGCAACGGGCCTAAGCAGCCGCCGGAGCCGAGACTACCACGACGCCAGGTGCGGTGCAAAGACCATGAAGTTCTTCAGCATTCTCGTTCTGATCTTGAACCGCGCGCCCGGCACGTAGTGGGCGTCGAGTAGACGCTCGACCCGCTGAAGGTGCCGGTTGAACTCCTGGTCGGCACCGCTCAGGCTGGCAAGCCAGGCGGCGTCGGCTATGGCCCACACCTGGGCATCAATCGCGCTGGCCGACGCGGCCTCCTCCGCAAGTTCGAGCAGCGTGGCCCTGGCGCTCTGGAACTCGCCCTCGAAGTAGTAGGCGTTGGCGATGCGTCGCAGCTCCTCCAACGGCAGCCTGCCATCGGCGCGAGCCAGGTTCACCGCGTTGGTATAAACGCGTCGCGCAGCGTCGTACTCCCCGTTCGCCGCGAGCAAGTCGCCGAGTGCGATACGGTAGCGATCAACAGCGACGAGGGCGGCCGGCATGTCCCCCTGTCGGACGGGTGCGAGCCTCAGCGGTGTGGCGGCTGCCAGGGCAACGACAGCAGCCAACAGCGCCGTGAACCGAGCATATGGTCGCATAGGTTTATGCCTCCACCCAAGCTCCAGACGGCGTATCCTCCCACAAGTCACCCTACGAAGCTGAGGATCGGTCGGTTTCGGGCCGCTCCCCGTGCCCTCCATTCCCTTGGATACGTCAACTGCGCTTTGGGTTGCATCGACCTGCCTATGACGAGGCAAGCTCTCGAGGGATTGCCCCGAAGGTCCCAGGGCTGGGGACCATCCGCCGCTTGCTGCCGGTGGGTTTCTTTCGATCTAGGCTGGCACGGTCTCAGCCTGCGGGCGGCCTAGCGCACCGCCGTGCCCAACGTGTCGCGGTGCCACTGGATCAGCGTTCGCATATAGGTGCCGATGCGGTCGGCGCCCTCGAAGCCCGCCGCTAGCGCTGCGGACTCCCTCTGCTCCTCGGGCACGTCCGCGCTCACCGCCCAGTGCTTGATGTCCCGGTAACAGCCGAGGGTGTAAAGGTCCCAGGCCGCTCCGGCGACGCGGGTGAAGATGAGGGTCTGCGGCCGGCCGATGCCCTTGAGGTAGGCGTTCTCCATCTGCCGCTCCTCGAGCAGCTTCGCTCGCTTCCCGGGGAGCGCGATGAACATCTCGACGTGATAGTACGAGGCGTGCTCGAATGCCCCTCTCACCACGTCGAGCGCCGGACCCATGACGAACACCTCTTCGCGCCAAGCAACCCGCTGATCGAGTTCCTGCTGGAAATCGGCTTCCGAGGTTCCGGCCGCCTGTGCGGCTCGCTCGCGCCGGGCGATGCGTTCAGGCGCGTAGTAGTCGGCGAAGCCCCCCATAGGGTAAAGGAGCAGCAGATCCCACTGGTCGCCATTGCTGTGCCGAATCATGAAGGGCCGCGCTTCGCCTGCGGCATCCAGGACGGACATGCTTTCCACGTATAGATCGATCACCTCCAACAGCTCACCGGGCGCCGCCCGCAGCAGCAGCGTCTTGTACAGATAGCCATCGCCGGGGTCCGGCGTGCCGGCAGCGAGCGAGGCGGCGAGCAACAACTCGATCATGGTTCCCTCCGTGAAGAAGGCAGCGTCAGCGGCTGACCACGTTGACCAGACGGTACGTCTGCCGGTGCGATGTGAGGACGACGCGATCGAAGCGGTCGGTGAGCTCGAGGGCGACACGCGCTGCTTCCAGCGCGAGCGCCTCGCGTTCGGGGTCATCCACCATGTTGATCACGGGCACGACGGTCGCGTCGCCGACGCCTTTCAGGGCACCCTGTTCATGGGCGAGCAAGCGTGCGACGTGAGCGGGCGTGATGGACTCGCCGTACTCCGCTCCTGTTATGGCCTCCACGCGTGAGAGCCGGTGGGCGACCTCCTCCGTCAGCCGCTCGCCGACCGCTCTGGCCGATACGACCGGGATCACGGTAGTGGTCCCCTCGGGGATCACCGGCTCGCTCTCCTCGGGAGCCTTGATTCGGCGCATGCGGGCACCGTCGCCCTTGACCAGCAGGACGTCGAAACCAGCGGCCTGCTGGATCTCGGCGATGAGTTCGGAGGCCAGACCACCGTAGCGAGCTGTCCTGATCTCGGGGTGCGCGAAAGCGACCAAGCGATGCTTCGCTGCTGCCTCAATCACCGCGCCCACGATTTCTCCGGCATCGGCGATCACCTCTTGAGCGGCCAGCGTGCTGGGGAAGTGCGCCATGGGGACCGTGGAGGTAAGGCCCACGCGGCCGGGATGGAGGACCGCTAGATGGTACAGCGTCGTCTTCTTGCCGCCGGCGCCCACCGCGCAGACGAGGCCCGAGCGGGCGGCCAAGACGTCGATGAACTCATTCATCGACGCCCGCCTCCACGACGCTGGCCTGCACGGAGAGGATGCGCGGAAGGAAGCCGGCGATGATCTCCCAGCTGTCACCGCCGTCACGGCTGCCGAACAGGTGGCCGCTCGAGGTCCCGAAGTACACGCCACAGGGATCAAGCCCGTCGGTGTCGATAGCCTCCCGCAAGATCGTCACGTGGGCGTTCTCTTGCGGCAGGCCATGGGTGAGCGGCTCCCAGTTGGCGCCGGCGTCCCGGCTGCGGTACACGGTGAGCGCGCCGCCCACCGTCGTCCGTACGTGACTGCTTTCCTCGGGAATGACGTAGACCGTGTCGGGGTCGTTGGGGTTGGTAGCGACGGCGTAGCCGAAGTCGCTCGGCAGCCCGTCCGTGATCTCGATCCAGTTCTCGCCGCGGTCGTCGCTGCGGTAGGTGCCGGTATGGCACTGCCGATAGAGCCGATCCGGCCGGGCGGGTTGGAGCACGATCCGGTGGACGCAGTGGCCGGTCTCTGGATGCGTCACGGGCAGGTAATCGGCCCTGACGCCACGGTTCGCCGGGCTCCAGCTCGCGCCGCCGTCGTCAGAACGGTAGACGCCGCCCGCTGACACCGCTGCGTAGATACGTCGTGCGTCGCGTGGATCAACGTATATGGAGTGGAGCGCGAGGCCGCCCTTCGCCGGCTGCCAGCTGCTGCGGGTGGGATGATCATTCAGCCCGCCTACCGGCTCCCAACCGGCGCCGCGGTCGCGGCTCACGAACAGGCCAGCGGGCTCGACGCCCGCGTAGAGCGTGTCCCGCTGACTGGCGTGGCCGGGCGCCAAGTACCAGATGGCCTTCAAAGCCTGCGCGTCCCCGCTCGAGCCGTGGTGCGGCACCTCGGGGAGGACCTCCCAAGTGCGACCGACATCGACGCTGCGATGGATGTGCACGCCCCAGACCATGTGATGGGCAGCCGCGTAGGCGGTGTACCCGTCCCGCGCGTCGAGCACGGCGTGGTTCACCGCATAGCCGGCCAGATGCGGCCCCTCAACGCGCCACTCGCGACGTCCGGTATCTGCGGTGGCAAGGAAAAGGCCTTTCCGGGTCCCGACGAGCAGAACTATACGTGACCGGTCGGAGCCACCAATCACAGACTCCTCAGCATGTTCGGCCGAGACGATCAGGTTAGGCTGTCAGCGCGGACGAGCCGCCCCTGAATCTTCGGAAATCCGGGGACGGCGTACAAGATGAGCCGTACGAGGAATGAGCCAAGTCCTAGCTCGTGCAGGCGACGATACCGTCGTCGGGGATCGTTATGCCGACGGGCGCAGTGGCTGGGCCGATGTAGATGCCGCACTCGATCGTGGTCATCTGGTGAGTCGCCTTGGCTGCCCAGCCATTGCCCACGACATCCACGATCTCGACTGTGACCATCGGGGTTTCGTTATAGTCAAGCTGGCTCAGGTCGTCGCTGTAGGCATAGTAGTCGTCGAAGTAGGCTTCCTCGGCAGTCACCAGCGTTCGCAGGGCCGTCTGCATCTGCGCCCGGTACGCCTTTTCCCGAGCCCCGATAAAGCGTGGCAGGGCCATCAGAGCCAGCAGACCTATGATGGTGCAGACGATCAGGATCTCGATGAGGCTGAAGCCCTGCAGCCCGGTGCTCGGCCCCTCGTCGTGGGGCGAACTGCAGAGATCGAGGCTACGCTTCATCGTCCGCAAGCTCCAGTCTCGGCCGAGGCCATCCCGAACCTGGGCAGGCCGCGTTGCCCAGACTAGGGGCAAGCTCCATACCCCTGGGGCCACACAGAGCAACCTATTATCATGTGGAAGGTTACACGCGTCGGCTCGCCAAGAGTCGAGAAGGGAGCGGGCTCGTCTAACCGCAGATTGCAAATCCTGCGGCGGAGTGCAGCGGTCGTTCTGTCCAGGGAATACTGACATCCAGGCGATCGAGATGTAGTATGGACTACCGAATCGCTTGCCGTGCAAGCAAAGGGTTGACGTGCGTCATGTTGATTGTAGGAAGCCGGAAGCGACCACAAGCGTTTCAGAGGGAGGTAGGGTCATGCTGAGATCGGGTCTATGGGGCGGCCTAGCGCTCGCCGTCATGCTGCCCCTGGGTGCTGTCAGCGTTGGCGGTGCAGGGAACGGTGGAGGTACGAGGACGACAGGGCGGAGCCTCACGGTCTACACGGGCAATCTGGCATTGGTGCGTCAGGAGGTGGAGCGAACCCTGGAGCCTGGCGCGCACACGGTTCGCGTCGACGGGCTGCCGACGAACATCGACGCCACCAGCCTGATCGTGCTCAACGACGGAGTGACCCTGCAGGGTGTGCACGGTCAGCGCAACTATCAGGACCCCGCTTCTGGGCCGGGGGCTTCGCTGGAGCTCGACCTGGAAGTGCGGCGCCGCGTTCAGCGGTTACAGCTGGCCTACTTGACGACGGGTCTGAACTGGTCAGCGGGCTACGCGATGGTCGTGGCCCGGGACGATGCCTCGGCGCGCGTCGACGGCTACGCCACGGTGGCAAACAACTCCGGCACGAGCTACGAAGACGCTGAGGTGCAGCTGCTGGCGGGAACGATCCAGCGCGGGCGCGGCGGCTTCGAGCCAGCAGCGCCGCGCAGGGCGCAGGCCTTTGAGGAGATGGCGGCAGCCCCGGAGTTACAGGAAGCGGCTTTCGCTGACTACCACGTCTACACGGTCTCTACGCCGCTGACGCTGCGGGCGGGCGAATCCAGACGTATCCGTCTGCTGGGAGCGGGCTCGGTGAGGACGCGGAAGGAGTACACGTTCAGTCACAGCGCCAACTATTACCGTCAGAGTCCGGAGCCCCTGACCCAGCCAGTCGTCATCAGCTATCGGATCGAGCGCGGGGAGGAAGGCGAGTTTGGCGGCGTACCGCTTCCCGGAGGCCAGGTGCGGCTGCTGCAGCGTGATGAGGCGGGGCGGATCCAACTGCTGGGCATAGCGACGATCCCCAACACACCCAGGGGAGAAGACCTGCGACTGGTCACGGGCTACGCCTTCGATATCGTGGGGACCCGCACGCAGACGGACTACGAGCGCCCTGCCGGCAACGTCTACGAGTCGGGCTGGAAGGTGGAGGTGCGGAACAGGAGCGGTTCTGACGTGACAGTGCAGGTCATAGAGCAGCTCAGCGGCGATTGGAGCATTGTGGAGTCCAGTCAGCGCTGGGAGAAGCTGTCAGCGGGCGCGGTGCGCTTCTTCCTCGACGTGCCGGCTGGCGGTGAGAGCGTGCTCGAGTACCGGGTCTCGGTCAGGACCTGAGCGAGGCACGGCAACCGCTGGGCGAGGCAGGTGCACCTGCCGTAGCGTGCAGACCCGACCAGGCCGACGGCGGCGCGCCCCCGCTTATGGAGTCGGGCGGGATGGAGCGCTCGGCGCGACGTTGACAGCGTCGAGCCGAGCGCATATTCTGCTGTGCCTCAATTCCTTGAGGATCTGAGGGATCCAGGCGCCGGGGAGGGAGAAAGGAGAGCATGGTTCAGGTTACGGTCAACGACGGAGACGATCTTGAGCGTGTGCTGCGTCGCTTCAAGCGGCAGGTACAGAAGGCCGGTATCTTCACCGACCTCAAGCGCAAGAAGCACTACGAGAAGCCGAGCGAAACCCGCAAGCGCAAGCGTAACGCGGCTCGGCGGCGCAGCCGGCGCAACAGGCAGCGCAGGTAGCACGCCCGCTCCAACCGCTCGCCCTGGCCCTGCCCGGCCTCCACGCCGGGCTCTTCACGGCTAACGTCCCACCCAGTCGGCCACACTCTTCGACGCGGCCAAATGCTGCACCCGCCTCTCGGGAGCCGAGCTACACGGCGGCGCGTCGCGGTGTATCTTTTGTTATATGCGTGACGAACATGTCGGAGGGGCCGGTAGCCGGTGCGCTGCGGGCCTGCCTGAGCGGTTCGATGACCACCTGCGGGCGAGCCGTCTGCTCCCAGAGGGTGCGGCGGTCACCGTCGCCCTCTCGGGCGGGCTCGATTCCGTCGCGCTGCTCGACCTTCTGGGTACGCTGCGGGAGCGCTGGGGCTGGCGACTGACGGCGGCGCACTTCGACCATCGCATGCGCGAAGAGAGTGGTGCGGACGCTGGCTGGGTTGCGGACCTGTGCCGGCAGCGCGGCGTCCCGTGCCGTGTGGGACGCGCCCGGCGGGTGCCGCGCAGCGAGGCGGAGGCGCGGGACCTGCGCTACGAGTTCCTGCACCGGGCACGCCTGGAGCTCCAGGCGGAATGGTTGGCCACGGCCCACCAGGCCGACGATCAAGCGGAGACCGTCCTGTTCCGGCTGCTCCGGGGCAGCGGGCTGGCCGGGCTCGGCGGCATCCCGTTGCGGCGGTCGCCCAACATCGTGCGCCCGTTACTAGCCTTCTGGCGGGCTGAGATCGAGGCGTATGCCGCGGCTCGGGGGTTGGCCTATCGTTCGGACCCCACAAACCTGGACGTCTCGATCGCGCGCAATCGTATCCGGCACCAGCTGATTCCCGCGATCGAGGCGAACGACGCGCCAGACTTCCGCGGGCAACTGGTCCGGCTCTCCGACCTGGCCCGGCGGGCCACCCGGGTGGTGCGAGAAGTCACCCGGAAAGCGGCAGACGAGTTGATCCTCGAGGGCTCGGAAAGCCGCATCGTAGTTGCACGTACGGGCCTTCTCGCCTATGATACGGACGTACGGGCACACCTCTTGCGCGCCCTCGTCGCGCGTGTGGGCCCGCGACCTGGCCGGGTCGGAACGCGCATCGCCTTGGAGTTTACTAACACAAGCACGAGCGGGCGCGCGATCGATCTCGCCGGTGGCATCGTGATTCGCCGGGAGTTCGACTGCCTGTACATCGAGCGGCGTCAGGGGGAAGAGGCGGCTGAGGATGGCGAGCTGGTGCTGCACGGCCCTGAAAGCGGCGCCGGTGACGTGGAGATCGCCGGTCGGCGCTGGCGAGTCCGCTGGGGGCTCGGAACTCCCCGAGCTGGCGGGGTGGGGCGCGAGCAATATGCCTGCTTCGATCCTTCAGAACTCCGGTTCCCGCTGATGGTGCGGAGCTGGCGGCCGGGCGATCGCATTCGGCTGCCGGCGGGCACGCGCAAGCTCAAGAAGGTGTTCGTCGACCGCAGGGTCGGGCGCTCTCAGCGCCGCAGCCACCCGTTGCTCGCCGATCGAGCCGAGGTGCTCTGGGTTGTGGGGTTGGTTCGCGGCGTGCAGGCCCTCGACCGGCACGATGGCAGTGTGTTCTCGGTCTGTCTCAGACGTGAGGCATGAGCGAGGTTGCGACGCGCTATCCGGGGCTGAAGCGGGTCGTGTTCTCCGCGGAGGAGATCGCGGCCAGGGTCGAGGAATTGGCGCGTGAGATCGAGGCGTTCTACCCGGCCGAGGAAGAGCTACTGCTGCTCGGCCTGCTCAAAGGCGCCTTCGTGTTTCTCAGCGATCTGGTGCGCGCGCTGAGGCGCCCGGCAGTCAAGGTCGATTTCCTGGTCGCCGCGCTGTACGGCGAGGGGATGGACTCGAGCCGGGAGGTGCGGCTGCTGTACGACGCGGCCACACCGATCGAGGGGCGACATGTGCTGCTGGTCGAGGACATTATTGACAGCGGCAAGACGCTGAATCGAATCTGCGACCTGCTGTGCGGGAAGTCGCCGCACTCATTCGAGGTGTGCGCCTTCTTGCACAAGCGGATCGCCAGGGATCTGCGCTACGAGCCTCGCTGGGTGGGCTTCGACGCGCCACCCGAATGGCTGGTTGGCTATGGATTGGACCTCGGGGAGCGGTATCGGCACTTGCCCTTCATCGCCGCAATAGCTCCTGGGGTTGAGAGAGGTATCTAGATATGCCGGAAAAGGATCCGAAGCGCGATCAGCAGCAGCGCTGGGCCAGGCTCTCCCGGAGCCTGGCATTCTGGGCGCTGATCATCATCGTGCCGCTGATCGTGATTCAAATGGTGGGCTCGGGCCGCCGCGACGTACGGGAGCTCTCTTACACGGATTTCCTGCGCGAGCTTGACCAGGGCAATGTCCTGAAGGTCTCGGTCATCGAAGGGAAAGAGCTGCAGGGCGAACTCCGGGCGCCTGTGGGTTCATCGGGACAGCCGACGCGCGAGTTCTGGACGAAGCTGCCTGTCTGGCACAGCGAGGAGCTCTTGAAGCGGCTTGAGGCCAGCGATGTGGTCATCGAGGGTAAGGAGGCACGCCCCAACTGGTGGGGTCTGCTGGCGGGAGCGTTGCCCTGGATCTTCCTGTTTGGCTTGATGCTCTTCTGGCTCCGGCAGATGCAGGCAGGTGGCGCACGAGCGTTCTCGTTCGGCAAGTCGAAGGCGAAGCTGCTATCGGGCGACACGCCGAAGTTGACCTTTGCCGACGTGGCAGGCTGTGAGGAAGCGAAGGAGGAGCTTCAGGAGACGATCGGGTTCCTGAAGGACCCGTCAAGATTCACGCGTCTGGGCGGCCGCCTACCCAAGGGCGCCTTGCTGGTTGGGCCGCCGGGCACAGGGAAGACGCTGCTGGCAAAGGCGGTGGCGGGCGAGGCATCACGGCCCTTCTTCAGCATGTCGGGCTCGGACTTCGTCGAGATGTTCGTGGGCGTGGGTGCGTCGCGGGTGCGCGATCTGTTCGAGCAGGGGAAGGTCCACGCGCCGTGCATCATCTTCATCGACGAGCTCGATGCCGTTGGACGTCACCGCGGCGCCGGCCTTGGCGGCGGCCACGATGAGAGGGAGCAGACGCTCAACCAGCTGCTCGTCGAGATGGACGGCTTCGAGTCGAATGAAGGCGTGATCTTGCTTGCCGCCACGAACCGCCCTGATGTGCTCGACCCCGCACTGTTACGGCCCGGCCGCTTCGACCGCCAGATCGTGGTGGACGCGCCTGACGTGAAGGGCCGCGAGGGCATCCTGAGGGTGCACACGCGCAAGATCCCGCTGGCCGAGGATGTGGATCTCAGCAAGCTCGCGAAGGCGACGCCGGGAATGAGCGGTGCCGATCTCGCCAACATGGTGAACGAAGCGGCGCTTTTGGCCGCACGGAGGGACAAAGACCGCGTCGACATGAAGGACTTGGAGGAGGCGAAGGACCGGGTCCTGCTGGGCGCGGAGCGCAAGAGCATGGTGATCAGCGACGAGGAGCGCCGGCTGAGCGCCTATCACGAGGCGGGCCACGCCGTGGCATCACGTTACACGCCGGAGTGCGACCCGCTCCACAAGGTCACGATCGTCCCGCGCGGCCGAGCACTGGGGCTGACCTTCGCGATGCCGGAAGGTGACCGGCACAACTACTCCGTGGCCTATCTGACGGCGCAGCTGGTCTATGCCTACGGCGGCCGGGTGGCGGAGGGGCTGGTCTTCGGACCCGAGAAGATCACCACGGGCGCCGGCAACGACATCGAGCGCGCCACGCTGCTCGCCCGCCGCATGGTGACCGAGTGGGGGATGTCCGAGCGGATCGGCCCCATGAACGTTGGTGACCGGGGCGACGAGATCTTCCTGGGCCGCGAGATCGTTGAGCGCCGCGACGTCAGCGAGCAGATGGCGCAGCTTGTGGACGAGGAGGTCAGGAAGCTACTCGACGACGCGTACCAGGAGGCGCGCCGCGTCATCTCCTCCAACCTGGACAAGCTGCATGCCCTGGCCAAGGCGCTGCTGGAGCGTGAGACGCTGGACGCGGACGAGATCAAGGCCGTGTTCACAGGCGAGGAGCTGCCGGCGCTCGAGCCGGCGGGGGCCGCGCAGGAAGATGGCCGGCGGGCCGCCGAGACGAAAGCGGGCGCCTCCATGGATCACCGGGAAGCGAGCGGTCGCGGGGTAGCAGACGCGCTGGAGCCGGCGGCGTCGTTCGAAAGGACCAAGGGAGAGGCGACGGAACCTGAGACACCGAGATGAGCGAGGGGCGGGTGGCGAACACTGAGTTTGCCATCTCTCACGAGCAGGAGGTCGGGAGAATCTGGCGCACCGCGCGCCGGGACATCGACCTTGCGAAGCCGGTGTTGATGGGCGTCCTGAACATCACACCGGATTCTTTTTCCGATGGCGGCCGCTTCTACAGCCGCGATGCGGCGGTGGGACGTCTGGAGGAGCTGCAGGAGGAGGGGGCGGACGTCATCGACATCGGGGGCGAGTCGACTCGGCCGGGCTCGCTGCCGGTGACGGAGGACGAGGAGCTCCAGCGCCTGATGCCGGTGCTCGAGGGAGCGGCCGGCCGGGTTGACGTCGCGATCTCCGTTGACACCACCAAGTCGGGGGTGGCCGAGGCGGCACTCGCGGCTGGCGCGGAGATCGTCAACGATATCTCGGGCCTGCGGTTCGATCCCGCGATCGCGGAGCTCGCGGCGCGGTCCGGCGCCGGCCTGGTGTTGATGCACATCCGCGGGCGCCCGAGGACGATGCAGGAGGATATCCACTACGACGATCTCCTGCGGGAGGTCGTCGCTGAGCTGCAGGAGTCGGTGACGCGAGCCCTGGCGGCGGGGTGCCAGCGCAACCAGGTGGTGGTCGATCCCGGGATCGGGTTCGGGAAGAATGCCGAGCAGAACCTGGTCCTGATCAACGGGCTCGCTCGGATCGCCGCACTGGGCCATCCGATCCTCATCGGGCCGTCCCGGAAGTCGTTCATCGGGAAGACGCTCGGGCTCGCCGTGGAGGATCGGCTGGAAGCGACGATCGCAGCCTGCGTCGTGGGCCTTTTGCGCGGCGCTCGCATCTTCCGCGTCCACGACGTGCGGCCGGCGCGGCGGGCGCTGGACATGGCGGAGGCGATACTCAGTCAGGTGAACGGTGGAAAGTCTGCTTGAACGGATCAGCTTCCTGAGGCCTGGCTTCGGGGATCTCCTACAGATTGTGGTGGTGGCGTATCTGTTCTACCGCCTCCTCCTGCTGTGGGCGGGGACCCGCGCGATCCAGATGCTCCTCGGCCTCATCCTGCTGTTCGCCGTCTATGCCCTGGCGGAGCTCTTGCAGCTTGAGCTGATCCGCTACCTGTTGGAGTTCGTGTTCACCTACGGTGCACTGGCCGCCATCATCGTCTTCCAGCCGGAGCTGCGAAGTGCCCTGGCCAAGCTGGGCCAGAGCCGTATGTGGCGCTACTTCTCTCGCCCGGAGCAGAGCTCGGAGACCCTCCAGGAGCTGGCACACGCGGCGGAGGTGCTGGCACGCAAGCGGATCGGCGCGATCATTGCGGTGGAGCGGGAGGTCGGCTTGGAGGAGTATGCGCGCAGGGGCTCAGCGCTGAACGCGCCCGTCTCGGCCGAACTGCTGGAGGCCATATTCACGCGCTATGGGCCGCTCCACGATGGTGCTGTCATCGTCCGAGGCGCGAGCATCCTGGCCGCACGCTGCATCCTGCCGCTCACTCAGTTTCCGGTCACCGACCGCAGCCTTGGCACACGGCACCGGGCCGCGATCGGTCTCTCGGAGGAAACCGACGCCCTGGTGATCGTCGTCTCCGAGGAGACCGGTGCCGTCTCGTTGGCGCGGCGCGGCCGTCTCGAGCGTAACGTGACGGGCGAGCGGCTCCGTGAGGGCCTGGGGGTGAGACCGGCGGGCCGTGCTCAGCTGGCCGCGGCCCCGGCGCCGGGATCCGCCCAGGCAGCTCAGCCCGCCGGTGAGCTGAGTCTCGTTGACAGAAGCTCCCCGGCACCGTAGTCTTTCTGCAGATCCAAGCACCAAAAAAGGCTCCAGGCCTCAGCAGACAGCGAGGTTCCCTTTGCAGACGGACGGCACATACGCTCTGCTCGAGCTGTTCAGGGACGGCGGCGTGATGATGTACTTCCTCGTGCTGTGTTCCCTGCTGGCTCTGGGGGTCATCATTGCCAAGGCATACATCCTCTTCGTAGCCCAGCGCGACAGCAGGCGCTTGCTGAGCCGGCTGGCGGGGGTGTCTGGGGGCGGACGCGGCGTCGAGGCGACTCTTGAGGTCGCGGAGGAGACGCAGGGGCCGGTCGCCGCCATCCTGGGCTCAGGTCTGCGGCGGCTGCGGGAGGGCTCACAGACGAGCAAGGACATCGAGAAGGCGATCGCCACGACCGGAAGCATCGAGCTCGGTTTCCTAGAGCGGGGACTGACGATGCTCGCCACAGTGGCCAACGTGGCTCCGATGATGGGCTTCCTGGGCACGGTGGCGGGGATGATTTCAGCCTTCGGCGCCGTGGCCGAGGCGGGACAGATCGAGGCGCCGCTGGTCGCCGGCGGGATCAAGGTGGCGCTCATCACGACGGCCACCGGTCTGACGATCGCGATTCCGGTGAACATCGCTTACAATTTCTTTGTGAGCCGCATCGATGCGCTGATCATTGACATGGAGCGCGGGGCGCAGGCGGTATTGGAGATGACATCTCCCGCTGGACCTGCACACAGCTAGAGGTACGTTGCCATGCCCATGCTTCAACGGAAGAGCAAGGTGAGCGACGAGATCCCCACAGCGTCGATGGCGGACATCGCGTTCCTGCTCCTCATCTTCTTCCTGACGACAACGGTGTTCGAGGAGGAGAAGGGGCTGCCGATCGTCCTGCCGGAGGCGACAGCTGAGCAGGTGGAGGTCTCGCAGAGTAACATCATCCACTTCCTCGTTCGTGAAGACGGGGCGGTCGCAATTCGGCGCGGCGAGAGCCAGGCCGAGCAGGTCGTCGCCTACAGCGAGATCGAGGGGATTATGCGGCAGGAGATCGCCAACAACCCCAATATCATCGCGGCAGTGAAGACGGCGCCCAACTCGCCCTACCGACATATGATCAACGTGCTTGACGAGCTGCAGTCAGCGGCGGCTCAGCGTATTTCCTTGCAGCTCTGGGAGCAGTAGCAATGGCGAAGCCAGGCGGCGGTTTCGAGAAGAAGTCCAAGGCGCAGAGCGAGATCCCGACCGCGTCGATGGCGGACATCGCGTTCCTGCTCCTCATCTTCTTTATGGTCTCGACCACCTTCCGGAGAGAACAGAATCGACACCTCAACTTTCCGAAGGCGGAGGCGACCCAGAAGAGCGACGAGAGGCGCAGGAACATCCTGCACGTCTGGATCGAGCCGGACGGCTCGGTGTATATTAATGATAGCCGGATTCCGATGGACATGGTCGCTGATGTCGTGCTACCCCTCTATCGCGACAGCGACCGCCGGCTGGTGATCGCAATCCGCGGCGATAGAGACGTACCGTACCGCTTCATGAACGCGGTCACTGAGCAGCTCCGTCAGGCAAACGCGGTACGCGTGTTCTTCCACACGGACCTCGAAAGCCGCTTGACGCGCGAGAGGAGGTGAGGCTGCCATGGCAGAGGACCTGCATTCGGTCGGCCAACGGTCTGGCGCCTTACGGGTGACGGCGAACGACAAGTTCAAGAAGTCGTTTGGCCCGTGGCTGTGGGGGAGCATTATCGTGGCCACAGTGTTTCACTTCGGGCTGTTCAAGTTCTTCCCCGAGCTGTCCGCCTCCGATGTGAGCTTCGGGGTTCGCGAGTTCGAAGCGATCGAGCTGCCGCCAGAAGTGGAGATCCCACCGCCGCCCGAGCAGATTGCCCGACCCGCAGTGCCGGTGGTCTCCGCACAGGCGCTTGAGGAGGAGATCACGATCGCGCCTACGACGTTCGAGGAGAACCCAGTCGAGAATCTGCCGCCGCCGCCCAGTGATGTGGCTCGCCTCGGCGAACAGCCGGTCTTCACGCCGTATACGGTGAGGCCGGAGTACCGGAGCATGGCTGAGGCGATTCGCATCGTTGAGCGCCACTACCCGAAGCTCTTGAAGGACGCGGGGATCGGCGGCACGGTCATGGTCTGGGTGTTCATCGATACCGAAGGTGTCGTGCAGAACGCGAAGGTGCAGAAGGGCTCGGGTAACTCGGCCCTCGACGAAGCGGCGCTCACGGCATCGCATGAGATCAGGTTCACGCCAGCCCTGAACCGGGACAAGAAGGTGCCGGTGTGGGTGGCGATCCCGATCAGCTTCTCCGTGAAGCACTAGCTTGGGGCCCGGCCCGGGAGGCCGAGCCCGGTACCGCTGGCGCGGTACCGGGCTCAGTTTTTGTCTTGCCTGTGGTCGTTCAGCGGCGTAAGTTTTTTTGCTTATGTATTTTGAGCGACTCGAGCGCGCGCTGCCTCAGGTTCGCGAGCGGATCCAGCGGGCCTGCGAACGCGCTGGTCGCTCCGATGCCGACGCCGTCACGCTCGTGGCGGTGACGAAGGGTCACGCGCTGGAGGCCCTCCAGGCAGCTCGCCAGGTCGGCCTGCAGGTGATCGGCGAGAGCCGGGTGCAGGAGGCGCGGGCGAAGTGGGAGGCTTCTGGTGACTTGGGCCTCGAGTGGCACCTCGTCGGCCATTTGCAGCGCAACAAGGTGCGACAGGCGTTGCGCATGTTCACGCTGATTCACTCGGTGGACTCGCTGCGCCTGGCACGAGAGATAGACAAGGAAGCGGCAAAGTCAGGGCGTCCGGCAGAAGTCTTGGTGCAGGTCAACGCCTCCGGTGAGGACAGCAAGCACGGTTTCTCCCCCCAGGACGGGCTTGAGGCTGTGCGCGCGACGACCGAACTCGAGCACGTCCGGGTCATCGGGCTGATGACGATGGCCCCGTTCACCGACGATGAGGCCGTGCTGCGCGGGGCGTTCCGGCACACAGGCGCACTCTTCGAGCGTTGCCGGGACAGTGTGGAGAAGTTCGAGGGGCGGCACCTCTCGATGGGGATGACCAACGACTACGAGATCGCGATTGAGGAAAGCAGCACGATGGTGCGGCTCGGCACAGTGCTGTTTGGGGAGCGGCCACAATGATTGACTTGACACCACTCGACGTGCGCAAGAAGAAGGGCGACTTCCGGCGCACCATTCGAGGCTACGACACCGAGTTGGTCGACGACTTTCTCGACATGGTCGCCGAGCGTCTCGAGGAGCTCGTTAAGCAGAATGTGGCGTTGACTGAACGCGCGGAACATCTGCAGGAGCAGGTGGCATCTTATCGGGAGCGCGAAAAGGCGCTGAATGAGGCGCTCGTCACCGCCCAACAGCTTCGCTCTGAGGCGCAGGCTCAGGCGGACCGTGAGGGCGAGCTGCTGCGCCGGGAGGCTCAAAGCCAGGCCGAACGCATCATTGAGGAAGGGCAGCGGGCCTACCGGGAGATCGGACGGGAGATCGAGGTGCTGCAGGCCCGAAGGCGCCAATTCGTCCGCGCGTTCCGAACCCTGCTCGAGCGCTACGTCTCGGAGCTCGAGGTGGAGGAGGCGCGGCTCAGCGAGCCGATCGATGTTCCGGCTGCGGGGACACGGGTCGAGACGTCGGGCCAGACACCGGCGCAGGCGCCGCAGCCGGCGGAGCCGGCGGAGCAAGCGGAGGCCAGGGAAGGGGAATGGCTGTCGTCGCTGGTCACTGAGGGCGAGCAGGAGGATGAAAGCTGATGGAGCGCTGGAGCGGCGAAGAGCTGGTCCGGCGGATCCGAAGCGCTGCTGATACGATCAGGACTCGCACGGGTTACCGGGCGCGCGTGGGGATCATCCTGGGGACGGG
This sequence comes from Gemmatimonadota bacterium, assembly GCA_039586495.1. Classification (GTDB taxonomy): domain Bacteria; phylum Gemmatimonadota; class Gemmatimonadetes; order Palauibacterales; family KS3-K002. The sequence goes on along the minus strand of JBDHKG010000019.1, from coordinate 3,913 downwards.
CTTAGGTACACTGGCCGAGGAGATCACGCCAGAAACGATCATTCCGTACGAGGAGATCCCGGACTTCCCGGTGCCCACGGTAGAGACCCACAGCGGGCGGATGCTCCTCGGCGACCTGGCGGGCCAGCCGGTGGTGGCCATGCAGGGGCGGTTTCACCTGTACGAGGGCTACTCCCTGCAACAGGTGACGTTCCCGGTTCGCGTGATGCGTGACTTGGGGGCGGAGATACTCATCGTCTCCAATGCCTGCGGCGGCATGAATCCTATGTGGGACGTGGGCGATCTCATGTTGATTGCCGACCACATCAACCTGCTCGGCGACAACCCGCTCATCGGGCCGAACCTGGAGCAGCTGGGCCCGCGCTTCCCCGACATGTCGGAGCCGTACGACCCGGGGCTTCAGCGGTTGGCTCTCGAGGTGGCCAGGGACGAACGGATCACCCTGCGGCGCGGAGTGTACGTGGCGGTCCCCGGGCCGAACTTGGAGACCCGCGCCGAATACCGATTCCTGCGGCTGATCGGCGCCGATGTGGTGGGGATGTCCACGGTGCCGGAGGTCATTGTGGGGGTCCACGGCGGCATGAAGGTGCTCGGCATGTCGATCATCACTGACAGCTGTCTGCCGGACGCTCTGAAGCCAGCGAGTGTCGAGGAGATCATCCGCGTGGCGAACGAGGCGGAGCCGAAGCTGACCCGCTTGATAAGAAGTGTGGTGGCCCGCCTGGTCTGACATATCGACATGGGCGAGAAGCTATACCGGGAAATTCCTGAGAACCCGACCCTTCTGGAGGAGGAGGTCCTGGCGGCCTGGGAGCAGGAGAATACCTTCCAGCGCTCGCTGGGGCTCACCCGAGACGGCGAGCCCTTCGTCTTCTACGAGGGACCGCCGACGGCGAACGGCCGGCCCGGCATCCATCACGTAATCTCGCGTACTCTCAAGGATACGTTCTGCCGCTACCAGACCATGCGAGGCCGCTCGGTCACACGCGTCGCCGGATGGGACACGCACGGCCTACCAGTAGAGGTGGAGGCGGAGAAGGCACTCGGGATCTCTGGCAAGCCGGAGATCGAAAGGATCGGCGTCGAGCGGTTCGCCGAGGTGTGCCGGGAGAACATCTTCACCTACAAGGAGGACTGGGAGAAGCTGTCGCTGCGAATCGGGTTCTGGCTCGACTACTCCCGCGCCTACATCACCTGCTCGCCGGAGTTCGTCGAAAGCGTCTGGTGGGCGCTCTGCCGGTTCCACGAGAAGGGTCTGCTCTATCGCGGCCACAAGGTCGTGCCCTACTGCCCGCGGTGTGGGACCGGTCTTTCGAGCCACGAGGTCGCACTGGGCTACGAAGACGTTACCGAGCCGGCGGTGACAGTCAGGTTCGCGATCGAAGGTCGCCCGGGCGAGTACCTGCTGGCCTGGACCACCACGCCGTGGACCTTGCCGGGTAACATCGCCCTGGCCGTCAGCCCGATGATCGCCTACGTGAAAGCGCGCCTCGGTGGGGAGATCTACTACCTGGCGGAGCGGCTAGCGGACGAGGTGCTCGGTGAGGGCTATGAGGTCCTGGAGACCATGCCCGGCGGTAAGCTCAAGGGGTTGCGCTACGAGCCGCTATTCCCGTTCCTCGCCGACGTTGTCGGTAAGGAGAACGGGTGGTTCGTGGCCGAGGCGGATTTCGTCACCGCCGACGAGGGGACCGGGATCGTGCACACCGCGGTCATGTACGGCCAGGACGACTACGACCTCGGTGTCGAGCTCGGTCTGCCGATGCACCACCTGGTGGATGAGGAAGGCCGCTTCAACCCGGAGGTCACGCGGTGGGCGGGCGTCTTCGTGAAGGAGGCCGATCCGAAGATCATCGAAGCGCTCGAGGAGTCGGGCCAGCTCTGGCAGGCTGCGGAGTACACGCACACCTATCCCTTCTGCTGGCGCTGCAAGACGCCGCTACTCTACTACGCCCGCGACTCTTGGTACCTGCGGACGACGGCGGTCAAGGACCAGCTACTGGCGAACAACGCTGCGGTCGGCTGGCATCCGCTGGAGATCGGTCGGGGCCGCATGGCGGAGTGGCTCGAGAACAACGTTGACTGGGCACTTTCGCGCGAACGCTACTGGGGTACGCCGCTGCCCGTGTGGATCTGCGATCGAGACGCTTCGCATATCGAGGTCATCGGTAGCTACAGCAGGTTGGCCGAGCTCGCGGGAATCGAGGTCGGGCCTGGCTTTGACCCGCACAAGCCGTTCATCGACACGGTCGAGTGGGATTGCTCGGAGTGTGGCGGGAGGATGCGGCGCACGCCGGAGGTCATCGACACCTGGTTCGACTCCGGGTCAATGCCGTTCGCCCAGTGGCACTATCCGATGGAGAACGGGGAGACCTTCGAGCAGCAATTCCCGGCGGACTTCATCGCGGAAGGGGTTGAGCAAACCCGCGGCTGGTTCTACTCGCTGCTGGCCGTCAGCACCGTGCTGTTCGACCGTTCGCCGTATAGGAACGTCGTGGTCAACGGCCTGGTCCTCGATGCGGAAGGCGTCAAGATGTCGAAGTCCCGTGGCAACGTCGTGGATCCGTGGGACGCCATCGGCGAATTCGGCGCCGACGCCATCCGCTACTGTCTACTGTCGGTCAGCAATCCGTGGTTGCCGAAACGCCACGATCCCAAGGCGATCGCGGAGGTCAGGCGCAAGTTCTTCAGCACGCTGTTGGCGACCTATCGGTTCTTCGAGCTCTACGCGAACATCGAGGGATGGACGCCCGAGCGGAGCCCGGCCGGTGGTGAGCGGCCAGTGTTGGACCGCTGGCTGCTCTCGCGGCTTGACGGGCTGGTCGCGGACTGCCAGGCCGAGTTGGACGGGTTCAACGTCACTCACGCGATCCGCCGGATCGGCGAATTCGTGGTGGATGACCTGTCGAACTGGTACGTGCGACGCTCACGCCAGCGCTTCTGGGGCACGCGGGCCGCGACGCGGGAGACTATGGACGCGGCCTTCGGCACCCTCTTGGAGGCGCTGGTGACGGTGTGCCGTTTGCTGGCACCTATGGTACCGTTCGTGAGCGACTGGATCCATCGGGAGTTGGCCGGTGGAACCTCCGTGCATTTGGAGCGGTATCCGCTGCCGGACGCCCGACGGGACGAGGCGCTGGAAGCGGCGATGGAACTCGGGCGGCGCCTGGCCGGCATGGGCCGTGCCGTCCGGGAAGCGGCGGGCATCCGGGTTCGTCAGCCGCTGCGCCGGCTGCTGGCGGTGGTTCCCGCTGGGCAGGCGGCGCGGCTGGGCGAGGAGGTACTGGGGATCGTACGAGACGAGCTGAACGTTAGGGAGATGGGCTTCGTCGACGATCCGGCCCAGCTGGCAGGTCTGAAGGTGCTCTCCGAGGCGGGGATCCAGGTCGGCCTGGACACCGAAGTGGACGACGAGCTCAGGCTGGAAGGCACGGCCCGCGAGCTGGTGAACCGGATTCAGCGGCTCCGGCGTGAGGCGGGGCTCGAACTGGACGACCGGATCCGATTGGGTATTTTTGGGGCGCCGGAGGTGGCCTCTGCAGCGGAAGCTCACCGCGATTACATCGCGAGTGAGGTCCTGGCCGTGGAGGTTGAGATCAGCCCGGAACCTCCGCAAGGCGATGGATATGAACATATGAAGAAGATCCGGCTGGACGGGCGTGAGGCCGTGATCGGCGTGCAGGTCAGGTGAGCCAGCTTTGGCGTAGAGCTCACTGGATCAGCGAGTAAAGGGAGCAACAATGCCACTCAAGAAGAAAGATCTGGTGCACTTCGAGCAGCGCCTTCTAGAAGAGCGAGAGAAGATCATCAAGCAGCTGGCCCAGTTTGACGAGTCGTTCTCGGATACCCTACAGGGCTCCGACGGAGATCTTTCGGCCTACAGCTTCCACATGGCTGATCAGGGAACCGATGC
>JBDHKG010000108.1:0-13621 GCA_039586495.1 Gemmatimonadota bacterium | reverse complement strand
CGCCCCTTCCGGCGTCGACGAGCGGTATCGAGTCGGCGCTGATGCCAGGTGAGTAGCCGTAGGCCACGGCCGCGATCCGGCGATGCCGCAGCACCGCCGGATCCAGCACCCGTACGCGGGTTTCGCCCCGGCGCCAGACCGGCATCCGCACGATCTCATACCAAACCGAGTCGAGCCCGAAGCTGCGCAGCCAGCCCACTGCCCAGGCCTCGGCGCGCGTGCCGGTCGGCGTACCCGACAGGCGGCCGCCAATCGTATCCAAGAGTCCGGCCGCCATGACCGGCAGCTCGGGCGCTTCGAGCGCGAAAGCTATCACCTGGGCTAAGGTGGTGTCGGCAGCCTGGGGATAGGCCGCGCGCACGGCCTCAAAACACGCGAGGGCCCCTTGTGCCCTCGCATCACTCGCCCTCCTCATGCACGACGCCCGTCATTCCCACTCTTCGCGACGTCGCCGGCGGCCAGGATCGTCGTCCTCGTCCTCGTAGTCCTCGAATTCTTCCTCCCAATCCTCTTCCAGCTCCTCGTCCTCGTCCAATTCGATGTCCTCGTCCTCGTCCTCGTCGTCGTACTCGTCCCCGTACTCGTCCTCTTCGCGTGCGGCGAACAAGTCGTCGGCGTCCAAAGGACGACCCTGCATCGCGCTCATCTCCCTCCTCCTGGGGAATCGCTGAGGAGCGTCCGCGTGAGAAGGACACTCGGCCCGTGATCCGATGCCCCGGCAGGGCGCGCCCGGGGCATTCGAAGGCCAAATAATAGGGGGGGCCAGGGTTGTCAAGCATTTTGTGCAGGTCCACGTCGACGTTGCTCACACCAGGGGCGCCCCCGATATTGGGCGAGAGCCGGGAGCCCGCTCCCGAGGCTTGAACCCAGCGCCACACTTGGTGAGTTCTGCGATGCGTCGCCCGGCACTATCCGAGACACAGGCTCTGCTGATCCGCCCGCGCGGGACCCTCGTCCTCTGCGCGCTCATGTACCTCGCGGCCGGTCTGCACCCCGTGTTGTTGGCGCCCCTGGGCTGGCCCAGCATGGAGGTGCTCTGGACCGCCATGCTCATCCCTACCATCGCTCTCTCCTTCTACTACGGCCGGCGCGGGACCTTCGCTTCCATCGCCATCGCGCTGGTGCTGTTCATCGTGGTCGAGTGGCTCGCTCACCGAGCCGCGGTGTTCAGCGGTGAGCACCTGGTCTTCGCGGCCACGATCTTCCTGGCGATCGTCAGCCTCGGTATCGGGATCGGCGAACTGGCAGAGCTGTTGCGCCGCGAGTACCGGGGCCGCCTGGCCGCGGAGCGCGCGGCGGCCACCAGCGAACTGGCCATCGCCCTGAAGCACGAGATCCACAACCCCCTTGCGGCACTGGTCGCCGAGGCTCAGCTCCTCGAGGAGGAGTTGGAAGCGCTGCCGGAGGAACAGCGACAGGGCGTCGCCAGCGTCGCGGAGCTGGCTCGGCGCATCCAGTCGCTCGTGGATCGCGTGGCCGAGCTCGAGGAGCCGCGACGGGTCGAATACCTTGAGGGGCGCTGGATGACCGACCTATCCGAGTGATAACGGTCGTGATATGTTAGCCGAGATGAACCACCAGCGAATCTTCCTCTCGACACAGCTGAGCATTGTCCTATGTCCGCCTCGATGATCAACTGGCGAGTGTTTCTGCCGTTACTGGGTCTCGTCGCGCTCGCGCTGACGGCGTGCAGAGCACCCCAACCGTTCGGCGAGCGGGATAGCGTGATCGTGCGCGCCGACGTCGCGCTCTGGCAGGAGGTCGGCCCCGACCTGACGGCTGCCCTGGAGCGCACGGTCTTCACCAACCGGCCCGAGCGGGTCTTCACCGTGACCTTCGTCGCGCCGGACGACACGCTCTGGACCAATTTCCGCCTCTGGCAGCAGGTCGTCATCCTCGGGACGCCTGACGATCGGATCGTCGGCGAGTTGCTGGAGGACTCCGAACAGCCCGATCTGAGCCCGCCCGCCATCTTCGAGACTGCGGGGAAGTGGGCCCGCGCCCAGCTGATCACGGTGTTGCTGCTGCCGCGGGACGGCCAGGCGGAGGCGGTCCGCGCGGTGCTTCCACAGCTGTACGAGCGGCTGGCTCGGAATTACGACGAGTGGATCACAGAACGGATGTACACGACCGGAGTCAACGACTCGCTGTTCCAGGCGCTGGCCGGCTTCGGCTTCACGCTGACGGTGCCGAAGGTCTACATGTACCTGTTCACGGACTCGCTGTTTCGCTTCGCGAACCCGTACCGGCAGGGCGACACCGACTTATTGCGCTCGCTGCTCGTCACCTGGAGGACTTCAACGGCTGAGGTCATGCCCGATTCGCTCCGCGCCTGGCGGGAGGGTATCGACGAGACGGTGTACGAGCCGCCGCAGGACATCCTTGAGGAGGGCGTTCGATTCGACAGCGTCCAGGTCGGCGGGCTCACCGGCCTGGAGTTCCGGGGCGTCTGGCAGGACCGCTCTGACTTCCCCGCCGCGGGACCCTTTGTCACCCGCGCGATCACCTGTCCCGGCCAGAACCGCACCTACTACATGGACGCTTCGCTGTTCGCGCCGGGCGTGAACAAGTACCCGTACGTGCGTCAGCTCGAGATCCTAATGGACTCATTCCGCTGCACGGAGGAAGACGCCCGCGTGAGCGACGCCGGCACGTAGACCGTCATGTCCTTCGTCCACCTCCACACCCACAGCGAGTACTCGCTGCTGGACGGTGCGAATAAGCTGGACGCACTGGTCGATCGGGCCGTGGAGCTGGGCATGCCGGCGCTCGCCCTCACCGATCACGGCAACCTGCACGGGGCCCGGCGCTTCTACGATGCCGCGCGAGGCCGCGGCATCAAGCCGATCATCGGTTGCGAGGCCTACGTGGCCTTCGGTGACCGGCGATCCAAGGAGCAACCACCCGGCGCGCCCTCCGACTACGCCCACCTGGTGCTGCTCGCCCGCGACCTGGAGGGCTACCGCAACCTGGTGAAGCTCGTGTCGATCGGGCACGTCGAAGGCTTCTATCGCCGGCCGCGTATTGACCATCAGGTCCTGGAGGACCACGCCCGCGGCTTGATCTGTCTGTCGGCCTGCATGTCCGGCGAGCTGGCGCTGTATCTGCTGGCTGACCAGTACGGCAGAGCGAAAGCCACGGCGGAGTGGCACGCGCGCCTGTTCGGCGATGGGAACTACTGGCTGGAAGTGCAGGATCACGGGATCCCGGGCGAGGACATGGTGCGGACCGGGATCTATCAGCTGGCCGAGGAGCTCGGGCTCCCGGTCGTCGCGACGAACGATGCCCACTACCTGAACCGCGAGGACGCCGACGCCCACGACATCCTGCTCTGCATCGGCACCGGCAAGGACCGGGACGACCCGAAGCGCCTACGCTTCTACGGGCAGGAGAGCTACTTCAAGTCGGCCGAGGAGATGGCGGCCACCTTCCCCGACCGGCCGGAGCTGCTGGAGAACACGCTCAGCGTGGCAGAGCTCTGCGACGTCGAGTTCGAGGAGAGGATCTATCTGCCGGAGTTCCCACGGCCGGAGGGCTACGAGTCGGAGGACGATCTGCTGCGCGAGCTGGCGGAGAGCGGTGCCAGGAAGCGCTACGGCGACCCGTTGCCGCCGGAGGTGCGGGAGCGGCTCGACTTCGAGCTCGGCGTCATCACCAGGCTCGGCTATATGCCCTGCGCATCACCGATATCGATCCGCTGCGCCTCGGCCTCCTGTTCGAGCGCTTCCTCAACCCGGATCGCATCTCGCTGCCGGATATCGACGTCGACTTCTGCTATGAGCGACGCGGCGAGGTCATCGAGTACGTCAGAGGCAAGTACGGCGCCGATTCAGTTGGCCAGATCGTCACCTTCGGGACGATGCAGGCCCGGGCCGTCGTGCGCGACGTGGGACGCACGCTCGGGTTCACGCCGGCAGAGACCGACCGCGTCGCCAAGCTGATCCCTAGCTCGCCGGGCTACTCGCTCAGCGTCAAGAGGGCGGTGAAGCGGGTCGAGGAGCTGAGAACCCTTTACGAGCAGGAGCCGCGCTACAAGGAGCTGCTCGACTACGCCGCCACGCTGGAAGGCCTGGCACGGCACACCTCGGTCCACGCCGCCGGCGTGGTCATCGCGCCTGGGCCGCTGGCTGACCACGTCCCCGTGATGAACGCGACGACGCGCGGTGCCGGGGGCGAGCAGGAGCTGGTGATCACGCAGTACGACATGGTGAGCCTGGAGCGGTCGGGGATGCTGAAGTTCGATTTCCTCGGCCTGCGCACCCTCACCGTGATCAGCGATGCCGCGGAGATGGTCCGCCAGCGTCACGGAGTCGAGATCGACTGGGACGAGATCGGCCTGGATGATCCCGACGTGTACGAGATGTTGGCCAGCGGCGCCACCGCCGGCGTCTTCCAGTTCGAGTCCTCACTCGCCACAGACAAGCTGCGGGCCATGCGCTGCGATCGCTTCGACGACCTGATCGCGGTGAACGCGCTCATCCGCCCCGGTCCCCTCGACTCCGGCATGACCGACGTCTACATCCGGCGCAAGCGCGGCAGCGAACAAGTCAGCTACCCGCACGCAAGCCTGGCAGACATCCTGGAGCCGACCTACGGCGTGATCACGTACCAGGAGCAGGTGATGCGGGCGGCCAACGCGATGGCTGGCTTCAGCCTGGCCGAAGCCGACGTGCTCAGAAAGGCCGTGGGCAAGAAGGATCCGGTGCTCATCCGGCAGGAACTCGGCCGCTTCATCGCCCGGGCCCAGAAGCGTGAGGTCAGCCGACGCGACGCTGAGCATGTCGCCTCGCTGCTGGAGACGTTCGGTCGCTATGGCTTCAACAAGGCACACGCGGCGGCGTACGCCGTGCTTTCCTACCGGACCGCCTGGCTCAAGCGCCACTACCCGGCCGAATTCATGGCCGCGCTGCTGACCTCAGAGATCGGCAATACGGACAAGGTGGTGGGCTACATCAGCGAATGCCGCAGCCTAGGCCTGGAGGTGCTTCCGCCGCACGTGAACGAGTCAGGCTACAAGTTCACCGTGGTCAGCGACAGCGCGATCCGCTTCGGCCTCGGTGCGATTCGCGGCGTCGGTAAGTCGGCCATCGACTCGATCATCCTCGCCCGCGAACAGGCCGGTCCCTTCACCTCGCTTTTCGACTTCTGCAACCGGGTCGACCTACGCCTCAACAACAAGCGTGTCGTCGAGGCGCTGATCGGAGCCGGCGCCTTCGACGGGCTCGGCCCCCGTGCCGCTATGGCTGAGGCAGTAGAGGTCACCCTACGCGAGGCCCAGCTTCACCAGCGGGAGCGCGAGCTGGGCCAACACAGCCTCTTCGGCAGCGACGACGGACCCAAGGGGCGGCCGGCGCCGCCGTTGCCAGAGGTTACCGAATGGTCAGAGGCGGAGAAGCTGGCGCGCGAGAAGGAGCTGGTCGGTTTCTTCGTGTCGGGCCACCCCCTCGACGCCCACCGTGACCTCGTCAACCTCTACGCGCGCCGGGCGAACACCAGCAACCTGGTCGCGCGACGCGAACAGAAGGTGGAGGTGGCGTGCGTGGTCACGGAGGTCGCGCGCCGGATCTCGCGCAAGGATGGCTCAGAGTGGGCACGCCTAACCTTCGAGGACTACAACGGTACGGCGACCGCGCTCGCCTTTCGCGAGGCTTGGAGCAAGCACCGGGATGTACTCGAGGTCGGGAAGCCGGTCTTGCTGCGCGGGAGCGTTTCAGGCCGGGATCGGGATGAAGGGAACCCGCCTTTGTTCCTCGACGAGGTCCTGCCCCTCGAAAGCCTCTACAACAGTGGCCGCGTTGCCGTCTGCCTCGAGCTCGAGGGCGGCGCGGAGCTGGACGCTAAGCGTCTCGAACAGGCGATCCGGATCGCGCGCGCCCACCCCGGCCCTGCCGCCATCCAGGTGGTTCTGCAGAACGGCGTCGACGAGCCGCCGCGGCTGCGCTCGCGAGCCCTGTCCGTGACCCCAGAGCCTGACGTGCTGGCGGAGCTGCGCTCGGTATTAGGAACGCACCGGGTGCGCTTGGTGGAGGTACCGCGCTAGGGCGAGCCGGCTGCCCTTGCCGGGGCCAGCCCCTGCCGTCTATCCATGTAGCTTCGTTCTGCTATCTTACTAAGCTATGCGGTGTTCCGAGTAGGTAACGTTCCCAACCGCGATCATGGCAACTCATCACGAATTCGAACGCTCGATCGGGGAAGTCAAGGGCCAGATCGCGCGCCTGAAGGAGCTGGCCGACGCAGGGGGGCTCGACGTGGAGGCTGAACTCAGGAAGCTGGAGGCCCGTTTGCAGGAGTTGCAGGCCGAGACCTTCAAGGCGCTCACTCCCATGGAGCGGGTGCAGATCGCCCGGCACCAACAGCGCCCGCACGCGCTCGATGTGATTGAGCGCATCTTCACCGACTTCGTCGAGCTTCATGGTGACCGCGCCTTTCGTGACGACCCGGCTGTGGTCTGCGGCTGGGCCCGGTTCGACAACCACTCCGTCATGGTGATCGCACAGCAGAAGGGTCGCAGCACGAAAGAGAACTTGAAGCGTAACTTCGCCATGATGCACCCGGAGGGATACCGCAAAGCCCTGCGCGTGATGCGGATGGCGGAGAAGTTCAAGCGGCCCGTGGTCACCATCATCGACACACCGGCGGCGTACCCGGGGATCGGCGCTGAAGAGCGCGGCCAGGCTGAGGCCATCGCCCGGAACCTGCTCGAGATGTCGCTGATCGAGACCCCGATCCTCGCCGTGGTGATTGGCGAAGGCGGCAGTGGTGGCGCTCTGGGCCTCAGCGTCACCGACCGCATCCTCATGCTCGAATACGCGATCTACTCGGTCATCTCCCCTGAGGGCTGCGCCTCTATCCTATGGAGGGAGAACACCGAGGAGGCGCGCACGCAGGCCGCAGCGGCGCTCAGGCTGACGGCGCCGGACCTCTACGAGCTGGGCGTGATTGACGAGGTGGTGCCAGAGCCCGAGGGCGGCGCCCACCAGGACTGGGATCGCACAGCCGAGATCGTGGCGGAAGCGATGAGGCCACATCTCAACGAGCTCTGCGAGCAGCCGATGCAGGAGCTCCTCAAGGGTCGCTACTCGAAATACCGCAAGCTGGGTTCGTGGGCCGGTGGCTGATCAAGCGAAAGGCAACGGCAGCGGCTCGCCCGAGCGGGCCGCACCTCCGCTGCCCTCCCCGGCGGACAGGATCATCCGAAGAGGGCCGGAGCCGCAGTTCGTCGAAATCCTGTTCAAGGGTAAGCGGCGCGAGTTCTTCACGGCGCACGTGACTCCGTCGATACGGGCGCGGGAATACGTGGTCGTAGAGGCAGACCGTGGGCAAGACCTGGGCATGGTCAGCGCGGTAGGCGCACTGGCAAAGAGGAAGTGCCAGGCCTGCGACGACTGTGACCCCAACACTATGCCGGGCAAGAAGGTGCTGCGGCGCGCTGCGCCTGTGGACGTCGAGCGCGCGCTCGGCCTGCGCGCCCAGGAAGGCGACGTGCGGCAGCAGGTTCGCGGTATGGTCCTGGACCACACATTGAAGATGAAGATCAGCGACGCCGAATGGCAGTGGGATCGGAACAAACTGATCATCTACTTCACCGCGGACAAACGGGTCGACTTTCGCGTGCTGGTTCGCAGCCTGGCCAAGAAGTACCGCACGCGGATCGAGCTCAAGCAGATCGGCGTGCGCGACGAAGCGAAGCGGCTGGATGGAGTGGGGCGTTGCGGACGTGAGCTCTGTTCGTCCAACTGGCTGCCCGAGCTCAAGCCGGTGACGTTGCAACTGGCGAAGGACCAGAACCTCTCACTCAACCCTTCGCAGATATCAGGTGCGTGCGGTCGCTTGATGTGCTCGCTGCGCTACGAGCACGACTTCTATGTGCAGGCGCGCAAGCGCTTCCCGAAGGAGGGTCGACAGGTGCGCACTGCGCTGGGTGAGGAGACAGTGGTGTCGGTCGATATCTTCGTGAACCGTGTGACGTTGAAGGAGCCGTCCGGTGAGCTACGAACGATCAGGCTGGAGGATCTGAAGCGCGAGACGGCCGAAGCGCGTCGCAGATCACGCAGCGTCTGAGGTTCTGACACGTTGTCCAGATTCTACATCACCACAGCGATAGACTACTCAAACGGCGACCCTCACCTGGGCCACGCCTTCGAGAAGATCGGGGCAGATGCTATCGCTCGCTACAGGCGGCTCCGCGGGGATGAGGTCCACTTCGTCATCGGGATGGATGAGCACTCACAGACCATCTTGCAGCCGGCCGCCGAGGCTGGACTTTCGCCGCAGGCCTGGGTCGACAAGATGGCGAGCGTCTTCTCGGCAGCGTGGGAGGGGCTGAGGATCAGCCACGACGACTTCATCCGCACCACGGAGGAGCGGCATGTCCGCGCCGTGGTGGAGATGGTCGAACGCACCAAGCAGGCCGGCTACATCTTCGAGGGTACTTACGAAGGCTACTACTGCGAGCGCTGCGAGAGCTTCAAGCAGGAGAAGGACTTGGCCGATGGGCGCTGCCCGGAGCACCTGGATCGCGAGATCGCCTGGACCAAGGAGGACAACTACTTCTTCAAGCTGTCCGCCTTCCGCGATCCGCTGCTCAAGCACATCGACGAGCACCCTGAGTTCGTGCAGCCGGAGATCCGCCGCAACGAGATCCGCAACGTCCTCGCGGAAGGGCTGCAGGACATCTCGGTCTCGCGACCGCAGCGCGAGTGGGGTATTCCCTTCCCAGGCGATCCTGACCATGCCGTCTACGTCTGGTACGACGCGCTCATCAACTATCTGTCGGCCGTCGGCTTTCCTGAGAAGCACCACAGCGACTGGTGGCCCGCCCAGCTCCACGTGATCGGCAAGGGGATCACACGCCACCACTGCATCATCTGGCCGGCCATGTTGCTGGCGGCCGGGGTCGAGTTGCCGAAGACAGTGTGGGCGCACGGCTACATCAATTGGGAGGGCCGCAAGCTCTCCAAGTCCGCCGGCGTGCCCGTGACCCTGACAAGCGCCAGCGAGCGTCACGGACCTGACCCGCTGCGCTACTTCCTGCTGCGCGAGGTTCCCTGGAACGGCGACGCCGACTTCACCTGGCAGCGTTTCGACGACCGCTACAACGCCGAGCTCGCCAACGACCTGGGCAACCTGGCGAATCGCGCGCTGGCCATGATTCACAAGTATCGCGATGGGGTCGTGCCCAGCGGCGAAGAGACCGACCTCGACCGGCGCGCCCAGGAGACGTTGGCAGACTACCGCGAGGCGATGGACGGCTACCTGCTCCACCAGGGCATCGCCGCCGCTATGGAGCTGGCGGGCGCCGCCAATGTGTTCATCGAGGAGAAGGCGCCCTGGAAGCTGGCCAAGGAGCCGTCCCGGAGCGCGGGACTCGACACCGTCCTCGCCGGCCTGGCGCGTACGCTCGCCCGGCTGGCGCTGCTGCTGAGCCCGTTCATGCCCGGCAAGAGCTCCGAGCTCTGGCAGGCCCTCGGCCGTCAGGACGAGCTCTCGCAGCTCGCCGCCTACCCGGAGCTCGACCTGGCCGGTGGGCACGTGCAGCGGCAGGCGGTCCTCTTCCCAAGGAGTGAAAGCTGACTCCCTGACGCTCGGGGGCCGACGCCGGGCGCGCCGCGGCGACCCCGGCGTTCGAGCAGGCTATACTCGACCCGCAGCGGTCGTCATCTGCCTGCTCCTCGCCGCCTGCGCGCCGCGGCCGCCACGCCACGAGCCGCCGCCCCAGCCGGCGCCGCCGGACACGACGCGCGCCCCTACACCGGCCGAACCTGACACGGCAGGGCCAACGGCTCCCGACACTACGGCCCCCGCACCGCCCGACACCGTCGCGCCGGCGGCCCCCGAAGCGGCCAGGCTGCGCACCCTGCGCGTCTGCGCGGGCGGCGACGTACTGTTGGGGAACAACCTCGATACGCTCTGGGCCGCTCGAACCGCCGCGCGCCTGGGCCAGCCCGTCACCCCGTTCCCCCACCCCGATTCCCTGCTGGCGCCGCTGCGCCCGCTGTTGGAGGACGCGGACGTTGTGCTGTTGAACCTCGAAGGCGCCGTCGGGGAGGGGCCAGCCCCGGCTAAGTGCCGACCGGGCTCAACCCGCTGCTATGCCTTTCGCCAGCCCGTGGCTGCCGCTGATGCGCTGGCGCGCTTCGCCGCGCCAGCGGCGGTCGTGGCCAACGTGGCCAACAACCACGCCATGGATGCGGGACCCGAAGGGTTCGCGGCCACGGCCGCTCACCTGTCCCAGGCGGGTGTGCGTGTCACCGGCGCCGACACCCTGCCCACGCCGCTCCCTACTCCCGACGGTGACACCCTCGCGGTCCTCGGGTTCAGCCCCTTCCTCGCCGGGCCGGACCCACGTGACCTCGACGCCGTTCGCCGCCACGTCTCGCGCGCCGCAGCGCGCTACCCCCGACTCGTGGTGACGATGCACATGGGCGCCGAGGGGCGTGGGGCTCAGCGGACGCCTGACCAGAACGAGATCTTCCTCGGTGAGGATCGTGGGAACTCGGTGGCCTTCGCACGCGCCGCGGCGGAGGCGGGAGCATCCCTCGTGGTGGGACATGGACCGCACGTGCTGCGGGCCGCGGAATGGAAGGGTGAGGCGCTCATCCTTTACTCGCTCGGGAATCTCCTCACCTACGGACCGTTCAACCTGGAGGAGCCGCTGAACCGCGGCGGGATCGCCTGCGCGGCCGTGGACGGTGAGGGGCGGGTGGTCGAGGCCCTGCTGCGCCCCACGCTCCAGCACCTACCGGGCCTGGTGAGCGCCGATCCCTCAGGAAGGGGGAGCTTCCTGGTCGATTCCCTGAGCCGGCTCGACTTTCCGGAGACCGCAGGCAGGATCCAGAGCGACGGAGTGGTCCTCGGGCCGGCCTCCCGCCGTTAGGCGGGCGCCAGCCCCAAGTGCCAAGCGCGGCGCCACGGCCTTCCAGGGGCCCACGCCAGCGGTGGCGCGAGGGGGACCCCGACGCTGACCTGGCACCCCATTCCTTCTTTTTAGCAGCCTACTAGGGCGCGGTCTCTGCCTCCTCGGCGCCCTCGCTCGCCTTCGCCCCTAGACGGCTGAGGATGTTCACCCCCGTCGCCGCCTCGATCTGCTCGGTCAGCTTGATGACTGCAGCCGGAAACTGACTGGCCGTGCTGGCCACGCCCGTGCCGCGGTCGCCCGAGTCGATGACGGTAAGACGGTCGATCTCCATACCGTCCACCGACTGCGCCAAGTCGCGGATGATCTCCGGCAGCATGTTGAGGACGAAGATACGCTCCGCCTCGGTGCCGGCGTTGAGGTAGAGCTTGATCATCTGATCGAGCACGAAGACGCGCGCCCTGCCGTCCTCGGTGATCGACGCCGCTGAGCCCTTCGCCCGCTCCTCCATCGCTTCACGCTCCGCCCGCGCCGGCAGAAGGACATCCGCCTCCAGGCGCCGCTGCTCCAGCGCGATGCGCTCCTGCTGCATGTCCTGCTCGGCCACCACCTTCGCCTTCTCACCGGCCACCGGCGCCGCCCTCTCTTTGGCCAGGGCTTCGGCCTCGAGCTCGGCCGTCCGCACCCGCAGGCGGTTGCTCTCCTCTACGATGGCCAGATCGGCCTGGATCTGGGCTACCTTCGCCGCCTGGCGCGCCGCCGCCTCCGTCTGCTCCGCCTCCGAGCTGCGCTGCGCCTCGGCGACCCGCGCCCTCTTCAGGATCTCCGCCGTTCGCTGCCGGCCGATCGAGTCCAGGTAGTTCACCTCGTCGGTGACGTTCTGGATCTTCATCGTGTCGAGCTCGAGCCCGAGCTTCTTCATGTCCTCGTCCGCCTCTTCGATCAGCGTATGGGCGAACTTCAGGCGGTCCTCGTTCACCTCCTCGGGCGTCAGCGTCGCCAGCACGCCGCGCAGGTTGCCCTCGAGCGTGTCCTTGGCGATCTGCATGATCTCCTCGAACGGCTTCTCCAGCATCCGCTCCACAGCGTTGTGCGAGATGGGCTCGCGTGCGCTGATCTTGACGTTCGCGATGCCGTGGACGATGAGCGGGATTCCACCTTTCGAGTAAGCGTTCTTCACCACCACTTCAATCGGCAACGTGCCGAGGTCGATCCTGGACACGCGCTCGATGATCGGCACCCGCATCGTCCGACCGCCGTGCAACAGCCGGTAGCCCGCCCGGCGACCGTCAGCGGTAAGACGCTTACGCCCCGTGACCACCACCATCTCGTTCGGCTTGCAAATCACGATGAGCGACCTGACCGTATAGATGAGGGCGGTCAACACCCCCAGGCCGACTACACCTAGAACCAAAGCAGTGTCCGCATCCACGCGGCTACCTCACCTTTCTGGAGGTGGAAGTTCCAGCACATCGAAGGGGACCACCTCCGCAACCCCATCCTCGACATGCAGAATCACCACTTCGCTACCCGCAGCCACTGACTCACTGACGTCCGCGGCCAGACGTGCGGTGATATAATGCTCACGATCGGCGATCATACACGCGACTCGGCCCCGTCCCCCCGGCGACAGCGGCAGCACGACCCGCGCCGTGCACCCCTCGATCTCCCGCTCGCTCAGCGCGTCAATCCCGATCTCGCTCCGTCTCAGCCAGGTGAACAGCGAGTGCGTGAGCAGCATCGCGCCTGCACCCATCCCCAGCGAGAGCACGAACGTCAGATTGGCTGGATTGCCGAACAGGGTAAGAAGCGTCCCCGTGAAGCCGAACGCGGTGAGAAAGAAGATGATGTTGCGCGGCCGGAAAAGACCCAGCACGAGCTCGCCCGCAGCGTCATGGGCCACGTGGATGTCATGATCGGCGTGCACGTCGACGCCGGACACGTCCGCATCCACTCCGGACAGGTCGGCGTGCAGCCCGGATGCGTCCACATCACCTACATCATGATGAGCGCCGCTCAGGACCGAGAACAGAAGCAGTCCGCCCCCGAGCATAGCGGCGAGGATGTATAGTCCCAGCAACTCGCCACTCCGGTCAGTGCCGGCCCGCGGCCGGCGCCTCTGCACCTCTCGACTGGTCACACAGGGCACTACCATAGTGCCGACCCACCCCCCGGGGCGCAACTGGGCGGGCGCCGGCGATTCGGTCAAACCGGTCCGGTCGCGGTGAAATTATTACCGATTTGCCGAAGGTGTGCGGATGCTGACCACATCGCCTAATTCGTTATAGTATTGTGACTTAGCTGCCATACCTCGCCCGGGAACGAACCTTGCACCCTCTGACTAGCGGCGCGGCAGCTTGACACTCCCCCGATTAGCTATTAACGTGGCCGCCGCCCCTCCTCCATCGGCAAGCTGTCTTCCCCGCAGGGGACGGGTGTCACTTGCGGCGGGGACGGCCAAGGGAGTCACCGATGGGCGCGCTTCAACAACGGACCTCACGGACCCGTGCGCGTATGGAACGACACCGCCTGACGTTGCTGGTAATCAGCGACCCGTCGCAGCCGGCCCATACGCTGCAGATATCCCGGCGTTTGCTCCGCTTTGCCAGCGCAGGACTCGCTGGTCTGCTTCTCTTCATCCTCCTGGCCTCCGCCGGGCTGATCCTCAAGCTGGGTGACCTCGCCAGGGCCTCTCGGCTCGAACAGCAGAACGCGCTGTTGGTGGCGGACGTCCAGCGCATGCAGGAGACGGTGGATCAGTTGACT
>JBDHKG010000107.1:0-11014 GCA_039586495.1 Gemmatimonadota bacterium | reverse complement strand
CGTGCTGGGGCAACTCGCGCAGGGTCCGGCCGGATTGCCGCGGGAGGCGCTGGAGATGGTGCCGTTTGCGCCGGTGGTCCCGGCTATCGACGATATCCTGCTGGACGGAGAGGGCCGCCTGTGGGCAGACGTCTACGTGGGCGAGCGAACGCGCCGCGACATCTTCGATGAGCAGGGGCGTTTCCTGGGCCCGCTGTACCTGCCGCAGCCGGTGGAGCTGGAGGATGTGCGCGGCGACCGTGCGTGTGGAGTGATGCGGGAGCTGTCGGGCCAGGCGGCGGTGGTCTGTTACCGTGTGACGCGGCGGCGCTGAGCCGCACTACGGATGCCTGAGCCAGGCCGGCCTGTGGGGCGCGCGGCCTGGCTCGGGGTGACGGGTCTTAAGCTCTCCTCAAATCCTCGGGCCTGATCGGCAGCCGCCGGATCCGCTTGAGGCCGGGCTCGCCGATACCGGTGGGAGCCTCGCTGCTCGGCACGATGTGGACTTCCACCTTCGGCATCTCGTCGATGGTGAGCAGCGGGTAGTCGTGGAAGTTGCTCTGCACCACGCGGCCGCCCTCGATGGTGATGGCACCCTTGAGCGCGGCGGTGAGACCGAGGACGATGCCACCCTCGACCTGCGCGGCCAGGTTGTCCGGGTTGACCACGATCCCGCAGTCCACCGCGGCGACGACACGGTGCACCTTGACGGTGCCGTCGTCGTTCACCGAGACTTCGGCTACTTCGGCCACGTAGCTTCGGAAACAGTAGTGGACGGCGAGGCCGCGATAGCGGCTCGCTGGCAGCGGCTCGCCCCAACCCGCCTTCTGCGCGGCCAGCTCGAGCACGCCTCTGTGCCGCGGCTGGTCCTGCAAGAGCTCCGTGCGGAACTCGTAGGGATCCTTCCCGGCGGCGTGGGCCAGCTCGTCCAGGAAGCACTCGTTGGGGAACGGGGTCTGCGAGTTGTAGACCGATCGCCAATAGCCGACCGGCACGGCGGTGCTGGCCATGCAGTAGTCGACGCGGATGTTAGGGATGACGTAGGGCAGATTGGCCGCACCGGTCGTCGCCTCGCCTGCTGCCTGCTGCTCGTTGGCGCCGCTCAGCACCGCGGCGATTGAAGGGGCCACGACCCGGTGCTTCCAGGCCACCACGCGCCCGGACGCATCGAGGCCGCCGCTCATCAGGTGGCGGCTGGCGGGCCGATACCAGTCGTGGTGCATGTCGTCCTCACGGGTCCAGGCGACCTTGACCGGTGCGCCCACGGCCTTCGAGACATGTACGGCTTCGACCACGAAGTCGGGCATCAGCCGTCGCCCGAAGCCGCCGCCACTGAAGGTGACGTGCAGCGCGATGCTCTCCAGCGGCAGGCCGAGGGTCTCAGCCACGGCCCGATGAGCCCACTGCGGTGCCTGGGTCGGCGCCCAGATCTCGCAGCGATCCTCGCGCACATCGGCCGTGCAGTTCATCGGCTCCAGGGGCGCGTGAGAGAGGTAGGGAACCTCGTAGACCGCCTCGAGTCTGCGCGCCGCGGACGCCAGGGCGGCGTCGGGATCGCCGTCATCGCGGGTCGCGATGCCCCGCTGACGCTGGCGCTCATCGAACAGCCTCGCGATGCTGGCAGAGCTAAGATCAGCGTTCGGGCCGGGGTCGAACTGGCAGTTCAACGCCTGCCGGCCCTTCATGGCGGCCCAGGTGCTGTCGGCGACGACGGCGACGCCGGTCTCAACCTCGACGACGTCACGTACGCCGTTCACGGCCTTCGCCGCGGCATCGTCGTAGCTCTCGACGCTGCCGCCGTAGACCGGGCAGCGAGCCACACAGGCGTAGAGCATGCCCGGCACCTTCACGTCCAAGCCGACGGTGGCCTTGCCCTCGACGCGGGCGGGGTGGTCGAGCTGTGGCAGGGGCTTTCCGATGTAGCAGAAGTCCTCGGGATCCTTGAGGCGCGGATCGTCGGGCACCGACAGGGCCGCCGCTTTCTCCGCCAGTTCACCGTATCCGAGCGTACGCCCGCTGGGCTCGTGAACGACCTTGCTCTGCGACGCGCGGCAGCTGCTCGGATCCACGCGCCACTCCGAGGCTGCGGCGGCGATGAGCATGGCACGGGCCGTCGCGCCCGCCTGGCGCAGCGGCTGCCAGGACGTAAATACCGAGGTACTGCCGCCGGACGTCTGCGACCCGTATAGCGTGGAGGCGTCTGCCTGCTGGCGCTTGAACTTCGGCCATTCGACCTCCAGCTCGTCGGCCAGGATCATGGGGAGCGAAGTACGGGGCCCCTGCCCCATGTCGGGCCGGTGCACCCAGAGGGTCACCTCTCCATCGGGATCGACGCGCAGCCAGGCGTTCGGCATGAACCCGTCGACTGATGCGCTGACCTCCTCGCCCGCGCAGCCGGCGAGGGGGAGGTGGAAGCCGAGGACCAGGCCGGTCCCGGCGACACCGGTGACCTTCAGGAACTCGCGTCGGCTGACCTTCGTGATCGTTGTCATGTCACACCTCCTGCGCGGCGCGATGGATGGCGCGGCGGATGCGCTGGTAGGTGCCGCAGCGGCAGAGGTGCGGGGACATCGCCTCGTCGATGTCGGCGTCGGTCGGGCTCGGCGTCCGCGCGAGCAGCGCCGCCGCTCCCATGATCTGACCCGGCTGGCAATAGCCGCACTGGGGCACCTGCTCGGCGATCCAGGCGTCCTTCAGCACCCGGCCGAGGTCGCCGTTGAGGCCCTCGATGGTGGTGACCTGTCGGTCGGCGGCGCTGGACACCGGGATCGAGCAGGAGGGGACGGGGCTACCGTCGATGTGCACGGTGCAGGCGCGGCACTGGCCGATCCCGCAGCCGTACTTGGTGCCGGTGAGCGCGAGGGTATCCCTCAGCACCCAGAGCAGCGGGGTGTCGGGGCTCACGTTCACCGTGTGACTTTCACCGTTCACGGTCAGGTTGATCGGAGCCATACGGACTCTCCTCCGGATCGGGACGTTGGGCGCGCCCATAGGATCGACTCGCACGAGCTATCGACGGGCCGCGGCGTCGCCGGCCGTATCGAGGGGGCAATCAACTCGGGCGATTGAAGGGAAAAGCTGCCAGTCCCCTTGGGATCGAAGCGCAATATGTGGAAGAGCGGGGGCCGCAGCAACAACCTTGGGTCGAGCGCTACCGGCGGCGAACCGGTCTGGGCTCTGACGTGAACCAGGGCGGCGGGTCGGCCGCCGCCCTGGGGGTGTGAGGGGTTGCCTACTCTGGCTACATGACCGGAGCGGTTACCGGCGCCGTCTCGCTCTTCAGGACGGCGGTCGCCAGTGCGATCGGAATCAGCACCAACGTCAGGAAGTAGAAGTTGTAGCCCGGCAGCACGACGCGCGGCGCGAGCACGCCCAGCAGCGTCCCGATCGTGACCGGCAGAAGACCGATGATCACGCCGGCGAGCATGAAGTTCAGCCCGTAGCCGGAGCGCTGCCTGGGGCTGGCTCTGACGTAGCTGTGTATCATCGCCCAGAGCGCGAGGCCGAAGTAGACGACGATGAAGAGCCCGAGCAGCGACCTGGTAAGCACATTGAGGGTGCTGGTCGCGGCAGGCTGTAGGATGACCAGGAAGAGCGCGAAGAGCGCGATCAGCAGCGCGGGTGCGTAGAGCACTTTGGTCGTGTGCTTCTTCGCGAGCAGCGCCTTCGGCTCCGGGAACTCCAGCATGAAATGGAGTAGGAAGGCGAAGCCGAAGATAATGATGACGAACTGGAGAGCGGCTGCGATGGTGCGCAGCGTGAAGGACTGCAGGTATGGCCCAGCGAAGAACGCTATCCCCAGGCAGAGACCGGTGAGCGCGAGCAACGTGGCGCTCCGGCTGGGCGCTCTCAGGTAGGCTCCCAGCCCAAAGACCACAAAGCAGAGACCGATGAAGATGTCCGCGATGCCCAGCAGCAGATCTCGGCTGGGCTGAGCCAAATAGGTTAGCTCGACGCTCCCGGACGGCGGGCCTTCCGGTCTCGCGGCCAACTCCGTCTCGGCGCGCTGCTCGACGTTCAACGTGCGCGTATCACCGACCTCCGGGCGCTGCAGTCGTGCGAGGGCCCGGGAGTCTTCGACGGAGATGCCAGCGATGCTGGTGATATAGTCCCCGATCTGCAGCCCTGCGGCCTCGGCGGGACTGCTCGGCTCGACCCGGATCACCGTGTTGTTGCCGTCGGTGAGATACCCGGCGTAGGGGATGTTCGGCAGGTCCGCAGCGCCGAACATGCCCCAGAGGATGAACAGCACGGCGAGAACCAGGAAGGGCGTCTTGTATCTCGCCTCTCGCACTTCGACCATGGGTTGCCTCCTTCGGTTCAGTGAACGGAAGCTGTCGACGGGCCTGCAGTACGCAGCGGCCTCGTCGAGCTAATTGTTGGCGTTAGCGGTTGGGAGGTGGGGATTCCTAGACGAGGTGGCAGTTTGGAGCTGCACGCCGATGCAAGTAAGGCCTGTTTGCCGCGAGGCGACATGGCCAGAATTCCCGGGACCCGAGTGGTCAGAGCACCCAGAGCCTGTCCCACCTGTGTAGGATTAGCCTACAATATGTGGTGGGGTGGGCCCAGTGATCAACAAGGAGAGTTACAGCATTTCTCCGGAGCGCGTTCGCGCCGCGCGACGTCCCTGATCCTCAGCTACTCCGAGAAGGTGGCTGCAGAACAGGCGCCTCAACCGACCTCGTCGTAGCGGTAGCAGTGGACGATGTGGTCGTTGACCATCCCCACGGCCTGCATAAAGGCGTAGCAGATGGTGGGGCCGACGAACTTGAAGCCGCGCTTCAGCAGGTCCTTGCTCATCGTTCTCGACTCCGGCGTCTGCGCGGGTAGCTCCTTCAGGCTTCGCCAGGCGTTCTTCTTCGGCCGGCCGTCCACGAAACGCCAGATGTAGGCGTCGAAGCTCCCGAACTCGGCCTGTACATCGAGGAACGCCCTCGCGTTCTGAATCGCCGCCGCCAGCTTGAGCCGGTTGCGAACGATGCCGGGGTCGGCGAGCAGTTGCTCCACCTTGCGCTGGTCGTAGCGGGCGATTGCGCTGGCGTCGAAGTCATCGAAAGCCGCCCGGTAGTTCTCGCGCTTCCTGAGGATCGTCTCCCAACTCAGGCCCGCCTGGGCGCCCTCCAGGATGAGGAACTCGAACAGGGTACGGTCATCGTGCTGGGGGACGCCCCACACGAGGTCGTGGTAGGCGATGGACAGCTCGGTCGTGGCCCAGTCGCAGCGCTTCACGCTGTCGCTCCCGCAGGTGGGTTGGCGCCGTATCGGAAACTCGCCATCATGCTCGCTTTCATAGGCAGGCGACGGCCGGCGCGTCAAGCGGTCGTGGTCCGGGGCCAGGGAGCTGACCCTGGTCAGGTGCCTGCATTAGATTGCGACGTCTGGGAGCAGAAGCGAAGTGCCGGGCGAGGAGGGACCCGCATGGGGCTGTTCGATGGCAAGACGGCGTTGATCTTCGGCGTGGCGAACGACCGCTCGATCGCCTGGGGGATTGCCGAGGCGCTGCACCGCGAGGGTTGCGAGCTGGCGTTCAGCTATGGCGCGCCGCCGCTGGAGAAGCGGGTTCGGCCGCTGGCGGAGAGCGTCGGCGCCAAGCTGGTCGAGGAATGCGACGTCACGGATGATTCGGCCATCGAGCGGGTCTTCGCGAAGGTGAAGGAAACGCACGGGACGATCGACGCGCTGGTGCACTCCATCGCCTACGCCGACCGGCGCGATCTCCAGGGTCGCTTCGTGGACACGAGCCGGGATGGCTTCAAGCTGGCGTTGGACGTGAGCGCCTATTCGCTGGTGGCGCTGACGCGGGCGGCGGAGCCGTTGATGCCGAGCGGTGGCTCGATCCTCACGCTGACCTACTACGGCTCGGTGAAGGTCGCGCCGCGGTACAACGTAATGGGCGTGGCGAAGGCGGCGCTGGAGGCGTGCGTGCGCTACCTGGCCTCCGACCTGGGACCGAAGGGCATCCGCGTGAACGCGATCTCGGCCGGCCCGATCAAGACGTTGGCCGCATCGGGCATCGGCGGCTTCAAGGAGATCCTCAGCTACTCGGAGAAGGCGTCACCCTTGCGCACGCTGATCACGACGGAGGATGTGGGCAACACGACTCTGTGGCTGCTGGGCGACTGGAGCCGCGGAGTGACCGGCGAGGTGGTCTACGTGGACGCGGGCTGGAACATCATGGGGCTCACGATACCGCTGGAGCATTTGCAGGAGATGAAGTAGCGCCGTGGTTATCACCGATACGATCGAGCTCGAGACGCGTGGCCACGCCGACATGCATGACATCACGGGTGACGTGGCCGCGAAGGTGAGAGACAGCGGAGTCAGCTCCGGCATCGTCACCATCTTCTGCCCCGGATCGACCAGCGCGCTCACGACGATCGAGTACGAGTCGGGTGCGCTGTCCGACCTGAAGCGCGTGTTCGACGAGGTCGTGCCACCCGATCGGGACTACGCCCACAACCGGCGCTGGGGAGATGGCAACGGCCACTCGCACGTGCGGGCGGCGCTGTTGGGGCCCTCGCTCACGGTGCCGTTCGTGGATGGGGAGCTCAGCCTGGGGACCTGGCAGCAGATCACCTACTGCGACTTCGACAATCGGCCGCGCTCGCGGCGCCTCATCCTTCAGATCGTGGGGGAGTGATCCCGGGCCCGCGTGTGTTCGTCGTGGCGGAGCGGTGGAGGCGCAGGTT
The DNA here is from genome assembly GCA_039586495.1 of Gemmatimonadota bacterium. Classification (GTDB taxonomy): domain Bacteria; phylum Gemmatimonadota; class Gemmatimonadetes; order Palauibacterales; family KS3-K002. Next base: position 4,346 of record JBDHKG010000107.1, on the reverse strand, counting down.
GGGTGTAAGGCGGGTGGTACGGCTCGTCACCTCGGGCGACGCGCAGGCACGGGCAACGAGTGTCGCTGGGAGACGCGCTGGGCACTCAAGGCACGACCGGCAAGGCGACGGGTCCGCATCTGCACTTCGAGGTCTGGGTAAACGGCGAGGCGGTGGATCCGGCGCTGTTCGTGGAGGACTAGCGCCGGCCGTCCTGCCTGCCTGAGTCAACCACACCTTGGCGCGCGGCGCTCGCCGAAGGCCGCAGGCAGGCGCCGGCACGCAACAAAACCTCAAACGCCTCGTTCACGTAGGGTTAAGCGCCCGTGTGCCGAGCTGAGCTTCGCAGCTGAAGGGACGCCGCAGAGCGTATATTGCGCCGCACATTGCGCTGCGCTCGCAGCGGTCGGGCCGAGGTCTCCCGTACGGGCCTGCCAGGTCAGCTGCGGGCGTCGACGCATCGCCCGTTGACGCCCCGTTGACGGAGCAGTCTCAGGGGGATCAGCGGGTGCGACCTCCGGGCTTACTGGCGCATCTAAATGCGTGAGGTCACTTTAGGTGTGAAGCCGTAGAGAAGTGACCGCGTTGACAAGAGCTCTTGCTATGGGATTCAGCCGTCGCACACTCGCCATCGCGTCAGCAGCCATTGTCCTTTGTGCTGCCTTGGGCGGGATCTACCTGCGACTCCGTGCCCTGCAGGCGGAGGACGAGCCGGGCGCCGCTGCCAGAACGGACGAGGAACAGGCCGAGGTCGAGTCGGCGGAGGCCTTCGGCACCGAGATTGCCATCCCGGTGAGCGCCGCGCCGGTGGTGCGGGACACGCTGGTGATGAGCGTGTCCGCCGCCGGGCAGGCACAGGCGTTCGCTCGCACGCTTCTCGCCGCGGAGGTGGAAGGCCCGGTGACGGAGATCTACGTCAAGGAAGGCGACTTCGTGCGCCAGGGCCAGGTCCTCGCCCGCATCGATCCGGAGCGCTACGGCTTCGAGCTGGAGAGGGCACGCGCCGCCTTGGAGCGGGCGGAGGCTACGTTCGCGGAGCTGACGCTGTTCGACGAGGATATCGAGGACGTGGAGCTGCGGGCGGAGCGCCGCCGTATGGCGCGCGCGAGGAGCGGGCTGTCCGAGGCGGAGGTGGGGGTGCGCGAGGCGGAGCTGAACGTGCGGCGCGCCACGGTACGGGCGCCCTTCTCGGGTGCCGTGGCCAACCTGGCGATCGTGCCGGGTCAGCGCGTGCAGCAGCGCGACTCGGTCGCGGAGGTCGTCGACATCTCGCGGATCAAGATCGAGGTGCAGGCGCTGGAGACGGAGGTTCGCTACTTGGAGGAGGGGCGCGCGGCGCGTGTGACGCTCTCGGCCTTCCCGGACACCGTGCTCACCGGGCGAGTCGCCTCCATCAATCCGGTGATCGATCCGCGGACGCGGGCGGCGCGGGTGACGGTGGTGCTGCCGAACCCCGACGGCGCGGTGAAGCCAGGGATGTACGCGCGGGTGCGGATCGCGGCCCGGCTCTTCGCGAACCGGATCATGGTGCCGCGCGAGGCGGTCCTCGAGCGTGACAACCGGACGCTGCTCTTCGTGTTCGAGCCAGACGCGCCGAACTCGACGCAGGGTCTGGCCAAGTGGACCTACGTGACCACGGGTCTTGAGAACCAGCAGTTCGCGGAGATCGTGCCGGGCGAGGGTACGACCATGCTGGAGCCGGGCCAACTGGTGCTCACCGAGGGCCACTATACTCTCATCCACGACGCGCGGGTCAGGATCGTTGAGGGCGAGGAGGAGCAGGGCTGAGGCAACATCACCGAACGACTTCTGCTTGACGATGCGTAAAGTAGCTTATCGGGCCGCGCCGCTGCTGTGCCTTGCGGCCGGCCTATTCGTCGCGACGCCGCTGGTCGCGCAGGCTCCGGACACGGTGCTCACGCTGGCGGGCGCGCGGTCGCTGTTGCGTCGGAACAGTCCCGAGTATCGTGCCGCGCTCGCTGCCGCCGACGCGGCAGGCGAAGAGGTCTGGAGCGCTTGGGGCAGCCTGCTGCCGACGGCGACGCTGCAGGCCAGCTTCGGTCGTAACGAGTTCACGACGCGTACCTACGTCGATCCGATCGGGCAGACGAAGGAGGTGGACCCACCGGTCACCGATGTCTCGAAGTCGGTCTACCAGTCGCTCGCCTTCAACTGGACGGTGTTCGAGGGCGGCCGCCAGTTCTTCGACATCGGGGCCGCCAACGCGCGGGCGCGGGCGGCGGACCTGGGGGCGGTGGCGCGGCTGGTGCAGCTGGAGTCGCAGCTGGAGACGCAGTACTTCGAGGCGCTGAAGCAACAGGAGCTGGCGCGGCTGGCCCGGGATCTGTTGGCGGCGCGGCAGCGCGATCTGGAGATCACGCAGGCGCGCTTCCGCATCGCGGCGGTGGCGCAGACCGATGTCCTGCAGGCGGAGATCCAGGTGGGTCAGCAGGAGCTGGGGGCCCTGCGGGCGGAGCTGGCCGCGGAGGCGGCGCGGCGCGAACTCTCGAAGCTCGCCGGGTTGGAGGAGGATGTCGCGTACGAGCTGCGTGATACGGCGCTCGTGTTCGACCCCTCACAGCTTACTCGTGATGACCTGATCGTCCTGGCGCGGCGTGCGAACCCGGGGCTGGCGCGTCTCGACGCCGATATCGACGCCCAGAGCCGCAGCCTCTGGTCGGCGCGCGGCAGCTGGCTTCCCAGCGTCTCCCTTTCGTTCAGTCTGAGCCGGTCGGAGCGCCTGGGGTCGGAAGATGAAATGTTCACGCTCGATCCGCGTAACACGGGCCAGAACTTCAGCCTGAGCTTGAGTTGGCCGCTGTTCAGCGGATTCGAGAAAAAGTGGCGGACGGGTCAGGCATCGGCGCGATTACAGCAAGCGCGTCACGACAAAGTCGCCGGGTTGCTGGAAGTCGAGAAAGAGGTGCGTAACACCTACGACGCATTGGCCTCCGGTTACCAGGCTCTCCGGCTCCAGGCACGCAACGTGGAGCTGGCGCGGGAATCGGTGCGCCTGCAGACGGAGCGCTATCGGATCGGCGCGGCTACCTACATCGAGCTGCAGAACGCCACGACCCAGCAGGGCGCGGTGGGCCGACCGATCGCGCTGCCGCAGTGAGCCGTCAGCGTTGATGCCTGCAGCGGCCCCGGGTATGGACCCCCACTGAAGCGAACCAAGAAGCGATGGCGCTGCCGGATCTCTCGATAAGACGGCCCGTGGCCACCGCGATGGCGTTCCTTGCCATCGTCCTGCTGGGCGTCATCGCCTTCACTCGGCTGCCGGTGGACCTGCTGCCGGACGTCGCGTTTCCCACGCTCACGATCTGGACCCAGTACCCTGAGGCATCAGCGAGCGCATAGAGGGCGCCGTCTCGCGCGTGCCGGGTGTGAAGTCCGTCAACTCGATCAGCCGCGAGGGCGCCTCGCAGGTCCAGCTCCAGTTCCTCTGGGGCACCGACATGGACTACGCGACGCTGAACGTGCGGGAGCGTCTGGACAACGTCCGCTACGATCTGCCGGAGCGGGCGACGCGCCCGACGATCCTGCGTTCGGATCCCACGAGCGAGCCGGTGATGACGCTGGCGGCGACATCGGAGAGCACCGACCTGTGGCAGCTGAAGGAGCTGTCGGAGAACGTCTTCAAGCGGCGGCTGGAGCAGATCGACGGTGTGGCGCAAGCCGCGGTGGCCGGCGGTCTTGAGCGTGAGATCCACGTAGCGGTGGATCCGGGCCGGCTGGAGGCACTCGGGGTGACGATCGACCAGGTCTCGCTGGCGTTGGACGCGGCGAACTACAGCGCGCCGGGCGGCACGATCCGGCGGGGCCGCTACCGCTACGCGCTGCGCGCGCTGGGCGAGTTCCAGACGGTGGAGGAGATCGGCGAGACGGTGGTGGGGCGCGGTGAGGGCGGGTCGGTGGTGCTGCTGCGGGACGTGGCGGCGGTGGAGGACGCCTTCGCGGATCGCGAGACGATCGCCCGCTACAACGGCCGCGAGTCGGTGGGTCTGCTCTTATATAAGGAGGCAGGCGCCAACGCGGTGCAGGTGGCGGAGCGGGTGGACGAAGTGCTCGACCTGCTGCGCGAGGAATATCCGGACGTGGAGCTGGCCGTCGCGTCGTCGCAGTCGGGGTTCATCCGTGACGCGATCTCCAACGTAGTGCAGGCGCTGGCGCTGGGAGGCGTGCTCGCTTTCCTCGTTCTCTTCCTGTTTCTGCACGACGCCCGCTACCCGGTGGCGATCTCGCTGTCGATCCCGATCAGCGTGATCCTCACCTTCGCGCTGCTCTACCTGTTCGGTGCGAGCCTCAACATCATGAGCCTGGGCGGCCTGGCGCTGGGCGTCGGGATGCTGGTGGACAACTCGATC
>JBDHKG010000018.1:0-35350 GCA_039586495.1 Gemmatimonadota bacterium | reverse complement strand
TACGTGCTCGTCACCAACCGCGCAGCCGGGACGTTCACGGTGATCGATACCGACGGCGACAGCATCATCCACAGCATCGAGATCGGCGGCTTCCCCATCCGTGTCGAGGTTACGCCCGACGGGAAGCGCGCGCTGGTGAGCCAGGCCCAGGCCAATAGTCTGCTCGAGATCTCCATCGGGGACTTGACGCCCGGCCGCACGCTGGCGGTGGGCCGCATGCCCGTCGGCATCGAGATCCGGCCCGACGGCGCGGTCGCCTACGTCGCCAACACGTTCGACGACCTGCTGACGGTGGTCGATCTCGAGCGCTTCGAGGAGTTGACGACGCTCTCGGCCGGCGACGAGCCAGACGGCATGGCGTGGGTGGGTCCGGGGGGCTGAGGCGCTAAACCCTTTCAACGGCTTATGGTGGGATTCGTACGTCCTTATCTGGTCGCGCTGGCGGCGGCCGTGGTATTCGTCGGCGGTTGCACCATCGAGCGCGCTGACGTGCGTACGCCGAGCGGTGAGCCGCCCGAGGCCGATACGGCGCGCGTCCGTAAGGCGATCGAGGCCTTCGCCCTCGCCTTCCAGACTGGCGACCTGGCACCGCTCGACACCATCTACCACGAAAGCGTGACGGTGTACGAAGACGGCCGCCTCGATCAGGGCTGGCTACAGTACCGCGATCAGCATCTGCTCCCTGAGATCGCGGCGCTGACCCGGCGCCAGCTCCAGTTCGAGGATATCACCGTTCGACTGTCCGGGGTCACGGCGTGGGCCACCTGCCGCTATGGCGGCTCGTGCACTCGCATTCCTCCACCGGCGCGCCCGGCGGCGGACCCTGACCGCGGACCGATCCGAGGGATCGCATGGAGACCATGGCGGACCGCCGGGGGGCGCGACTTGCCTGCAGGAACCCGCTGACGGGCGCGGAGATCGGCGATGTCCCGATCATGGGCCTCGCCGAGCTGCGCGGGCTGGTCGCGGCGGCGCGAAAGGCGCAGGGCGAGTGGTCGCGCCGCTCCGTCCGCGAGCGAGCCAGGGCGCTGCGCCGACTGCGCCGTCTGCTTGCGGATCGTGCCGACGAGATCGCGGCTCTCGTGCGGTCCGAGACCGGCAAGGTGATGGGCGAAGCGCTGATCGAGGCGGCGGGGGCAGCCGATCAGTTGGCCTACCTTGCGGCCAAAGCTCCGAAAGTGTTGCGTCCACGACGTGCCGGTACCGGGTGGGTCTCGCACCGCCGTGCCCAGGTCAGCTACGAGCCCCATGGCGTCGTCGGCGCCATCACGCCCTGGAACTACCCGTTCGTCATCGGCATGGGCACCGTGGCCGCCGCTATCGCTGCGGGGAATGCGGTGGTCCTGAAGCCTTCGGAGTACACGCCACTCACCGGACTGCGCGTGGGCGAGCTGGTCGCGGAGGCCACAGGGCTCGCCGATCTGGTGGGCGTCGCGACCGGAGATGGTGGCACCGGAGCCGCGCTCATCCAGGCGGGCGTGGACAAGATCGTTTTCGTCGGCTCCGTAGAGACGGGCAAGAAAGTGATGGCGTCGGCGGCCGAGTCGCTCACCCCGGTCGTGCTGGAGCTGGGTGGCAAGGATGCCATGATCGTCTGCGCTGACGCCGACATCGAGCGTGCGGCGCGCGGCGCCGTCTGGGCTGCGTTCTACGGCTGCGGTGAGGTCTGCATGTCGGTCGAGCGCGTCTACGTGGTGGGCTCGGTCTACGAGGAGTTCGTGCAGGCCGTGATCGCCGAGGCCCGGCGCGTGCGCACCAGCGATGAGCCCGAGGCGATGATCGGTTCCCTGATCGCGCCCTTCCAGGTCGAGAAAATCGAGCGCCACATCCAGGATGCGGAGTCCCGCGGCGCCCGCGTGCGGCTCGGCGGTCGCGCTATCGCCGGCCCGGGTCATTTCTTCCAGCCGACGGTCGTCACTGAAGTAGATCACAGCATGGAGCTGATGCGCGACGAGACGTTCGGTCCGGTCCTGCCGATCATGCGGGTCGCCGACGAGGAGGAGGCGGTGCGGTTGTCGAACGACGGCGGCTACGGGCTCGACGCCAGCGTCTGGAGCCGCGATCACGGCAAGGCCCGACGTATCGCCGCCCGGCTCAACGCCGGCACCGTGCTCATCAACGACCATCTGATCAACTACCTGATGTCCGATCTGCCGTTCGGCGGTGTGCGTCACAGCGGCTTCGGGCGCGTGCACGGCGTCGAGGGCTTGCGCGAGTTCACGCGACCCAGGTCGTGGGTGGAGGATCGCGTGACGCTCAAGCGCGAGCCGTACTGGTTCGAAGAGGGCGGCAGCGGCGAAGGGACAGCCCAGGCGTTGCTCGCCATGCGGCACGGCCGCGGACCGTTGCGCCGTCTAAAGGGTGCGCTTCGACTGTTGACTGGCTTTCTGCGATGATCCGGCCCCGCGTTGAGGGACAACCGCTGGCGTCCCAGGTCGACGACCTGCTCACCTGCGTTCACTGCGGTTTCTGTCTGGCTGCCTGTCCCACGTACGAGCTGCTGGGTGATGAAAGGGACTCTCCCCGCGGGCGCCTCTACTTGATGCGCGCCGTCGCGGAGCGCCGGCTGCAAGCGAGCGACCGGTCGTTCGCCCTCCACTTGGACCAGTGCCTCGGCTGCCGTGCCTGCGAGCCGGTCTGCCCGTCCGGCGTCCGCTACGGCTACGTGCTCGAGCACGCCCGGGAGGCCCGGGCCGCAGCGGGCGGCGCGCTGGACCGCGGGGCGCGCCTGAGTCTCAAACTGTTCGCGAACCGCTGGCTCCAGAACCTCCTCTGGGCGCTGCTGCGGCTCGTGCGAGCGACCCGTCTGCCTCTACTCATCGCTCGGGCCGGTCGGCGTGCTGGGACGCCGGGACGTCTGCGCTTCGCCATGGCGATGCTGGCCGCCACGGCACGACGCGCCAAGGGAGAGCTACGCGGGATCCGCCGACGCCGCCGGCGTGTCGGCCGGTCGCTGCGACGCGCGCCCGTGGCCGGCGCGGGCACGCCGCCGGATCAGGATCTCGTGGCGCTTCTGGAAGGCTGCGTGATGTCGGGGCTCTACGGCTATGTGAACCGGGCGACCGAGCGCCTCGTTCGTGCTCACGGCGCGATGACGGTGAACCTTCCGGCCGGTCTGTGCTGTGGTGCGCTGCACGCTCACGCCGGCGAGCTGGAGGAGGCGCGCGCGCTGGCGCGCCGCGTTATCCGGGCGTTCGAGCGGTCCGGGGCAAAGCTCTTGCTCACCAACTCGGCCGGCTGCAGCGCCGCGATCAAAGACTATGGCGAGTGGTTGCGCGATGACCCGGTCTATCGCAAGCGAGCGGACCGCGTCTCGAATCTGGTGCGTGACGTCAATGAGTGGCTCATCGAGCGACCGGTGCGGCGCTTCGCACCGCTGGAGCGTCGCATCGGCTACGACGCGCCGTGCCACTTGTTGCATGCCCAGCGGATCAGCGAACCGCCGCTCGCGTTGCTCGCTCGCGTTCCCGGACTTGAGGTGGTCGAGCTGCCGCGCTCCGATCGCTGCTGCGGCGCTGCTGGGATCTATGGGCTGGCGCGGCCTGAGCTCTCCCAGGAGCTGTTGCGGCGGAAGCTGGCCGAGCTCAAGGAAGCTGGCGTGGGCGCACTGGCGACGGGTAACCCGGGGTGCTTGATGCAGATCGGCGCCGGCGCTCTCATACGTCGACTCCCCGTCGATATCATCCATCCCGTAGAGCTGCTGACGGCGCTGCTGGAACCAGGGGAGTCCGGATAGCCGCTTCGCTCCGATCGTACACGACTAGCGAGACTTGCCTATGTCGGAGACGACGTCTTCCATCGCAGTTTGGCGGCTGAAGATGCACGAGGTCATCTTCGAGGCCGACACGCCCGGCGGTAAGGCCTTCGATGTCGCTCTGCTGCTCGCCATCGTGCTGAGCGTTGTGGCCGTGCTGCTCGAGAGCGTCGCAGGGGTCCGCGCAGACTACGGCACTCTGCTGCGCGGCATCGAGTGGGCCTTCACCCTGCTCTTCACCATCGAGTACGTGCTGCGCTTGATCTGCGTCGGGAGGCCGCTGCGCTACGCGCTCAGCTTCTTCGGCGTCGTTGATTTCCTGGCCATCGTGCCCACGTACCTCAGCGTGATCATCGCTGGCGCCCAGTCGCTGATCGTCATCCGCGCGATACGGCTGCTGCGCGTGTTCCGAGTGCTCAAGCTCGTGCACTTCGTCGGCGAGGCGCAGATACTGCGCGCGGCGCTGCGTGCGAGCACGCGCAAGATCGTCGTCTTTGTGGGCGCCGTGCTCACGCTGGTGCTCATCGTCGGTGCCCTGATGTATCTGATCGAGGGCGAGGAGCACGGCTTCACCAACATCCCTGAGAGCATCTACTGGGCGATTGTGACGATGACCACGGTCGGCTACGGGGATATCGCGCCGGCCACCGTGCTCGGTCGGGTACTCGCCTCGATCGTCATGATCACCGGCTACGCTATCATTGCTGTGCCGACCGGGATCGTTACGGTCGAGATCGCCGGCGCGCGCCGGAAGCATCTCAGCACGCAGGTCTGCGTTCAGTGTGCGGCGGAGGGGCACGACGCCGATGCCGCGTTCTGCAAGTACTGCGGCGCGCGGCTCTGACAACTGCTGTGCGCTGGCCCGGCCAGCCCGAAGGTGAGTCCCATGGTTCCTCGCATCGGCCCACTACTGGAAATCCTGAAGCTCAATACCCGGCTCTTCCTCAACTGCCTGGATGGCATCGACGACGAGACGGCGCAGAAACGGCCCGGCGACAGCATCAACAGCATGACGTTCATCGCGCTGCACCTGGTGGACGCGCGCTGCTACCTCGCCGGGTACCTCGGGCTCGACTACGAGAACCCGTACAAGCACCTGGAAGACGTGGCGAGCATCGAAGAGATGAAGGAGTTTCCACCTGTGGTTGAACTGTGTGCCGTCTGGCGTGACGTGTCGGAACGGCTGGGCGAGCGCTCAGCTGCGCTGTCCAGCGCCGAGCTGGGCAAGGAGTCAGCTCTGCAGTTCCCGGTGGACGACGGAACTATGCTCGGCGGCATCACGTTCCTACTTCAGCACGAATCATTTCACATCGGCCAGCTGGCTTTGCTTCGTAGATACTTCGGTCTCGGTCCTATGAGCTACCAGGGCTGAACAGGATGCGGGTCCTGCGGAGGATCAACCAGCGAGCAGGTCTCAAACACAGAGGGAGGTTTGGGGAGTGAGCCGTAAGATCCAAGAGTACGAAGGTCGAGACGTCACCGTCTGCTATGACGTGAAGCGCTGTATCCATGCCGCCGAGTGCGTGCGTGGCCTGCCGCAGGTCTTCGACCCCGACCGCAAGCCCTGGGTCGAGCCCGATGCGGCGGCAGCCGATCAGCTGGCCGCCGTGATCATGCGCTGCCCCACCGGGGCGCTTCAGTTCGAGCGCAACGATGGCGGCCCGCCCGAGGCTGTGCCGGCCGAGAACACCATCGGCGTCGCGGCAGATGGTCCATTGTACGTGAAAGGTGAGGTCGAGATCGTCGACGGCGGCGGTTCCATCGTCCTCAGGGACACCCGGATAGCGTTCTGCCGCTGCGGCGCATCCCAGAACAAGCCGTTCTGTGATGGCCGCCACGCCGAGGCGGGCTTCCGGGATATGGGCGCGCTTGCGGAGAGCGGTCCCAGGCCCGATGAGTTCGAGGCGGGTGGAAAGCTCACCGTGAATCCGGCTCCCAACGGGCCGCTGCTCCTGCAGGGCTCGGTGGAGATCCGCAGCGCCGACGGCAGTGCCAGCTTCTACGGCGGCAAGGCGGCCCTGTGCCGCTGCGGCGCCTCGAAGAAGAAGCCGTTCTGCGATGGCAGTCATAAGGAGATCGGATTCGCTAGCGAGTGAGGGGGTATCTCAGTGTCCGCTCTGAGCACGGCGGCAACAACCCTCGCCGCGGCCATCCTCATGATGACCGCGGTGTGGGTCTTCAGCCTCTGGAAGCGCGACGCCAGCATCATCGACGTCTTCTGGGGCCTGGGTTTCATCCTGGTTGCCTGGGTCTATTTCTGGATGAGCGAGGCCTCCACAGCCAGGAAGTATCTCGTCGTCGCGTTGGTCACGCTGTGGGGGGTGCGGCTTTCGCTCTACATCCTCTGGCGCAACTGGGGTAAAGGCGAAGACTACCGCTATCAGGCCATGCGAGCGAAGAACCCGAAAGGGTTTCCGTTGCGCAGCCTGTACACGGTTTTCTGGCTGCAAGCGATCCTGCTCTGGGCGATCTCGATGCCCCTCCTGCACGCCCAGCGCGCCACGACGCCGACGGGCCTCGTATGGCTCGATGTCGTCGGCCTGGTCTTCTTCGTCATCGGCTTCGTCTTCGAGGCCGGCGGCGACTGGCAGCTGGCGCGCTTCAAGGCCGACCCGGCCAACCGCGGCAAGGTGCTGGAGCACGGGTTCTGGCGTTACACTCGCCATCCCAACTACTTCGGCGACGCGATGGTCTGGTGGGGCTTCTTCCTCTTTGCGGCCGCCACGGCCGGTTCGCTCTGGACGATCTACAGCCCGATCGTCATGACGTTCCTGTTGCTGCGCGTCTCCGGTGTCGCCTTACTCGAGAAGGGATTGAAGGACAGCCGGCCCGCTTACCGGGACTACGTCGAGCGCACGAGCGCTTTCATCCCCTGGTTTCCAAAGCGACGCCGCTAGCGTGCTACTGAGTCTTGTCCGTTCCCCTTGAGATTTGGGACCGATAACCATGCGTCGATTCTGTGTTGCGTGCGCTCTGCTCGTGCTCGTGCCGCCGCCGGCCGTCTCTGCCCAGGACATCGCAGCGCTGCTCGAAGCCGATCCATTGCAGTGGTCTGGTTGGGAGATTGAACTCGGGGCGACGAAGCGAGACCTGCTCGAGCGTCTCGGTGTCTGCGTCGATCTACCCGGGATGGTGGAGGACCACCACTTCCTCGACTTCAACGGCGACGGCGTCGTCGATCTGATTTACAGCGGCGAGGACGTCGCCTGCGACTACCCCAGCACCGGTGGAAAGCGAACCGCCCTCTTCCTCGCCAGGGACGGGGAGTTGAGCGAGATCTTCATTAACAACGGCGAGATCGTCGGGATGTGGCGCGAAGCCCCGTGGCAGCCGGTGTCCTTCCTCGTGCGCTGGGAGATGTGCTGCGGGGATGTCTTCATCCATTACGAGTACTTCTATCCCGTCTCTCGAAGGGGCTCGCTGAAATACGAGGGTTACAGCCAGATGGTCTCCGTGGTCGACATGCCGTTGCCCGTAGTGCTCTACGAGGCGCCCAAGCCGTTCGTCGTTGAGCGGGGCCCGTACAGCCTTCGTGTCACACCGGGAATCGACGACGACTTCCGCTGGCCCTACTCGCGGCCGCACGACCCCACAGGGAACCTCCTGGCGACGTATCGGACGCTGGCGACCGGGATCGCGCTCGGGGAAAGCCAGGGCTTGGAGGGGCGTACGTGGTGGTTCGTTCTCATGGATGCCGCTAGCCGACCGCTCGGCATCAGAGGGTACCAGGGGGGTTGGGAATCCGCTCCACCTGGACGGAGCTATCTCGGCTGGATGAGTAGCGAGGCCCTCGAGGAGATCACTCGCTCGCCTCGCAGTCTCGACACCTACCGCTACTGGCGGCGCAGGTGAGCGGCGCCCGAACTAGCGGGCCGGCCCGGGTCCCATTGCACACGCAGGCAGCCTCCCCCAGGATGTCGATGAACCTGTTCAGGATCGACAGACGCTGAGCTGGCCCCACCAGCTGATCGTGAATCGCCTGGAGCCTCGCGATGCTCCAGGCTGTTGCCCGGAGGGAGGCTTCCTATGCGTTCGGTACCGTTGGCACTAGCCTTTCTACTCGTAGCCGCCGCCAACACGCCGGCCCAGCATTCCCGCAATCTGAACGACCTCAACTGGATGGAGGTGGAAGAGCTGGTGCCGATGCGCATCCAGACGGTGCTGCTGGCGGTGGGCACCGTGGAGGCGCACGGCGTGGGGCCGAACGGCGCCGACAACCTGGTGCCGGAAGCGCTGGCCGCCTATCTGGCCGACGAGCTCGATGGGCTCATCGCGCCCACAATCCCGTACGGGGTCAACACCTCGCTGGACGAGTACGCCGGGACCTTCGGCATCAGCGCCGACGTACTCAAACCGCTGGCGAAGCAGGTCTTGACCGGCCTGACCAAGACCGGGTTTCGCAACATCATCGTGCTGAACGGCCACGGCCCCAACTTCGACCCGCTCAACGAGGCGGCCATCGAGGTCTTCCGTGAGACCGAGGCGCGCATCCTGGTCATCAACTGGTGGAGCGCAACCGAGCACGTCACCGACGAGGTCTACGGCCAGCAGGGCGGGCACGCCGGCGTCAATGAGAACGCAGCGATGATGGCGGTGGCGCCGGAGGCGGTACATCAAGAGCTCTATCGGCCGGAACAGACCACGCCGTTCAGCGATGCCTGGCGCGCCTACCCGTTCCCAACGCCGATCGGTCTCTACGAGCCCGGCGAAGGCTACCTCGACTTCGACCGTGCCAAGGCGGAGCGCTACTTCAGGCGTGTCAAGGAAGAGATGCTGGCCATTGTCCGCGACGTCATCGCGAAATGGGACGCGAGAGGATCCTGAGCTGTGATATCAACTTCGTGGTCGGGACCGCGTCCCTTCGTCGGTGGAACGGCCGTCCGCGACGCGCTCGCCCGTCAGGTGGATGCCGTGATGATGGAGGGCGGGCGAGCCGTGTTCCTGTTGGGACCCGCCGGCTCCGGGCAGACCGCCTTGGTCAGCATCTTTCAGGAAGAGGCGTTCAGGCGGCACCGTGAGCTGCGCGCCGAGTACGTGGACTGCGCCCACTCGGGTACCAAGACTTGGCTTGAGTTGGCGGAGATCTTCACGCGTGGCCACCGGCTCAAGCGTTCGCTGCAGAAGGTGGCGGTCGATTGGCTGGAGTCGATCCCCATTGTGGGAGAGGTGCTGCAGGCCGTCGTTCGGACGGTGCCGGCGCTTCGCACCGGACGCGTCGATGGCGAGAGCACCCGGCTTCCGCTGGCACCTCACGAATCGGCGCTGGCGGCGGTTCGGATGCTGCTGGAGTTCGAACCGCTCGAGGCTATTCGCCGAGAACTGGGACTGTAGTCGTAGGCAGTGTCGTTCGCCGGTTTCCCAGTCCCCCCAACCTCGCACCGGAGACATAACTGCCGTTATGACCCGCACCTAACCGATCCCGGTTGACAACTATGCTGGACGTCGCCTGCGATTACCCCAGCACGGGTGAAAAACCGACCGCCCTCTTCCTCGCCAGCGACGGGGAGCAGAGCGAGATCTTCATCAATAACGGCGAGATCGTCGACATGTGGCGCGAAACTCCGTGGCAGCCGGTCTCTTTCCTCCTGCGCCGGGAGGTTTGTCGCGGCGATGTCTTCGTCTTCGTGACTCTTTTCCGACCGGTGGTGTCTCCTTCTGTGAGATTCTAGAGCTCTACCCGATCCTACTGCGGCCAGGCAGCAGGAACCCCACCGCCATTCTTCATCTGTTCATGTTTGACCTACAGGTGGGACAACCCCATCGTCCTCGGTCCTAGGTCACCAGCGGGCTGAGGTGGATTGGCTGATCGCCTGTCCCTCTTGGGTGCAGGTGTAGGGGTGGTCCTTGACTCCGATAGTGGTTAGTGCCTAGTATGACAAGTTACTTATTGCAGGACTTCCCCGGTCTGACAAGGTCCGAATCCATGGCACGCGAACGACTCGCCGTTTTCTCAAACAGCTGTCGGTACGCGTCACATCGTCGTACCGCCGGTGACGGCAGTGGGTATCACCTGAGGGGTCCCGCTTCTTCGCACAACATTAAGAGTGCTCTCGCCAGCGCTCACACCTGCATCTGTCGCGCGAGCCGGGGCCACGCGACGCGTCGCTCTTTCAACTAAGGTTGGGAGTGCTCGCAGTTGATGATCGGTAATCGTCTTCTTGCCACATGACACAGGAGGGTCACATAAGACGCCTGGTTCAGGTACCAGCTGTCGCGCTGATCGCGGCACTGCGGGTCGGGGCTGCGACTCTAGGGGTCCCGGTCTGCCGAGGTGCATCCTGCCGTGCGGGAATACCACTGGACTGACGTAATGGACGTTTCGTATGGGCATATTCTCGAGCCTCAATGAGCGGCGCGTGCTGCACTGGCTTGGGGGTTACCTCGCTGCCGGCTTTCTGGCCCTCGAGGGCGTCGATCAGCTCGTCGGTTATGCGATCCTTCCGGAGCTCGGCTACCATATCACGTTGATCTTCTACATGGCCGGCGTTCCCGCCAGCTTCATCCTCGCCTGGTTCCACGGGAAGAAGGGACCGCAGAAGCCGCCGGCGGCGGAGGTCTGGCTGCTGAGCGCCGTGGCGCTGATCGCGCTGGTATCCACCGGTATCGTGGTCAGAGACTACCTTGCGACCCGCGCGCGCGAGCTGGAGGCGGCGGAGCTCGGCTTCGACCCGCGGCGGGTCGCGGTACTCTACTTCGACGATCTTAGCCCGGGTGAAGAGCTCGGCTACCTCGCCGACGGGCTCAGCGAAGCGCTGATCGACGAGCTGTCCGAGGTCCGTGCCCTGGATGTCATCTCGCGGAACGGCGTTGCCCACTACCGTGGCACAGAAGTCGCGCCGGACAGCATCGCCCGGGTACTCGCGGCGGGCAGCCTGATCGACGGGAGCGTCGAGAGCGTCGGCGATAAGCTGCGCGTGACGGCGCGGCTCGTGGACGGCATCAGCGGGGCCGATATCGAGCGGACGGTCTTCAACGTCCCGGTCGCTGAGCTCTTGGCCGCCCGCGACTCGGTGGCTCAGCGCGTGGCTCGCTTCCTGCGCCAGCGACTGGGCGAGGAGGTCCGGCTGCGCGAGCGTCGAGCCGGCACAACGAGCGTGGAGGCGTGGGCGCTGGTACAGCGGGCCGAACGACTCCGCAAGGCAGCCGAGGAGCAGCTGCGCGATGACGGCCTGCTCGAGGCGGCGGACAATTTCGAAGGGGCCGATTCGCTTCTCGCGCTCGCGGAGGCGGCCGACCGAGATTGGGTCGAGCCGATCGTCCTTCGGGCCCACACGGCGTTTCGCCGCTCGCGGACGGCAAGATACCTCGATGACACGGAGACGGTCCTCGAGCAGATTGAGACCGGCGTGGCCCATGCCGACCGCGCGTTGGAGATCGAGCCTAACAACGCCCGAGCGCTCGAGTACCGGGGGACGCTCAAGTACTGGCACTGGCTTCTCGGATTGACGCCCGACCCGGCTGAACGCGACCGGCTGTTCAGCGAGGCTCAGGAGGATCTCGAGGCCGCGGTCCGAGCGGATCCGACGCTGGCAACCGCGCACAGCTTGCTCAGCCACCTCTACATCAACACGGAGGATCAGGTCTCCGTGGTGCTGGCCGCTCGCCGGGCCTACGAGGAGGACGCGTATCTCAGCGACGCGGACCAGGTCCTCTTCCGGCTATTCTGGGGCCACTACAACCTCGCTCAGTTCACCGAAGCGCAACGTTGGTCTGATGAGGGCGTGCGACGGTTCCCGAACGACTACCTCTTCCTGGAGAACCAGCTCTGGATGATGATCACGGAGCGGGCCGAAATCGATGTGGATCGCGCGTGGCAGCTGGCGGCGAAGCTGGAGGCGGCAACGCCCGAAGACCGCAGGCCGTTCTACCGCCGACTGGGCGAACTGCTCGTCGGGGGCGTGATCGGTCGCGCCGGGGATGCGGACAGCGCGCGCGCCGTTCTGGTGGGACCGCGCGTCGATCCCGAGATCGATCCGCACTTCGAGCTCGTGCTGTACGAAGGGGTTGTGCGTACGCTGCTCGGCGATCACGATGAGGCGATCGAGCTTCTGCGAGCGTACGTTGCTGCGAATCCGGGGGCGTTCCAGCAAGGGGAGGAGCTTCACTGGTGGTGGCAGCCTCTGAGGGGCCACCCCGACTTCCAGGCGCTGGTGACATCCTCCCGGTGATTTTGTTATAATAGGCGCCGAATTTCACAGGAAACGCCCGATGTTTGTTGTGTTCGTGCAACAGCTTTCTCTCTCTGAAGCCGTACCTGTTAGTGCTGTCTCGTGAGCTGGCAGCCGGTTGAGTCGGCTGGCACGCATCCCGCACCACGCTTGAGAGTCTGCAGTAATCACAGCTCGGGGATCTTGCATCTTCGATCGAATGGACGGGAGGTCCCAACCATGAAGCGAAACGCACTACTTTGCCTCAGCGCGGCGCTGCTCGTCGCCTGCCAGGACTCAGAGCCTACGCGGCCGCCGGAGCCGGGGCCCATCAGTTTCGCCATCTCAGACGGCGCTTCCGGCGGCAATCCGGATTTCTTCTTCTTCCCACCATTGGCAGATGATCCCAGCGGACACGACGACTTCGATCCCGACGCGTTCAACGAGTTTCTCGCGCCATTTGTAAAGTTCTGCCATCTAGACTTTCCGAATACGGGTGACTGCACGGATCTTTCTGTGGCCGAGCAGGTCGAATTCCCCATGGATCTGCTCGCCGACAGGGAGCTATACAGGTTCATCTGGCATACGAGTGACTTCGATCTAAGCGACGGGGAGAACTACCGAATCGAGGTGTTCGTAGGAAGTGTAGAGGTGCCGGGTAGCCGTCTTGGCTTCCGCGATGTCACTGCGCTCCCCGGGCCACCGATAGCCAGCTGCACTAGTGACGACGAGTTCTGTCAAATCAACAACGGCAGCACCGTCCCGATCAAGGTCAGGATCGAGGACAGAGCGTTCTGCCCGGCAGACCGAAACTGCCAGACGAAGAGCACGGATTTCAGCACGGACACACGATGGGAGATCGAGGGTAACTCGTACTACGCCTTGGACGTCCCGACCCAGCCGGGAGAGAACGGTACGGTCACCATCACGTTCCGCGAATGCGCGGTCGATGATGTGGGCACCCTGATCGACCTGCCGACGTACGGCCCCTGTGTAGAGACCGACATCCTCGCGACCATATCCGAGTTCGACGGGAGTGTCGATCCCAATGCCACCGCGACCATCTCGTTCTGCGATTTCCTCTATCAAGACTGGGACCCGTCTCCGCCTGCGTCGCAGATTAATCTGATCAGGCTCCACTCCTTCCACGAGGACGGCAGTAGCGAGGCACTTCGGGAAGCGGCTATCTGTCCGCCACCTCCGCCACCATCGCCACTTAGTGGTCTTCTCGCGAACCCGATGCTGCGGCTCGCCAGCCGGATAGGCGACCGAGTCCGATCGTGGATCGGGGTGCGCCCGTTGATTGCGAGCACCGCAGTCCAAGCGCTGACCAGTAGGGGCGGGGACGCTGAAAGGACAATCCGCACCAAGTTCAAGTTCGCGCTGCCTGCCAAGATCGACTTCGTGGATCCCGCGGACTCCTCGCGGATCGCGCCGGCCGGCTCCACGCTCGGCACGCGGGCGGTCGTCACGGACATCCTTGGCAACCCCGTCGCGGGTGCGACCGTGCGCTGGAACGTCGCAGCGGTTGGCGAGTTGGGTGCCGAAGTTGAAGGGAACGTCAGCGCCCCGCCATCGTCGACCAGCTGCGTGGACGGCGCGACGCTGAGCTCCACGGACGACGTGGTCTGCACGACGGGTTCGAGCGGGACCATCGAGGTCGACTGGAAGCTGGCCACCGATCCGGGCTTGAACATACTGACCGGCGGTGGCCGCGGCATCGCGGATCCCCGGGAGGCGTTCAACGGCCCGAGAGTCGCTACGTACCCACTTGGGGCGTTCGACCCGTTTGTCCCCATCGCCTACACCGAAAAGGAGAACGACGGGATCGAATCGCCGGGAGAAGAGTTGGCTGAGCTGATTCCAGACGGTACGAGGCTCCTCTTCAGCGCCACCGGCTGCGAGCCTGGGTTCGGGACTCCCAATTCGCCTTTGAACGGCGAGATCGAACCGGGCGAATGGGATTGCGCGATTCAGATGACGTTCCCCGTCAATCTCTCCGGGGGCTCGACTGTTGACGCGACGCTCTACTATATGAACGACGACACTCACTTCCACCTCGCGGTGGTGGTGCCGGGCACTGGCCGCGTGAACGCTCTCCGCGTGGAGTGGGACAGCAACGGCAGCGGCAACGGCGACGGGCGCGAGCCAGGCGACGACGTCTGGGAGTTCGAGCCCGAGGACGGAGCCGCGGACAAGTTTATCGACGAAAAGTGCTCCGACTCCGGCCAGTCGAGCTGTGGGAAGGACGACGACGGGTTCGGCGGATTCATGGATACGGACGCCGCCTTCGACAACAGCGGCGGTGAAACCGTGTACGAGATGTCCCATCCGTTAAGTACGGGCGACATGTGCGAAGTCCTGGGCAAGAACAAGTGCGGCGACTCTGAGTTCCCGATCGACCTCAATAGGTCGAAGGACGACCCGGCGGGCTTCTTCGTCACGCTGCGCCTCGGCAGCGGCGCCCAGGGGAACACCCAGTGGCCTGGCTTCCTGGACTATCTGATGATCACCATCAACTAGCCGCCGCGTAGACCGAATCGCCGGCTGACCTCCAGCGGGCTCCCGAAGCCAAAAGGCCTCGGGAGCCCGCAGCTTTCACGGGTCATCCCAACGCGCTGACGATCGACGCGGCTAACGAACACATGGCCGGTGGAACAGTCAGTAGCAACCCCGGCGGGTGTATCTTCGCGCTCGAGGTCAACTCCGTCGTCGAGGAGACCGCCCGGGCCGCCGGCCTCGAATTCCCGCCAACAATTGCGCTACGTACATCGAGTACACGGTGCAGTGCCCGCCGCCGCGCCGGGTTGCAGAGGACGTGCCGATGCTCTTCACGGTCTATTGGCCGAGGGTGTTGATCGTCGGGCCGAGGTTGATGGGGGTCACGGCGGACCTCAACGGCCCCTTCACCGCAGTCACTCAGTGGTGGGTTCCACCGCAGCTTCGGAGGTAGGCGCGTTGGCATTGGGAGCCCGCCCCATCGTGGGCGGGTTCCGTTCGTTCGGATGTGCGCTCAGAAACGTCGCGTGCGTGTGGCGAGGTTGACGATCAGCACCAGGATAAGCGCGCCGACCACCGAGGAGACGACCGGGAATTCCACCGGCCCGATCGGCAAGATGAAAGCCTCGCGCCAGCCCAACCCGGCTGCAGCCAGCGGGCCCAGAAAGGCCCCGATCAACGCCATGACAAACGAGATCGGGCAGCCGCCCCGGGAGTAACCGCTCAGGAACTGGCCGACCAGGCCGCAGGCGCCGGCAACCACAATCAGGATAGCGACCTCGATGATGCTCATGCGCCCTAAGCTGCAACCTTGTCGCGGTTCTGACAATCCGCTTCTCCAGTCTCGCCGTCGTCGGCCGCGCAGCACCTGATCGGCTGCCGCGTCCAAGCGGGACGGTCCGCTTCAGGTCCATGTGGACACCCGCTCCGGAAGGCGGCATATTGCACAACTCCGTAGCGTGGTATACGCCCCTACCAGCCCATCACCCGAACAGCAGATCAAGGCCATGCGGAAGCTCGCTATCGTACTCGTCGCGCTGCTGGCACCGGCGACCAGTGGCGCTCAGGACTTCGATTTCTACGCTCACGGGCCTTACCGGCCCGGTGTTCCAAGGCCGGCGACGCTGCTCGGCTACGAGCCGGGCGAGTTCCACACCAACTACGGGAACATGCTGCGGGTCGTGGACGCCATCGCCGCCGCTGCGTCCGACCGGGTTCGGGTCTTCGACTTCGGCCGCTCGGTGGAGGGACGGCCGCTCCGCCTGGTCGTGGTGAGCGCTCCTGAGAACATCGCGCGGCTGGATGAGATACGCGCCAGCATCAGGCGCCTGCGCGACCCACGGAGCACAGGCCGGGGGCAGGCGACTGAGATCGCACGCAGCGCGCCGGCGATCGGCTGGATGAACTACGCGAACGACGGGAACGAGACGGCGGCCCTTGAGGCGGCGATCCAGGTCGCCTATCAGCTCGCGGCGGGCGAGGACACGACGACGCGGGCGATCCTGGAGAACGTCGTCACGGTGATCAACCCGGCCCACAACCCCGAGAGCCACGCGCGCTTCGTCGAGTGGTACAACGCCTTCGCTGTAGGTGACTCCTCGCATAGCGCGTTGGAGCACGATGCGCCCTGGGGGATGAGCACGAACAACAACCACTACCAGATCGATCTGAACCGTGATGCGCTGGGCATCACGCAGCGGGAGACGCGCGCGATCGTCGCCGCGCATCACGAGTGGAACCCGCAGGTATTCGTCGATCATCATGGGCAGACGACGCAGTTCTTCATGGCGCCGCCTGTGCTCCCCATCAACCCGAGCTTGCCAAAGGAGCAACTCCTCCGCTGGACGGAAGTCTACGGGCGAGGCAACGGCGCCGCCTTCGACCGCTACGGCTGGAACTACTTCGTCCGCGACGTCTTCGATCTCCACTACCCGGGCTACTGGGATAGCTGGCCGGCCCTGAACGGTGCCATCGGGATGACCTACGAGACCGACGGCGGCGGCTCCAGAGGCTATCGCTGGGCGCGCGATGACGGCACCGTGCTCACTTTCAGGGACGGGATCGCGAAGCATTTCACGGCATCCCTGGCCACGCTGCGGACGACGGCGGAGCATCGTGAGGAGTTGCTGCGCGACTACTTTGAGTTCTTCCGCTCCGGCATGAACGAGTTCGCCGCCGGGCAGCCGTGGAAGCGCTTCGTGATCGTGCCTGGCAGTGACCCGGAGCGCGCGGCGCGGCTGCTGGAGATCCTGTTGCGCAACGAGATCGAAGTGCGCGTCGTGACCGACGCGTTCCGCTCACGCGCGGCCCACGAGTATCTGACGGGTCGCGCGACACGGCGCGAATTTCCCGCCGGCAGCTACATCATCGACCTGGCTCAGCCCCAGGCGCGTCTGGTCGATGCGCTGCTCGCACCGGACGCCGAGCTCGACCCGGAGTTCTTGGAGCGGCAATACGAGAAGCGGGCGCTCAACGCGCGACGTGGCGCGAAGGCCGCGAGGGAACGCTACGAGTTCTACGACATCACGGGCTGGAGCCTGCCGCTCTCCTTCGGCGTGGAGGGCTACTGGCTCGAGGATGCCGGGCAGGTCGCCGCTCAGCCCGTCAGCGTGGAGTTCGACGAGCTGGGCGCGCCGTGGCAGCCGCCGGCGTTCACCGGTACATGCGACCTCGGGCAACTCCCTGAGGCGCTGCGTGCGAACATCGATGGTGGCGTGCGCGGCGGCCGGGCGCGCACGGCCTACGTGTTCCGTTACGACCGGAACGCCTCCGCGCGACTGGCCATCGCCCTGATGAAGGAAGGGTACAAGGTCGCCGTGGCGGCGGCGCCAATGCGGGCGGGCGGAACCTCTTACCCGCGCGGCACCCTGGTGCTGCGCGTGAACCGGAACTCGGAGAACCTGCACGAGCGGATCGACGTGCTGGCCCGGCGGTTCGGTGTGCCGGTGGATGCCATCCACACGGGCTACTACGAGGAGGGGCCGACGGGTGTCGGTTCCAACCCGGTGGTGACGCTGCGTTTCCCGCGCCTGGCGGTACTGGCCGGTGACCCGGTAAGCACGACGAGCTTCGGCGCCACCTGGCACACGCTGGAGCGTGAATTCGGGCTCCCGTTTACCGCGTTGAGGGCCGACCGCCTCACCGGCCTACTATCCAACTACGACGTCCTGCTGCTGCCGCCCGGTTGGGCCGGCGGCTACGGGCGCGCCTTCGGTGACAGCGGCGCCCAGGCGCTGCGCGACTGGGTACGCGATGGCGGCGTTCTGATCGGCCTCGCCGGCGCGGCGGAGTACTTGGCCGACCCCGAGCTGGAGTTCACCAGCGCGCGCCAGGTTGGCGAGGAGGACGAGGAGGAGGAAGAGCAGGAGGCTGCGGCGGAGTTGCCGCCGCTGGCCGGCACGGAGTACCCGCCGCTCGTGAGCCCCGAGGCTGGAGAGAAGGCGCCGCTCAGCGTGCCCGGCGCGATCATGCGGGCCTCCTTGGACCTGGCCCACCCGCTGACCTTCGGCTACGAGTCGGACGCCGTCGCCGTCCTCGTCATCGGCGGCGACTTCTATCATCCGTCGAAGCAGGGCTCGAGCCCCGTCGCCTTCGTCGGCGGCGAGCTGCTCGTGGCCGGCTTCGCCTGGCCTGACAACACCCAGAAGTTCTTGGAGGGCACCGCCTGGATGATCGATGAGCCGTTGGGCCGTGGCCGCGTGATCCTCTTCGCCGACGACCCAGACTTCCGGCTCATCTGGCCTTCGCTGAGTCGACTGCTCGTGAACGCGATCTTGATCGGACCGACGGTCAGGTAGCTCGCTTGGAAGCATTACTGTTACGGCCAGGGCACGGCGTCCGACGCTCTGCCCTGGTCTTTGTTTGCCCTTGTGTTTAAGGTTGTCAGCGTGGAGGGTATGAACGCCGACGCGCTTCGAGAATCCGGCTGGCCCACCGACGATCCGCGGCTGCTGGCCCTGCTTCCGCTGATCTACGTGGCGTGGTCCGATAGCGAGCTGACGCCTGCGGAGATCGGCGTCATCGCAGAGCGGGTCGGCAAGCTCGACTGGCGTGCCGAGGCGAAGCGCAGCGTGGTGGAGCGCTGGCTCAACCCGGAGATGCCGCCCGGGCCGGATGAGCTGCACGTGCTGCTCAGCATCGTGCGGCGCCTGGCGCGCGACCTGCCGGAGTCAGAACGACGATCGCTCGCCGACCTGGGGATCGAGCTGGCGCGGGCAAGCGGTGGCGGCGATGAAATGTACTGGGCGACCGCGGAAGTCTCCGGTGCGCTGGTCGAGATCGAGAGCGTGCTGGGCGTTGATCCGTCGGAGGCTTGCCGTGAGCTCTTGAGCCCCGAGGGTCGCCGGCCGGAGGCCACCGAGGTGGAACCAGCTCCGAGGTTCCAGGTGGAAGCGCTGGCCCGGCTGCTGGGCGGCGCTTACCGGCACACGCGGGAACAGGTGTTCGAGATCCTGCGGCAGCCGCAGTTCCGCTACGTGTATGGGCTCGACCGCACCAGGTATCGAGAGCGCGTCTACGAGTGGTGCCGCGAGCTGGCGCGGCAAGGACTGGGTGCGCTCGCGTTTCCACCGGACTACGGCGGCCAGGGTGACATGGGCCGCTTCATCGCCGTCCTCGAAGCCCTCGGCTTCCATGACCTCAGCCTGGCAGTCAAGTTCGGTGTTCAGTTCGGTCTCTTCGGCGGTAGCATCAATCAGCTCGGCACGCTGCGCCACCACCAGCAGCATCTGCGGGACGTCGGCATGCTGGACCTGCCAGGGTGTTATGCCATGAGCGAGGCGGCGCACGGCTCGAACGTCCGTGACCTCGAGACCGTGGCCCGCTTCGACAAGAGCACCGGCGAGTTCGTCATCCACACACCTTCCGGTCGGGCCCGCAAGGAGTACATCGGCAACGCGGGCGCGCACGGGCGGATGGCCACCGTTTTCGCTCAGCTCGAGATCGGTGACGCCCGCTACGGGGTCCATGCCTTCCTGGTGCCGATGCGCGACAGGGAGGGAAATCTCTGCCGAGGCGTTCGCATCAGGGATTGCGGCGAGAAGGTGGGCCTCAATGGCGTGGATAACGCGTCGATCTGGTTCGACCACGTGCGTATCCCCCGAGAGAACCTACTGAACCGCTTCGCCTACGTGAGCGCGGACGGCGTCTACGCCACGATGATCCCCAGCGACTCGCAGCGCTTCTTCGCGATGCTGGGCACGCTGGCCGGCGGCCGGATCGGCATCGCCGCCACGGCGCTGAGCGCGGCCAAGTCCGGGATGACGATCGCGGTGCGCTATGGCTCGCGCCGCCGGCAGTTCGGTCCTCCGGGCCGGCCAGAGGTTCGGCTGCTCGATTACCTGAGCCATCAGCGCCGCTTGATGCCACCGCTCGCCACGAGCTATGCGCTCGATTTCGCACTCAAACACCTGGTGCGTCGTTTCCTGGCCCACCGGGGTGAGGGCTCGCGCGAGGTCGAGGTCCTGGCTGCCGGCCTCAAGGCGTACGCCTCCTGGCACGCCGTGCAGACACTACAGACCTGCCGCGAGGCCTGCGGTGGTGCCGGCTACGTGGCGGTCAATCGCCTTGCCGCGCTTCGGGCCGACGCCGATGTCTTTACCACCTTCGAGGGCGACAATACGGTGCTGATGCAGCTGATCGCGAAGGCACTGCTCACCGATTACAGGCAACAGTCCGAGGAGTTGAAGCCCCTCAGCGTGCTCAGACACCTGACCCGGCAGGCGGCGCGAGCCGTCGCTGAGCTCAACCCCATCGTCACCAGACTGACCGGGGAGTCGCACCTGCGTGACCCCGAGTTCCAGCTCGGCGCCTTTCGCTACCGCCAGACCCAGCTCCTGGTCAGCGCCGCCCGGCGGCTGAAGCGACGCATCGATGGGGGAATGGACGCCTTCAGCGCCTTCAGCGACTGCCAGGACCATCTCCTTAAACTCGCGCACGCCCACGTGGAACGCGGCATACTCGAACAGTGCGTGGAGACGATCCGCGATGTCCCCGACCCGGATCTGGCCGCCGTCCTCAAGACGCTGTGTGACCTATTCGCGCTCTCGAAGATCGAAGAGGATCGTGGCTGGTTCCTGGAGAACGGCTACATTCAGGGGAACAAAGCCGGGGCCATCCGTAAGATGGTGAACCAACTGTGCGCCGAGGCACGTCAGCAGGCGCTGCCGCTCGTAGACGCGTTCGCTATCCCGGACGAGCTGCTGGGTGCGCCCATCGGCCGACGCGACCTGGCTACCGGCCGCCCCGTTGGCGAGTAGAAGAAAGCGCCGCCAGAGCGGCCTCTCCGCGCCCTGGCGGCATCAGAAGTTGAAAGGGGACTCGTTGCGTTGAAGCTGCGCTCCCACAGCGGGCAGGTGGGACAGCTGAGGTAGTCTTCTTCGCGTTCAAGACTATCGGAAGCGCCGGCTTCCGAACGAGTCCCCTGTAGACCCTGCAAACTGCTTCGAAGCAGTCCGATCGCTTCGCTGTCTCTCGGTCCTGGTTCCGTCTCTCTAGGCTTCTGCCTAGCTGCTGAGCAGCAGCCAGGCCAGGGCTGCCAGGATCGGCAGAAACCCTGCTATGACCTCCAGGCGTTCCGTGTGCGCCAGGACCTTCGTTCGTACGCTCATTGTCATCTACCTGACAAGGCAGGGAGAGTCCACCTTCGGTACAGTCGCCCTCTAATCTATCCGTGGCCTATCAGGTGACCGGTCAGGTGACAATCATGTTCGAGTTCCTTACTATCATTCGACCTATCAGTTGAGCGGTCATGTGGCCGCCGTCGGGGGGACGGCGGCGGCTCGTCCCGGTGATGTGTAACTCAGGTTGCAGAAATCTCTCGGCCCGAGCGCCGGCTTGTCGATGGGACTCGGGGGCGGCAATTTGTCATCGTCGAGGCAGATGGGGAGGATGGCCGACTCGGCGAACGGTGGGCGGCTCGCCGGGGCGTGGAGCAAGGTTACAGGGTTGAGATGATCGAGATACGAACGCTCGGCCGGACGTCCCTCGCGGTGAGAGGGGTACCGCTCACCGGGGAGGCGGCTTGGCCAAAGTCGCTGGCGTTGATCGTCTACATGGCGCGGGAACCGGGGCCCGACCGCCGCGATGAGATCCTCGGAGTGCTGTGGCCGGATCGCGAGGAGAAGCGGGCGCGCCGCGCTCTCAACCAACTCCTTTACACGCTGCGCAAGACCAGCCCGGATCTTGACCTGGAGAGTGTCGAGGACGCCCTCGACTTCGGCCGCGAGGTCTGGCTGGACGTGGAGGAGTTCGAGAATCGCCTGGAAGCCGGCGACCTGAAGGGTGCCGTGGAGCTGTACGAGGGGCCGTTCCTGGCAGATCTCGCCCTGAACGAGCCGGAGTTCGACCACTGGGCGGACCGACAGCGGGCGGAACTCCAGCGTCGATTCCGAAAGGCGGCGCTCGAGCTGGCCACGCAGGCGCGGGCGGCGGGCGACTTCGAGGGCGCGGTGAACTACTGCCAGCGGCTTCTCAGCTCGGATCCGCTCGACGACGAGGTGCAGCACCTGCTGATCGAGTGCCTGTATCTGCGTGGTGAGCGCGTGGCGGCGCTGCGCCAGTTCGAGATCTACCGGGATCTGCTGGCTCGCGAGCTGGAGGTGGAGCCGCTCGAGCACACGTTGGCACTGGTTGAACGGATCCGTGAGGAGCCGGTGGCCGAGGAAACGACGGCGGAGGCTGCCGAGGAAGCGGCGGCGGTGGGGGAGGAAGCGCCGGAGAGGGCCGTGGCGGGAGCGGGCCCGGAGGTGGAGGCTGCGGGACGGTCGGTGTTCGAGTGGCTACGCGGGCGCCGGGGTCTGGCGGCGCTGGCGGGGGCTGTGGTGGTGGTGCTGGCGATCTGGCTGTGGCCACGGGGCGGAGGTGAAGAACCTATCGTGGCCGAGGACGCGGTTGTGGCGACGGAGGCGGTGCGGGTCGCTGTCCTTCCGTTCCAGCCCCACGGGTTGGCGGCCGCAGAAGCGGGGCTCGCGGCAGGCGTGGCGCAGCTGCTGACGCTCAACCTGGACGGGTTTGGCCCGATCCGGAGCGTAAACCACCGCCTGGTGCTGGAGCACTGGCAGGGGAGTCGCCTGAGCCGGGCGGTGGTGCCGGACCCGGACGAGCTGAGAGGGTTGGGGCGGGAGCTGGGCGCTACCTCGATCCTGCTCGGCGATCTGCACGCCAGTGGGGACGAGTTGCGGGTGGTGGCTGAGCTCGTGGGTGCGGAGACGGGCGAACTCCTGTCGCGGGCCGACATTCGGGGTTCTCGGGAAGATCTCTTCACACTGCTCGACCAGAGCACCGTGTCGCTGGTGGAGGGTGTGTGGGCGGCGGCGGATCTGCCGGCACTGCGTGCGGCGGCGCGTGAGACGGGTTCGCTGGCGGCGCTTAAGCACCACCTGCGTGCCCAGGTTCACTCCCGCGAAGGTGAGTGGGATGAGGCCGTCTGGGGGTATCGGGCGGCGGTTAGTGAAGATTCTGCGTTCCTGCCTGCGGCACGCTCGCTGGCGGAGACGCTGTTGGAGGCAGCAGGCGACCCGGCGGTCGAGGCGCGCGCGGCGGTCGAGGCGCTGCTTGAGCCGAATGAGCCGTGGGCGCGGCGCGTCAGGGTCGCCGAGCTCATGGCCGTACTTGAGTTTGCCACCGGGCGGCCGGGTTCCGGCTACGGCTGGCTCGACGAAGCGGGGCGCGCGGGCCTGCCGCCGGAGCGGGTGCAGGCCTGGCGCGCGCTGGTCGCGGTATACGGGTTGGGGGATGAACCCGTGTACCTGGTGCCCATCGCTGAACGGCCGCCGGGAGACACCGAGGAATTCCGCACCTGGGTGCGGGACGTCTGGCTGTATGGAGCCGTTGCAGTTCGCAACGGGGTTGAAGCAGCGGCGCGAGCGGCGGCGGAGGCGCTGGCCGCGGCCTCGGACAGCACGGCCACGGGCCTCCTGGCAGTGAGTCTGGCTGCCGGCCTCGAAGCCGAGCTCGCGCTCGCGGCGGGTGACACCGCAGCCGCGCTCGACGGGCTTCGACGCGCTGTCCAGAGCGACTCGGAGGCCGCAGCAGAGTGGGAGTGGGGGACGCTACCGTACTTCAGGTATCGGCTGGCTGAGCTTCTGGCGGCAGGAGGCAACTCCGCGACTGCCGCCGCGACGCTTCGCGCGTTGGAGGGCCCGTCGCTCGGCGGCCTGCTCCTTCGTGCGAGGATGCAGCTCGCGCTTGGCAGAGCGCTGGAGTCCATAAACGAGACACCTGGAGCTGCGGCAGCGTACGCGGCTGCTGCCATCTGGTGGAGCGAAACCGAGCCGACCTTCGGCGCCGAGCCGGCGGAGGCGCGCGCTGGAGCGGCGCGGACGACTGAGGTCGAGTAGCGCAGTCGCTGGTTCCCTCTGTGGCAACTCGGGCGCGCGCGGCAGCGATGACGTCGCCCTAGAGAGGCAGGCATCCCTCCTTGAGCGAGTGCTGTGCCCTATCGTCAACCCGCTCCGGCCAACCTTACGTCTAATCTCCTAACAAACTTGAGGTTACGACTAGCCGCCCTCCCGGATGACAAGCGGATGATACGCCTGGGGGCTGGCTGACGGCTGGCTGACATCGGGCTGAGACCTGCCCCTTATCGTGGTCGGTGAGGATAGGGGAAGGGTGTGAGCGGGCCCACGCCGTGTGCTTTCGCAGAAGCACCCCGGCCAATGCGGACGATACTAAAGGAGTGGTTAAGGATATGATCGGCAGGTTCAAGGAGATCACCGGCCTGGGAGAGGCGGTTGGGCTCGGGATGTTCTATGTCGCGATGCTCACCTTCTTCCTGTATGTCGTGCTGACTGTGCTCGAGTCAGGCAGACCGTACTAAGTGGGATAGCAAGTCCCTCCCGCGGTGGGGACGGTACAGCCCACCGCGGCTAGCCCCACCACCGCATCAGCGGTAACCCTAGCACCCTCCACCACAAGGGGCGCCCGAACCCGGGCGCCCCTTCGCCTGCCAAGCTAGAGGCACCCTGCAGGCTTGGGAAATGACGGCAAGAAGAAAGGGCCGCCAGTCGGCGGCCCGTGGGGTTTCCGAAGGAGGTTAGGTGGAGGGTTAGAGGTTCACTGCCTGGGACAGCTCCTTCCAGCGCGCCAAGCCGCTCAGCAACTGGCCGCGGAGCCAATCGGACACGACGTCCAAGCTCGGCCACGCCCTGAGCCGCGGAGCCCGCCGGGGCGCCGGGGCAAAGAGATGCCGCTCCAGGTCAGTCCGGTACATATCTATCGTCGAAGGCCCGTGCCTCAAGTTCATCGAATTCCTCCCGTCGACTCTATCCGTCTGGCAACGCTGGACGCACCGAGTGTCCTCGCGTGCGGGTTGCTAACCTGCTCCACTATAGACCTGGGCCGATCATGTGGGAGTCAGGTGGCTAATCAGGTGGCTCACGGGGCGATCACGTGATCGATCATGTAGCGATCATGCGCCCTCCAGTGGGCCCGGATCGCCACCAGCCTGGCTCCCAGCCGGTGGCCCATGGCCGCCAGAGTGGGTCTCGGCTTGCGCCGCTGGCGCCGCCGCGGCGTCCACGCGAACAGGTGTCGGTCGAGGTCCATTTGATATAGGTCAGCCACAGAGGCTCGCTGAACCCCGTTCATCGGTGTCCCCCCACGGATCTATCTGAAAGCCAACCCGCTGCGCCGCTTTGGCGCGTCCAGCCCCCGATCAGTTCATCGACTCGGGCTGGCTCTGAGGCCATGGTGCGAAAGGGCGGTCAGGTGAGAGTCAAGAGGGGCGGGACCTGGCCCGGTGGCGGTCGGGGTGGCGGGCCTTGCGGCGGTCACGAGCCCTGTCTAGAGTGGCAGCAACACTGCACGTACCACCACGAACCTCGACATGCGCGAAGGTCCGAGATGCCTGTAAGACAGTTGTGCGCTCTGGCAGCGGCGCTGTTCCTGCTCCCAGGGTTGGCCAGCGCCCAGG
Source organism: Gemmatimonadota bacterium (assembly GCA_039586495.1). Classification (GTDB taxonomy): domain Bacteria; phylum Gemmatimonadota; class Gemmatimonadetes; order Palauibacterales; family KS3-K002. The sequence goes on along the minus strand of JBDHKG010000018.1, from coordinate 10,038 downwards.
CGACCTCCCCGGTCGCGATTCCCACTCCTTCATCCGTGCTCGGCTTCGAGGTCGGCGCGGATCGCAAGCTGGCCGATTGGAATGAGATCACGCGCTACCTGAGCCGGCTGGCGGACGCCAGCGATCGCGTAAGGCTCGATACGCTGGGGACGACGACTCTGGGCCGACCCTTCGTAGCGCTCACGATCTCCAGCGCGGACAACCTCCGGCAGCTGGAGCGCTACCTGGAGATCCAGCGCAAGCTGGCCGATCCGCGACGGGTGGAGTCGGAGTTAGAGGCGGAGGAGCTGATCCGGCAGGGACGCACGATTGTGCTGATCACCGGCGGCATCCACTCGACGGAGGTGGGCGGCTACCAGATGCCGATGCGCCTGGCCCATCGGCTGGCCGCCGGGGACGATGCGGAGACGCGGCTGATCCTCGACCAGGTCATCCTGCTGCTGGTACCGTCGCTCAACCCGGACGGCAGCCAGCTGGTGGTGGACTGGTACGAAAGCACGCTGGGTCAGCCGTGGGAGGGCACCTCGCCGCCGTTCGTCTACCACCATTACGTCGGTCACGACGACAATCGCGACTGGTACGCGTTCACCCAGAAGGAGACGCGGATCACGGTCACGAAGCTGCACAACGTCTGGCACCCGCAGATAGTGCACGACATTCACCAGATGGGCTCGCAGGGGCCGCGCTTGTTCGTGCCGCCCTGGACGGATCCCGTGGAGCCGAACGTCGACCCGCTGCTGGTGGCGGGTATCAACGCCATAGGCACGGCGATGGCGTGGGAGATGTACGGGCAGAGGAAGAGGGGGATCGTGGTGAACGCGATCTACGATGCCTGGACGCCGGGACGCGCCTACCAGCACTACCACGGCGGCGTGCGCATCCTCACCGAGACGGCGAGCGTCCGACTGGCGACGCCGATCACGGTGCCGTTCGATTCGCTGGGGGGTCGGGGGGTGGATGTGCGGGAGCGCTCGTGGCGGTTCCCGGATCCCTGGCCGGGCGGCGAGTGGCGACTGGTCGACGTCGTGGACTACATGGAGGCAGGCGCCTTCGCACTGCTCAAGCAGGCGGCACTCTACCGGGAGCGCTGGCTGTCGAACTTCTATCAAATCGGGCTGCGGGCGATCGGCGGCTGGGAGGGCTGGCCGCGGGCGTTCATCATCCCGGCGACGGGTCAGAACCGCGACGGGCTGGCGGACCTGCTGCGGATCCTGGTGACGGGAGATGTGGAGGTGCGGCGGGCACGGGCCGACTTCGTGCTGGGTGGGCGGCAGTATCCCCAGGGCAGCTACGTCGTTCCGCTGGCGCAGCCGTACTCCGGCTTCGCCAAGACGCTGCTGGAGGCACAGGAGTACCCTGCGATTCGCGAGTACCCGGGTGGCCCGCTGCGCACGCCGTACGATGCTACCGCGCACACGCTCCCGCTGCTGATGGGCGTGGAGGTCGTGGCGGTGGACGAGTTGCCGCCGGTGGAACTGTCGGATGCCATCGAAGCACCGTCCTACAGGAAGGAGGTGCCCGGCCTCACCAATCGGCGGCGGCAGCCACGGATAGGGATCTACGAGCCGTGGATGCCGTCGATGGACGCCGGCTGGACCCGCTGGGTATTCGACGAGTACGGGATCCGCTACGAGCAACTCCGCGACGCGGATGCCCGAGCGGGGAATCTGCGCGCGCGCTTCGACGCGATCCTGCTGTGCGACTTCTCGGCGGAGCGGATGATCCAGGGGCACCGAGAAGGGGCGATGCCGCTAGAGTACGTGGGCGGTTTGGGTGAGGCAGGCGTGGCGGCACTGGAGGAGTTCGTGCGGGCCGGCGGCACGCTGATCGCCTTCAACGAGGCCACGCAGCTGCCCATCGAACAGTTCGGCCTTCCAGTGAAGAACGTCGTCCAGGAGTTGAGTCGCTCCGAGCTCTACGTGCCCGGCTCGATCCTCAGGCTGGAGCTACTGCAGGGCCACTGGCTGGCGCAGGGCGTGCCTGGGCGCACGATTGCCTGGTTCCAGCGGGGTCCCGCGTTCGAGCCGGAAGGAGATGCCGCGGGTCGGGTCGAGATCATCGGGCGCTTCGCTGAGGAAGAGCTCCTCCTCAGTGGCTGGGTGACGGGTGGTGAGCACCTGGCTGGGCACGGGGCTCTCGCGGTCGTGAGTCACGGGCGGGGTCTCGTAATCCTTTTCGGCTTCAAGCCACAGTACCGCGGGCAGACGATCGCGACCTACCCGCTGATCTTCAACGCGCTGAAGAAGTCGCTGGAGAGTGCTGCGGCGCCCGGGACCCGCAGCTGGCTGGGCGACGAGGGCTATTGAGCGCGGCTACCGTCGCGCCGTTTCGCGCGCTGCGTTTCCAGGTCGGGCAGATCGGCGACCTGGGAGCCGTGTTGGCACCGCCTTACGACGTGATCACGTCTGAGGCTGCAGCCGAGCTGCGGCGCACACATCTTCATAACATCGTTCACATCACCAACCCCGAGGGTAGGGGACCGGAACGTTACGCCGAGTCGGCGCGCAGGCTTCGCTCGTGGGTAACCGCCGGCGTTCTCGCGCGTGAGAGTCGGCCGGCGCTCTACCTGCACTGTCACCGCTTCACCTACGGTGGCGGTGACTGCGTGCGGACCGGTCTCTGGGGAACGCTGAGACTCACGCCTCTCGACGCGGGCGTCGTGTTGCCACACGAGCGGACGATGAGCGGGCCGAAGGCTGACCGCTTGGCGCTGATGCGCGCGTGCCGGGCACAGCTCTCACCGGTCTTCTTCATCTGCTCGGACCCGGGCGCGGCGATCAGCGGCGCGCTGCATGAGTTGACTCAAGTGAAGCCGGCGGAGCGGGCGGAGTTTCCTGCTGGCGAGTTCCATGACATGTGGCCGCTCGTCAGGGGCCAGCTGATCGAGGAGCTGGCGAAACGTTTGGAGCATCAGATCTTCCTGATCGCCGACGGTCATCACCGCTACGAGACGGCACTAGCCTACCGTGATGAGCTGATCGCTAGCGGTGCTCCGCAGACGGGGCGGAACGAGCACGACTACGTGCTGGCCTATGTGGTCCCTGAGGACGATCCCGGCCTGCTGCTCCTGTCTACACACCGGGTCGTGAGCGGGCTGTCCCTGGATTGGGAGGGTGCCATCGAGCGCGTGTCGGATCGTTTCGAGGCGCGCCGGCTCGACCTGGCGGAGCTGGACACGGCTGAGGCCATGCTGGAAGGCGAAGCGGGGCGTCCGACGTTTGTTCTTGCCGTGCGGGGCCGGCGTGGCGGCTGGTGGCTCAGCTTGCGGCAACGGGAGGGGTCGGGCGTGGTCGCGGCGGTAGCGTTCCATGACGTGTTCCTCGGGGAAGGTCTGGGGCTGACGCGGGAGCAGCAGGTACCGCTTCTGAGTTACGTCTGTGAGACGGCTGAGGTGCTGGACCGCGTGCGCTCGGGGAGGGCGCAGGCGGCGGCGTTGCTCGCCGCGCCGCAGGTCAGTCAGGTTCGCGACGCGGCACTCGCGGGTGAGCGCTTGCCGCCCAAGACGACCTACTTCTGGCCGAAGGTCCCGACGGGCATCGCAATACACACGATCGAGCCGAGGGAAAAGTCGCGGCCGCCATCCGGGCCTGAGCGCAGGTCGCGTTAGGAGCGAGAATATCGGTGGGGCGGAAGCTGTTGATCGGGCACAGTCACAGCGTGGGCGACGCGGCCCTACTGTATGCTCTGGCGACCGGGAGGCTCGACACGGGCGATCTCGAGTTCGAGCACGAGGTCTGCGATATCGAAACACTCAACGTCCGGGTGTTGGCGCGCGACCTCGATGTCTCAGCGATATCGATCCACGCCTACGGCCGTGCCTGGGAGGACTACGTGTTGCTCCCCTACGGCATCAGCATGGGCGAGCCGACCGGGCCATTCGTCGTAGCGCGTGAGCCGCTGGATCCTTCCGATCTCGTCGGCCGCATCGTCGCGCTGCCCGGCAGGTTCACCTCGGAGCACCTGGCGCTCCGCCTCTTCGAGTCGGACGTAGACGTGCGGTTCGTGCGCTTCGACGAGATCCTGGGCTACGTGAGGGATGGCTTCGCGGAGGCAGGCGTGTTGGGCGCCGAGGCTTGGTGGTCGACGTCGGCGGCTGATTTGCAGCTGGTGATAGACTTGGGCGAGTGGTGGCGGGAGCGGACGCGCCTGCCGCTCCCGCTCGGCGGCTTCGTTGCCTGGCAGGGTCTGGGTAGCGAGCTCACGATGCGGATTTCTGAACATCTGAGGAACAGCATCGAATACGCGCTCAGCCATCGCGTCGAGGTGGGACATGTCCCAGCATCGGCCGGTGATGGGTTGCGCGAAGCGGTGGGCGCGTCGGTCGGGACATCCGTGAGCCCGCGCGCGCTGGATCCGGGTGCCGACGGTCGTGAGGCTGTGAGGGAATTCCTGGAGCGCGGGTATCGGGCGGGTCTGATCCGTGAGAGGCCGAAAGTGAGATTCTTCGAATACTGATGGTCCACTAGTGCATGTCCTCTACGTGCTTCCTGTCCGGCCTGAACGTCACCACAAGCCCATCCTCCCCGGCCGCTGCGTCGGCCTCGGCGCGCTGGACGAACAGTCCGAGGAACTGGGATGACTCATCTTCACCCAGGGCAGCGTGAGCGCCGTAGACCTCTGCGGGATACTCGTACTCGTCCGGGGTTGATACCTGCTCGACTCGCGGGCTCTGAATGCCGCGCTCCTCGATGAAGGTGAGCGCGCGCTCACGCGTGCTGAACACAGCCACCGCATGCTTTCCCTCGGTCTCGCTAAGAACGACGAAGAGCAGCACGTTACACCCCCGCGATGGTTGACCGTTGGGGTCGTTACTACACCCTGCGTGTGGTCTCTTCAAGTAACATAGCGGGGACGCGTCGTTCTTCGCCAAAGGGGGCGCGGGTGCACGGCTCAGCATGGCTCTCGCGGAGGTGGTCTTGAAGGCGCGAGGGGGAGTCCGCCCAGAGGTCCTGAGTGGGGTTGGCTCGCCGCTCAGAGTGTCCCCAGTTTTAGGTCTATCCGTGCCACCCACATTTACTCAAACGACGCATCAGGCGGGGAGATGAGGGTCTCGCACTACAAGCGGTCACAGGTCGCCGTCGGCGTTGGGGCGATCCTCCTCGTCGCGGCTCTCACGATCGCTCTCTGGCAGCTGGGCCGTGTGCCGTGGGGCCGTCAGCGGGCAGAGCTCCAGGGGATCTCGTCGTCCCGAGAGTACTCTGGGTCGGTCAGCTGCCGGAATTGTCATGAGCGCTTCTACGAACTCTGGGCGCCATCGCACCACGGGTTGGCGATGCAGCCGTTCACCGCGGAGTTCGCGAGGACTCAGATCGAGGCGCAGCGAGGCGAGATCGTGATCGGCGAGTACCGCTATCGCGCCGAGATCGAGGACGGGGCGGGATGGGTGCGGGAGAGCGGCCCCGCGGAGGAGAAGCGGTATGCGATGGAGCACGTGTTGGGTGGCAAGAACGTCTACTTCTTCCTGACGCCGCTGGAGCGCGGACGCCTTCAGGTGCTGCCGGTGGCCTACGACGTCCGCAAGAAGGCTTGGTACAACGCCACGGCGAGCATGGTGCGGCACTTCGCCGATCATGAGGACGAGCCGCTGGATTGGCGAGAGCGGCCGCTCACGTTCAACACGTCGTGTTACAGCTGTCACGTCAGCCAGCTCTCCGCGAACTACGATCTGGAGACCGACAGCTATCGTACGGTCTGGCTGGAGCCGGGGATCAACTGCGAGACCTGTCACGGCCCGGCAGCCGACCACATACGCGCCTGCGAGCGAGATCCTGACTGTTCGGGTGAGGAGCTTGCGATCATCAGCTACAAGGAGTTCTCGGCGGAGCAGACGAACGCCACCTGTGGTCCCTGCCACGCCAAGATGATCCCGCTGACGACGGGCTTCCAGCCGGGCGATCGGTTCTTCGACCACTACGATCTGGTGACGCTGGAGCATCCGGATTTCTATCCCGACGGGCGCGACCTCGGCGAGAACTACACGTATACGTCGTGGCTGATGAGCCCGTGCGTCGTGGCCGGCGAGCTGGACTGTCTGCACTGCCATACGTCCAGCGGGCGCTACCGGCACGATCGCGATCAGGCGAACAACGCTTGCATGCCCTGTCACGAGCGGCACGTCACGAACGCGACCGACCACACACATCACACGGCCGAGGGTCCGGGCAACGTGTGCGTCAACTGCCACATGCCTAAGACCGAGTTCGCGCGCATGCAGCGGAGCGATCATTCCATGCGGCCGCCGGCGCCAGCGGCGACGCGCGCGTTCGGTTCGCCCAACGCCTGCAACCTTTGCCATAGAGGCCGTGACGCCGCGTGGGCGGACCGTTGGGTACGGGCTTGGCGGCCGCGCGACTATCAAGCCCCGGACCTGGAAACGGCCGGTCTGATCGAAGCGGCGCGCGAGGGAGACTGGACACGGCTGACGGAGATGCTGGCCTACCTCGAGAGCCCGGAGCGCGACGTGGTGTATGCGACGTCGTTGATTCGCCTGCTCGGAAGTTGCGAGTGCGAGGAGAAGTGGGGGGTGCTGATCCAGGTGCTAAGAGACCCATCACCCTTGGTGCGAGGGGCGGCGGCGAGCGCACTCGCGTTCCACCCGACTCCGACGGCGTGGGATGCTCTCATGCAGGCCGCGGAGGATGACTATCGTCTCGTACGCGTACGGGCTGCCTATGCCCTGTCCACCTACCCGGAAGGACTCCTGGCCGGCGCGGATCTGCAGCGGTTCAACGTCGCCCTTCAGGAGTACCTGGCCTCGCTGGAAAGCCGGCCCGACGATTGGACGTCTCACTACAACAAAGGCAACTACCATCTCGGTCACGGCGAGCTGGAGCTGGCGGTCCGCTCCTTCGAGATGGCCTCGGTGCTGCAGCCGCGAGCGGTGGAGCCGCTGGTCAACGTGTCGCTCGCCTACAACCTGCTGGGTCAGAACGTGAAGGCCGAGGAGAGCGTACGCCGGGCTCTGTCGATCGAGCCGGGTCATGTGGCCGCGAATCTCAATCTGGGGCTGCTGCTTACCGAGTTGGGCCGAAGAGACGAGGCCGAAGATGCCATGCGCGCGGTGCTGGCCGCTGATCCAGGCTCTGCTGTCGCCGCGTACAACCTGGGCGTCTTGGTGGCCGACCGGGATCTGGAGGAGGCGATCGACTGGTGCCGCAGAGCCAGCGAGCTCGCGCCGGAGGAGCCGAGGTATGCGTACACGCAGGCGTACTACCTGAGCGAACGCGGTGCGACGGACACCGCCCGCGAGGTGCTGGAGGAGCTGGTAACGCAGCATCCGGCGTACGGCGACGCGTACTTGCTGCTGGGTACGATCTACGAGGGTCAGGAAAAGCTCGAGAAGGCGGCGGCGCTCTACCAGCGGGCTTTGGAGATCGAGGGGCTATCTGCGCGTGATCGCTATCGCCTGGCCGCCAGTTTGGAGGCGGTGCAGGCGCGGTCCGAGCGATAGGGCGGGTCGGCACCGGGGGTCCGCTCGCTTCACCGCTCGCGGCGCACGTGCTGGGACGTGGATACCTCCGGCGGGGCCGCTCGCGAGTTACGTTCGTCGGACCCCCGGTGCCTCCCGTGACTGTCGCGGAGTCGTTCTCGTCGGACCCTGGGTTCCTCCTGTACGGCGACGCGGCAGCTACCGGTCACGACCACCGTGGTCGAACAGTAGCGCCAGCTGAATCTCCTCGCCGACCCCATCGTCGTCCTCGATCTGCAGACGTTCGCGGAGGGCGGAGCACGCCTCGGGCGTGGCGACGCGTCCCAGTGCCCAGGCGGCATGACCGCGGACGAGGGGCTCGTCGTCGTTCAGGCTCCTGACCAGGGCAGGTACCGCCGCGGGATCACCCCAATTGCCGAGAGCTACAGCGACGTTGCGGAGGAAGCTGCGGCGTCTGGCGCGTTCGAGCGCGGTGTCGGAATAGCGGTCGCCGAACTCTGCTTCGCTCAGGCTGCCCAGCCTGATCAGGTCGGGACCGGTCAGGTCGTCCCGAGGCTGGAAGCGTGGCTCGCGGGTCGCCGGTGCCTCCCGGTTCCAGGGGCAGACCTCCTGGCATATATCGCAACCGAAGATGCGGTTGCCGATGAGCGGGCGGAGCTCGCGGGGGATGGGTCCGCGTAGCTCGATAGTGAGGTAGGAGATGCAGAGCCGCGCGTCGAGCTCGCGCGGCGCGACGATCGCTCCCGTGAGACAGGCTTCGATGCAGCGCTCGCAGGTGCCGCAGTGGTCAGGCAGGAAGGGTTCGTCAGGCTCCAGCTCGGCGTCGGTCAGGATCTCACCCAGCAACAGATATGATCCGATCGTCGGGTTGATGAGGACGGTGTTCTTGCCGATCCAGCCGAGCCCGGCGCGCTGGGCGTGGTCGCGCTCGAGTACGGGACCGTAGTCGACATACGATCGGGTACGAGTGCCGTCGCCGCACAGTTCGCGGAGCGATTCGGCCAGCTGCTGGAGCTTCTCTTCGAAAACCGTGTGGTAGTCGGTGCCTCGGGCGTAGCGGGCGATCTCGAAGCGTGCGGCATCGTTCAGCGGGCCAAGATCGGCGTTGTAGTAGTTGATGGCGACCGCAATGATGGAACGCGCACCGGGGAGTGCTGCGCTTGGGTCCAGCCGACGCTCGACTGCGTCTGCCCGACTCAGATAGGTCATCGCGCCGGCGTAGCCGCGGCTCAGCCAGTCGAGGTAGAAGTCGGCGTGGGCGGGCCGCTCGGCCGGGGCGATCCCGACCAGATCGAAACCGAGCTCCAGCGCCCGCCGTTTGATCGCGTCGGATGCGGGCTCCCGCGGGCGGCCACGAGAGGATGTGGGTGCCATGGCTTCTAGGTTGTGAGGACGATCTTGCCGAACTGCTCGCCGGCCTCGAGTCGCTCGTGAGCCTGGCGGGCCCGGTCGAGCGGCCAGACCACATCGATCACTGGCCGCAGCGATTTTTGGAAGACCAGCGACATCACCTCCTCGAACTCGGTGCGGCTGGACATGGTGCTGCCGATGATCCGAAACTGCTTCCAGAACGTGAGTCGGATGTCGACCTGGCCCTTGGGACCGGTGGTGGCACCGTAGGTGACGAGGCGCCCATCGCGGGCCAGGCCGCGGACGATCTCCGGCCAGATCGCCGCGCCCACGCTGTCGAAGGCGAGATCGACCCCACGCTTGTCGGTCGCCTTGTATAGCTCCTTGTAGAAGTCGGTCTCGAGGCGATCAATCACCACGTCAGCGCCGAGCTCCTTCACCCGGCGTGCCTTCTCAGGACCGCTGGTCACGGCGAAGACGCGAGCGCCTTTGTGCTTGGCGATCTGGATCGCCGCAGTGGAGACGCCACCCGACGCACCGGTGATGAGCACCGTTTCGCCGGCTTTCAGACCGCCACGGCCCACCAGCCCGCGCCAGGCGGTCTGATAGACGAGGGGGACCGCCGCGGCCTCCTCGAAGGAGAGGTCGTCGGGGATCGGCAGGACGTTCTGCGCGGGCACGGCTGCGTACTCCGCGAAGCCGCCGTTGGTATGCTCGCCGATGATTCGGTAGGAGTTGCAGAGGCTTTCTTCGCCCCTACGGCACCATTCGCAGCCGCCGCACCAGAGGCTGGGGTTCACCAGCACGCGGGTGCCTACGTCCAAACCGGTGACGCCGCTGCCGACCTCGGCGACCGTCCCGGCCATGTCGGAGCCGCCGACATGGGGGAACTCGAACTTCAGCCCCGGCAGGCCACGGCGGGCCCAGAGGTCAACATGGTTCATGGCAGCGGCCCTGACCGCGATCAGCACCTCTCCGGATTTCGCGGACGGGCGCGGCACATCGGCGATCTCGATCACATCGGGATCGCCGTGCTGTCGGAAGATCGCTGCTTTCATGCGACGAACCCTCTCTCGTTGGCTGGGTGGTGGGGGGTAACTTCGGTCGCGCCAGCGGGTGGGGCAACAGTCGGCGTTGCCTGGGTAACGTATGACCCGGTCTGTCCGCTCCGTGCTGTCTTCGCTAGTATTTGTGTCGCGACGTGGCATGGATGGAGGGACAGGTACGCGGCCCCGAGACCTTCAAGCGGGTCGGGCCTG
>JBDHKG010000017.1:0-47688 GCA_039586495.1 Gemmatimonadota bacterium | reverse complement strand
GAGCACGCTCCCACTTGTGGCGAACTCGCCTGCAGACTAGCTTCGACCGCCCAACGGCGCACGCCTCATCCCAGCAGGAGAACAACCCATGGCCATCAACGAGTCCTTGTTGATCGAATTGGATCACCAGTCAGCGACGACGCGGAAGGTCCTCGAGCGAGTGCCGGAGGACAGGCTGGACTGGAAGCCGCACGAGAAGTCGATGACGATGGGCCGCCTGGCCACGCATCTCGCCGAGCTGCCCGGCTGGGGCGAGTTGGTCCTGACGCAGAGCGAGTTCGATGTGGAGCCTCCGGGCGGATCCGACTACGTGCCCGTCCGGGCCGAGTCGGTGTCCCAGATCCTCGAGACGTTCGACGCTAACGTCGCCAAGGTGCGGGGGATCATCGCCGGGATGAGCGACGAGGATTTCATGCAGCCGTGGACGATGAAGAAAGGTGGGGAGGAAGTGTTCACGGCCCCGCGGATCGGTGTCATCCGTGACGTGATCTTACACCACGCCGCCCACCACCGGGGCCAGCTGACCGTCTACCTGCGCTTGAACGACGTGCCGGTGCCTTCGACCTTCGGGCCAACGGCGGACGAGCCCATGTAGGGCGGCGCGCGGCGAAAACCTGCCATAAAAAAGCCCGGCTGCAGCCGGGCTTTCATATGTCAGGCTGCGGCCTCAGCGATAAGCTAGCCTTCGGGCACCACCGAGACGACGCGCCGCCCGCGGCTCGTCCCGAACTCGACGTAGCCATCCGCCAGCGCGAAGAGCGTATCGTCGCCACCGCGGCCGACGTTATGGCCGGGATGGAACCGGGTGCCGCGCTGCCGCATGATGATGTTGCCGGCGCGCACGAATTGGCCGCCGTACCGCTTCACCCCGAGGTACTTCGGGTTGCTGTCGCGACCGTTGCGCGTGGATCCGCCTGCCTTCTTATGAGCCATAAGGGCCGTCCCTGCTAGGATTTCTTCTTCTTGGACTTGGACGTTTCCTTGGCTTTCGCCTTGGTCGTCGTCTTCGCCTTCGCCGTCGTCTTCTTCTTGGGCGCGGCCTTCGGCTTGGGCTTCGCGGGCTTCCTGGCGGGCGCCTTCTTCGCCTTCGGCACCGCCGCCGGCTTCTTCGCAGCCGCCGCCTTCGCCTCCGGCTTCTTCTTCCTGGCCGGCGCCTTCTTGGGCTTCGCCTTAGCCTTCGCCTTCTCCTCCATCTCCAGGGTCACCCGGCGACCGCCGCCCAGATCGACTTCACTAACCCGGATCTCCGTGAAGTCCTGTCGGTGGCCGGTCTTACGCCGGTAGTTCTTGCGGCGCTTGAACCTGAAGACCACGACCTTGTCGGCCCGGCCGTGACGCAGGACCTGGGCGCGCACCGCAGCCCCCTCCAGCCTGGGCTGGCCGATCAGCGTCTCGCCGTCGCTGGCCCCCATCAACACGTCGTCGAACACGACGGTCGAGCCGGACTCGGCGTCCAGCGACGGAAGTCGCAGGACCTCGCCGAGTACGGCGCGGTACTGGTAGCCAGCAGCCCTGAAGATGGCGTATATCACAACCCTGCGTTACGCTCGAAGTTGCCGTTTATAGTAACCTTTAAGGCTATCCAGCCCCTCCCCCCGTGTCAACGGCCGCCGCCGTCCGCAGGCGCGTCAGGCCACGGCGTAGCGGGCGGTGATATCCACATCCGCGGGGCCCGCCAGGATACGGAACTCGTCCGCCCGCATCAGCGGATCGTCGCGCACCTCGATGTCCACCCTGTACCCCGACTCCAGGCGCCGCAGCAGGGTCGGCTCCTCCTCCAGGATATGCAGCGCCACCTCCGGGTGCAGCCGGATCACCAGCCGCCGCTCCTCCTTCGCCGCCGCCACCCGCCCTACCGCCCGCTCGACCCAGCGCACCACGGTGGCGGGCGTGACAATGCGGCCTGCACCCACGCAGTACGGGCAGGGCCGGGTGACGGTGTGGTAGATGCTCGGCCGCACCCGCTGTCGCGTCATCTCCACGAGCCCGAGCTCGGAGATCTGGAAGGCCTTGGTGCGCGCGCGATCCCGGCTCAGATGAATGCGCAGCTCCTGCATCACTTTGTCGCGGTTCGCCTTGTCCTCCATGTCGATGAAATCGACGACGATGATGCCGCCGACGTCACGCAGCCTGAGCTGGCGCGCGATCTCGCGGGCGGCGTCCAGATTCGTGCGCAGGATTGTCTTCTCGGGATCCTTCTTGCCCGTGTAGCGGCCGGTGTTGACGTCGATGGCGACCAGGCCCTCGGTCGGCTCGATCACGATGTAGCCGCCCGACGGGAGCTCGACGCGCCGCTCGAACGAGCGACGGATCTCCTCCTCGATCTCGTACTTGTCGAACAGCGGCACCGTGCCGTCGTAGTAGCTGACGCGCCGCATCAGTTCGGGATCGACGGCCTCGAGATAGTCGCGCACCTCGTTGAAGATCTCCCGCGAGTCCACGATCAGCGCGTCAACCTTCTCGCTGAACAGGTCCCGGATGATGCCCGCGGCGAGGTGCGCCTCCTCGTGCACCAGTGCGGGGGCCTGGGACTGGGCGACGCGATTCTCGATCCGCTTCCACGTCTTCGTCAGCCCCTTGAGCTCCCGCTCCAGCGACTTGCGCTTCGCATCCTCGCCGACCGTGCGGACGATGACCCCGCCGTTGCCCGGCGGCATGATGTCGCGCATCAGCCGGCGCAGTCGGGTCCGCTCGTCCCGGTCCTCGATCTTGCGTGACACGCCGATGTGCTCGCTGCGGGGCATATAGACGAGGTAGCGACCCGGCAGCGAGACCTGGGCGGTGACCCGGGGACCTTTCGTCCCGATCGCCTCCTTCGTCACCTGGACCAGCAGCTCCTCGCCCTTCCTGATCAGGGTCTGGATCGGCGGGTAGCGCTTGATCCCCTTCTCCTCCTCCGAGGCCTCGGGATCCTCGTCGGCGATGTCGGAGACGTGGAGGAATGCGGCCTTCTCGCTGTCGATGTTAACGAAGGCGGCCTGGATGCCAGGCAGGACGCCCTCGACGCGCGCCAGATAGATGTCGCCCACCATCCGTTGCGCGTCCGGACGGTCGAGCATGAGCTCGACGAGGACGTTGTCCTCCATGATCGCGACCCGCGTCTCGTGCGGAGCCGCGTTGATGAGTATTTGCCTTTTCATGTCGTGCTGCTTTACCCAATCGTGCCATTCACTTGGCGCCCTCCTCCACCGGGCTCTGCTCGGGCCCGAGAAGATGGCGCGCTATCACTATCCTCTGGATCTCGGAGGTTCCCTCTCCGATCTCCCCTATCTTCGCATCTCGCATCAGCCGCTCCACGGGGTACTCCGTCGTGTAGCCGTAACCGCCGTGGAACTGCACGGCTTTCGTCGTGGCCCAGGTAGCCAGCTCCGAGCAGTAGAGCTTGGCCATCGCGGCTTCCTTGCTGTGCGGTTTACCCGCCTGCCTCAGCAGCGCCGCGTGATAGACCAGATGCTTGCCCGCCTCGATGCGCGTCCACCAGTCGGCGAGCTCGAAGCGGATAGCCTGGAAGTCGCAGATGCGCGTGTTGAACTGCACACGCTCCCGCGTGAACTTGATCGTCTGCTCCAGCGCGCCCTCGGCGATGCCCAGCAGGTGCGCCGCCATGCTGACGCGGCCGCCGTCCAAGGTGCGCATGAAATTCTTGAACCCGTGGCCCCGCTGGCCCAGCATGTTCTCCTTCGGGACGACGGCCTCCTCGAAGACGAGCTCCGTCGTGTCGGAGGCGCGCCAGCCCAGCTTGTCTTCCTTCTTGCCGTGCGTGAAGCCCGGCGTGTAATCCAGGTCCTCGGCGTGCCCCACACCCACGGCCTTCGCCTCCTCCAGATCGCGCGTCGGCTTCGTGAGGATGAACGCGCTGATCTCCTTGCGGCCGTCCCGCAGCTCGCCCGTCACGGCCGTGACCACGAAGATCTCGCCCACCCCGCCGTTGGTGATGAAGATCTTGCTGCCGTTGAGGACCCAGTGGTCGTCCTTCTCCTCGGCCCGCGTCTTCGTGCCCTGCGCGTCGGAGCCGGCGTCCGGCTCGGTCAGCGCGAACGCGCCCAGTACGTCACCCCGGGCCAGCTTGGTCAGGTACTTCTGCTTCTGCCCCTCCGTGCCGAACTCGTAGATCGGGCTCGCTGCCAGCGTGATGTTCGCCCCCACGGTGATCGAGTGGGAGGGGCAAAACTTGGCCAGCTCCTCGCTCACCAGCGTCGAGGCCAGCGTGTCCATCCCGGCGCCGCCGTACGCCTCCGGCCAGGGCACGCCGAACAGGCCCAGCTCCGCCATCTTCGCCACGTTCTCCCAGGGGAAGCGGGCCTGCTCGTCGATCTCCTGTGCAACGGGGACGATCTCGTTCTCTGCGAACTCCCGGACCATGGCCCGGAGCATACGGTGCTCGTCAGTCAGATAACGGTCGTCAACGCTGCTCATGAGCTCGATCATGGTCCTCTCGTAAGTTGGCACACCCTGTAGCCGGGGCCCCTACGCCGCCGCGGCGGCCAACCTGCAAGTATGTCAAACAGTTAGGCTTCACGCCAGGCCCCGACCGCCCGGAACGTCTCGTTCCCGTTGACTTCCGGCCGGTTCTCTGCCTATCCTGCCGGGCCCTGACGACGGAGGGAACCGCATGGCGAAGGGATCTGAGGCATTGAAGGTCGCCTGCCCGGGCTGCGGGGGGATGATCTCTATAGATGAGGTGGCCCGACAGGAATCCGTCACCTGCCCCGACTGCGGCGGCGAGTGGCGTTTGCGGCTCCAGGACGTGCCGGGCAGCCGCTTCCTCATCGACCTGGGGCCGCCAGACGCCTAGCGTTCGGCCGGTTCCGTTGCCTTGCAAATGTGGGTTGGGTCGACCGGGGCAGCTGTCCGGGATGCTCAGCTCTATTTCACCTCCACATAGCGATAGTCCGTGACGAAGGCCACTGGCACGGTGATCGCCAGCGCCGTGTCTCCTCTCAGGAGGACGACCTCCACAGAATCGCCTTCGCTCGCCCGGTTCCAGCAGCGCTCCTTCGCTTCGCGAAACGTCTCGAAGGTGGTGATTGGCATACGGTCCAAGGAAGTGATCACGTCCCCCGCCAGAACGCCGGCCTGGGCAAAGGCTGAGCCTTCTACAAGATCCAGGACGATGACGCGCTCCTCCCCAGAGCGTCTGTAGAACCCCATCGTCCCCGGCCGTCTGTGTTCCTCCACCCTCAACCTCGCCAGGTCATCGAGTATCACCGGGAAGAACGCCTCCAGGTCGGGATACCTTTCCCGGTTGTTTGAGTACTCAGCTAGATAGCCGTAGAAGCGATCGATGAGCTGGAAGCCGTTAGCGCGTTCGCGCTCCAATTGCTCCCTGATACGCTCCTCTCCGAAGACGGGCCGTGACAGGTGGAGCTGCCCGGCCGTTATCAGGTGCTCGTTGAAGGCGCGATCCCAGTCGCGATAGCCCAGCTGCCTGAACCGCTCCTCCAGCGGCCTGTAGAGGTAGGCGAGCTGGTTCAGCCGCTCGGCGTGCTTGGCGGATATCGGCTCGATGAAGCTGTGGCCGAACTCGTGAAAGGCGAAGTAGGTGTTGTAGAACGTGTCAGTAGCTATGTCGCCGCCGGCGATGTAGTAGAAGGTCCAGCTGCCGTTGTCCTCCAGTTCGACGTGGGTTCCCGACTGCTGCATGAACGGGGACGGCACGAACACGAACCGTTCCGCCTCCCTGCCATAGAACTCCTCCATCATCTCGGGAAGCCCGGGTGAGCGGATCGCCTCGGCGGTCTCCGCGATCAGCGACTCGATCTCCGTTGCATGCGCGTCCCAGAAACCGTCGAAGTTCGAGACGCTGTAGAAGTCCCTGGCGAGCTCCACGTACTGCGACATCATCGCCCTCATGCCCTCGGTCAGCTCCGGCAGATCCGGGAAAGCCCGAGTCTGTTGCGCCTCGGGAAACTCCGAGTAGTGGAGGGCGAGGAAGTTGAGAGCGAAATACCAGGTCGTGCGGAACACCCGATTTGTCGCCTGGACCGCAGCGTGATCGGCGAAACCCGCGAAGTATTCCCGCGCCGCGTCTGCCAACGGGTGAGCGATGAGCTGGCGTCGCTCCTGGCCCGCCGGCGAGAGGATGACCAGGATATGGAACACAGCGAGGTTCTTGGGACATGTGATCGACAGTCTCTCGCCAACCTGCCGCTCGACTTGAGCGATGCCCAAGGTGGCGGAGACGGCTAGAGCAAGCCCGGCAAGCGCCGTGCTCGCGAGGGCGTTCCTGATTGCGCGCATGGCCGTACCTCCTCAGCCCCACGTTAGGTGGCGAGTAGCGATCAATTCTTGGTTGCGTGCGCGCTCTGGAAGGACACGACTTCCCTCTTTCTCTCTTGGACTACGAGTGGGTTACCCCCACTGTTTCGTCGCTAGTATGACGGATCCCCCTGGCCATTCAAGCCCCGCCGGCGGTCGCCTCGGGCTGTGACCTGTCACGACCGCTTCCGCTATGGCGAGGGCGTGGCCACGCACCTAGCTTGGTCTCTCACCCCCCAACCACGCAATTCGCACGACCGCAGAAGGAAGGTGGACCATGTCTGTGCGTTTCCGTCCCGTTCGCCTGGTGAGCGGACTCGTGGTAGCGCTGATGCTCTCCTATCCCGACGCTGCTCTCCCCCAGGTTGTGAGTCAGTCGCGGCTCACCGCCGAGGATGTAGACCCGAGCTTCAGGCTCACCCTGGAGCACCTGGCCCAGGACCTGCGCTGGCTGGGTCTGGCTCCCAGGCAGATCACCTGGTCGCCTGACGGAAGATGGATCTACTTCCGCTGGCGCGAGGATCCCGCGCCTGGCCAGCATCCCGACACCGACCCCTGGTTCGCGGCCGATCCCGACGGCCGCCGGGTCCGCGAGGTCCCGGAGGAGGAAGCGGCGCGGATACCGACATCCAACATCCGTTGGTCCGGTGACCGGCGCGTCGCCGCCTGGTCCAATGGCGGCACGCTCCACGTTTGGACGCGACGCGATGCGACGCGGCCGGTCTTCAGCGCCGCCCAGAACCTCGGCAACGTCGCCGTCTCCTGGGACGGCGTGAACGTTTACTTCGCCACGCGGGGCTCCGGCTTCCGCAGCGAGGAGAGCGGTGATCTCTGGGCCTACGACGTGGGCGAGCGGGTCGCGCGTCAGATCGCACGGGTCACCACGAAGGAGAAGGAGCCCTCCGACCAGGACACGTGGCTGCGTGAGCAGCAGCTCGAGCTGATCGACATCGTCGCGAAGCGTGTGCGCGACCGGGAGATCGCTGACTCGGTGCGCAGCGTGATGCGGCCTGAGCAAGCGCAGACGATCCCAGTCGAGAAGGACACCCGCGCCTACAACCTGCAGCGCTCTCCCGACGGCCGCTTCATCACCTTCCAGTGGATCAAGCACGCAAGGGACGAGCGTCAAACCAGCTACATGGAGTTCGTGAACGAGGAAGGACACGCGGTCGAGCAGACGGCGCGCCCGAAGGTTGGCGATCCGCTCCCCGAGTACAAGATGGGCATCGTGCGGATCGATCCCATGGTGGACCCCGACAGCGTCGAGGTGGTCTGGGTGGACGACGGGCTCGATGGGGAGACCGTGATCCAAGGCCCCTACTGGAACCCGCAAGGCACGCACGCCGTGGTGCAGATCCTCTCCATGGACCACAAGGACCGCTGGATCAGCTTGTTCCACATCGAGACCGGTACGACCACGGTGATCGACCACCAGCACGAGGGCGCCTGGATCGGTGGTCCCCTGGTCGAAGGGCGCTGGTCGCCGGGCTACCTGGGTTGGCTGCCGGATGGGCAGAGCTTCGGCTTCGCCTCGACGGCGACCGGCTGGGCGATGCTCTACCTGGCGAACGTGGACGGGGTCGTGCAACAGCTCACGGACGGTGAGTGGGAGGTGCGCCGCGCCGCGCTGTCACCCGACGGGAGGACGTGGTACCTGGAGACCAGCCAGGCGCACCCGGGCGAGGAGCATCTCTATCATCTGCCGGCGCGCGGCGGCCAGTTGAGGCGCGTGACCCTGGGCGAAGGGATGCATCGAGCGTACTTCGCGCCGGACGGACGTCGGCTGGCGGTGACCTACGAGACCCCGCGGCTCATGCCCGACCTCTACGTCATGGAGAACCGGCCCGGCGCGCGGAAGCGCCAGGTCACCCGCTCGGGGACCGACGACTTCTACCGCTACGATTGGGCGGCCAGCGAGATCATCAGCTTCCCGGATCCCACCGGGCTGCCGACCTGGGGCGAGGTCTGGGAGCCGCCCGCGGAGCACAACGGGGCGGCCGTGGTCTACGTGCACGGCTGCGGCGAATGCGCGCAGGGAGTGACGAAGGGCTGGCGGCGCGGTCGCATGATCCTCTACGCCAACTACGTTCGCGATCGGGGATACGTCGCGGCGAACCTCGACTATCGCGGCAGCTCGGGCTACGGCCACGCGAACCGCACGTACGCGTATCGGGGTATGGGCGTGTCCGACGTGGACAGCGGCCTGCCGTTCCTGGAGATCCTGGCGGAGCGCTACGGCGTGGATCCCCGGCGGATCGGCATCTACGGCGGCTCCTACGGCGGGTTCTTCACGCTGATGGCGCTGTTCCGGCATCCCGGTAAGTTCGCGGCCGGCGTTGCCCTCTACCCGGTCACCGACTGGGCGCACTACAACCAGGGCTACACGAGCCGCATCCTCAACGGGTCACAGCTCGATGATGAGGAGGCCTACCGGCGCTCCAGCCCGATCTACTATGCCGAGGGGCTCCGGGACGCGTTGATGATCCAGCACGGGCTCGTGGACGGGAACGTCCAGATCCAGGACTCCTTCCGGCTCGCCCAGGCCCTCATGGAGCTGGACAAGGATTTCGACCTGGTGGTCTATCCGATGGAGGATCACGGCTGGGACGAGGTGCCCACGCGCAAGGACAGCTACCGGCGGATGACCCGCTGGTTCGACCAGCACCTGCTGGGCGACGGAGGCGCGGCATCCGCGGGAGGGCAGTAGCAGGGCGCGCGACACTTACCCTGCGCATCGATCAGCGGCAGCGGTCGCAGCCGCGGCACTGACCGCGCCCGAGATGCTCGCCGAAGTAGCTGAGGATGTAGCGACGCCGACAGCCGCGCTGGTAGACGTACTTCTCCATGCACCTCAGCTTGCGCAGCTCCAGGTTACGGCGGGCGACGACGCGCTCCCAATCCAACGGGAGCTCCTCGGGCGATAG
This sequence comes from Gemmatimonadota bacterium, assembly GCA_039586495.1. Lineage (GTDB taxonomy): Bacteria > Gemmatimonadota > Gemmatimonadetes > Palauibacterales > KS3-K002. Next base: position 38,506 of record JBDHKG010000017.1, on the reverse strand, counting down.
AGTAGGATCGCAAGGCAGGTAACCGGCACTGTGACTTTCGTCGCGCCAACCCAGTAGTCCGGCCCGCTGGAGCGCATCGAGTGCGGCACCCGCGGCCGCGAAGTCACCACCGGCCCAGCGTGCGATCTCACGGCGCGAAAGCCGCAGCAGCCGCCGCTCACCGCCGGCGGACGCCCGGGCCAGGCCTTCGAGCAGCGGGAGCAGGTGGGGCATCTCCCCCGCCGCGTCTCCGTCCCGCAACAGCTCCTCCACCTGCGCGGGGCTGGCGATCCAGCGAAGGGTGCAATCGCGCCGAGCGGCGGCATCCTCGATAGCGCCGGCCTCGCGGAGGATGCGGAGAGCCGAGTAGACCTCGCGCTCGCTCTTGAGGCCCTTCACCCGATGGGCGAAGCGAGCCGGAGCCGCAGGACCGCCGCAGCCGCGAGCCGCTTCACTGAGAGCACGATAGGTGGAGAGGACGACCTTGCGCGGCGGATAGGAACCGCGGATGAAGAACTCGTGCACGAAGCGGTCGCGGTAGCTGTGCAGGAGGATGCATTCGGCGGGCTGCCCGTCGCGGCCGGCGCGCCCCGCCTCCTGATAGTAGGCTTCAAGTGAGTCGGGCATCTGGAAGTGGACCACGCGGCTCACGTCCTCCTTGTCGATGCCCATGCCGAAGGCGTTGGTCGCCACCACCACCGGGACCTGCCCGGAGGTCCACGCCTTCTGCACCCAGGCGCGCTCCGCGCGGGGCAAGCCCGCGTGGTAGGCAGCGGCGCTCACGCCCGCGCACCTCAGCAGTTCGGTGACTGCCTCCACGCTCTTGCGGGTGGATGCGTAAACGATGGCCGTCTCCCTACGACCGCTGAGCTCCGCGATGAGCGCCCGGCTCTTCTCCGTCAATCGCTCCTCCCGGCGCACGCTGAAGCGCAGGTTGGGACGATCGAACCCGCGCACGATCACACGCGCGCCACGGAGCTCCAGCTCGGCCACGATATCACGCCGGACCTCGGGCGTCGCCGTCGCCGTGAGCGCGAGCAGCAGCGGCTGCCCGATCAGCGGCCAGGCCTCGCGGAGCCGCAGGTAGCTGGGCCGGAAGTCGTGACCCCACTCGCAGACGCAGTGGGCCTCGTCGATGGCCACCAGGCCGATCTCCATCTCCCGAAGCGCCCGCCGGAAAACGGGGCTGGCGAACCGCTCCGGCGCCACGTACAGCAGCTTCAGCTCGCCGGCCACGGCCTTGGTGAGGCGCTCGTGGTTCTCGGCGCTCGACAAAGTGCTGTTCACCAGCGCCGCCTTGATGCCACGCCGCTCCAGGGCACTCACCTGATCCAGCATCAGGGCGATGAGCGGCGAGACAACGAGGGTAAGACCCGGGAGCACGAGCGCAGGGATCTGATAGCAGAGTGACTTGCCGCCGCCGGTCGGCATCACCACCAGGGTGTCACGCCCACGCAGCACCGAGAGAATCGCCTCCCGCTGGCCCGGGCGGAAATCGCTGTACCCGAAATGGCGCTGCAGCGCCGAGCGTGCCTTCGACCACACGCCCCAGCATGACAGGAGGGTATCAACCCAGGCTCAACAAAGCGGCCCGGCACCTGCCCTATCGGGCCGGTGTAGTAAGAACGTGAGCCTTGCCGACGGCACCTGTCCGGCCCGTTTTTCCCTCGCCTGAAATCCCCGCGCACCCGGCGGGAAACTCTGCCTGGGAAGCGGCAAAGGCCGTAATTGACAGCCCGTACAAAGTCCCCAACATTGTGGGACGTACGGCGATAACGACCCTCCCCGCACAGGAGTCAGAACACTGAGCGCAGGTTCGAACGGCGCAGCGCTCATCGGACAGTTTTACGCGGAGCGGAATCGGGAGTACCCGCTCCGGGTCCCAGTGATGTCGGTCGGCCGTGCCAACGCCAACACACTGAGGATCCGTGACGACCGAATCGCCGCCCACCATGTCCGAATCGAGCGAGAGAATTCTCGCTATGTCCTGGAGGTCACGGCAGTGGACGCGCGCACGACGCTGAACGGGGCCCAGCTGCAGATGGGCGAGCGCCGGCCGCTCAACGACGGGGATATGATCGGGTTGGCTGACCTCGAGTTCAGGTTCATCAACGACCGCAGCGGCGTGCTCAGCCGCCTCTGGGTCGTCGCCGGCGTCCATCGCGGCAAGGCCTTCCGAATCGAGAACGCCGAGGTCCAGATCGGGCGCGCCACGGACAACGACGTCCAGTTCCCCGACCGGTCCGTATCCCGCCACCATTGCCGGATCCGCCGGCGCGGTGAGATCTGGTGGATCGAGGATCTCGGCAGCACCAACGGCACGATCGTCCACGGCACGCCGCTGCGCGCGCCGCAGCAGTTGCAGCACGGGGACGAGGTCGTGGCCGGGTTCTCGAAGTTCGTGTTTCAGGAGGGAGACCGCCCACTCGTGAACCTCAGATTGGAGTCTCTGCCGCCGTGCAACTGACCCCGCGTCTCTACGTGCCGTGTGCTCGGCTCGGGGCTGCTGTCGCGCTCCTCGCCGTTGCAGCCGCTCAGGCCGACGCCCAGGCCGTCACCAAGGCCAGCTACATGGCCGAGGGCTCGTTCCAGCTGCCCGCCAAGGGACAGCCGGGCTCGCCTGACCGGCCCGCTGCCCTGTGCGTGGCACCCGACCGCACCGTGCACATCGTGGACGGCCGCGGGGCCGTGTTCGTGTTCGACTCCGCTGGCGTGTACCGCCGGAGCTACGGCGCGGCCCAGCTCGATCGGCCGGTGGCCATCGACATCGCGCCCTCGGGCGAGATCTATGTGCTCGACGCTGGCCGCAATCAGGTCTACGTCTTCGGGCCGGGCGGCCAGGGGGTGCGCAGAATCGGTGAGAAGGGGAGCCGCGGCGGCCAGCTCTCGGACCCGCTGGACATGGCGTTGGGACCCGCGGGCAACGTCTACATCCTCGACCGTGGCCGGAGCGGCGTCCAGGTCTTCAGCTGGGATGGCACGTTCGTGCGCGACATCACGCTGGGCGACCCCATCAGAGACCCGGTGTCGCTCGCTGTGGGTAACGACGGCTGGATCTATGTCGCCGACAAGCGCACGCCCACGCACATCTATGCGTTTCCGCCGTTCACCGAGCTGCCCTGGGCCGGGCCGACGCCCCGTGGCATCGCCGGCCGCGTCACCCTGCGTGGGGCTAACTTCGACGAACCGGTCGCCACAGAGGTCAACGACCTGGGCACCGTTGTCGTCCTCGACAAGAAGGTCGGCCGCCTCTTCCGCCGCAACGCGTCCAGCGAGGCCGAGATCGGGCCGAACGATCTGCTCTACGGCGGCATCGGGACCGGACGCGGATCGTTCCGGGAAGCGGTGGACGTCGCCTTCGCGGCGACTGACCAGCTGCTCATCCTCGACGAGCGCCTGCGCAAGGTGGAACGGATCCGCCTCACGACCGAGGACGCACTGGCGCGGCGCCCCGATTCCCGGTTCCCCATCCGGGTGACCCGCGTCGCTCGTGGCCTCGCGGCGCCACTCCTGAGCGTCGGCTACGGGCCCGATGGCTCGCCGCAGTTCCTGTTGAAGATCGAGAACCGCGCGGTCACGCTGATGGGCGCCCGGACGGAAGCCCTTGAGACGGTCTATGGGGACAGCGTCCGCTCGCACCTGGCGGACCCGACGGTGCTGCAGCAGCAGTACTCGCAGAACCTGGGCGAAGTCGCGGCAGCCGCCGTCGCCGACACCACCGTGATCGTCGTCGACTCGCGACGCAACCGCTTCGCCATCTTCGACCGCGGGACCGGGCGCCTGCTGGGAACTTTCGGCGACAACTATCAGGACGACCGGCGGCTGAGAAACCCACGCGCACTGGCGCTGCTGCCCGACGGCCGGATCATCATCGGCGACACGGACAACGACCGAGTGAAAATCTTCAGTCCGGACCTGGCCAGCCTGGTGGCCAGCTTCCCGGTCGCCAAGCCGGCCGGCATCGCTGTCGCGCCTGATGGCGAGATCTACGTGTGGAACGAGGACGGCACGGTGGTGGGCCACCTGGTCACCGCGGCACAGCGGCTGGAGCCGCTGCCAGAGGGCCTGCTGGCGGGGCCGGTGGCGGACATGACCTTCGACCACGCGGGCAACCTCTTCGTCCTCAACGGGGCGACCCACCGGATCACGATCATCCAGGCCGGCCTCGACGAGGTGTTGATGCAGTTAGGGGCCGAGGGGGCGCTCAACCGACCCAACCGCATCAGGCTCGACCGCGACGGCAACATCTACGTTGCGGACGAGGGCGCCGACCGCACATTCGTCTTCCGCTGGGACGTGCACACCCCGCCGCTCGCCGGCTTCGACCTGGACTTCGAGGGTGCTGGAGCGGTCCTGCGCTGGCAGCCCGGGCCGCGCGGCTTCACCGCCGGGTACGAGGTCCAGGGGGCGGACAACCCGGCCGGACCCTACCGGCTCATCGCGCGGGCCGAGGCCCCACCGCTGCGGCTCGAGGCGGCGAGCATCGAGTCGCCGCCGCGCTACGTCCGCGTGGCCCCCGTGTTCATCACCGGCGTGAGAGGCCGGGCCACAGAGCCGCTGCCGCTCCTCTACTTCACCGCCCGGTCCGCCTATGAGCAGCAGAACTACGAGGCGGCCCTGCGGGAAGCCGAGGAGGCGATTCGCCTGATCGACGAGGGGGTCCTCGACGCCGGCGAAGAGGCGAAGGGGCGGATCCTCTTCCTCGGCTTCGCCAGCGCCTACATGCTCCGTGACTTCCGGCTCGCCGTCGATTGGGCCCAACAGGCGGCGGCGATCCCCATGCCGCGGGAGCAGTTCATCGAGTTCCTGTTCATGGCGGCCGAGGTCTACCTGCAGCTGGGCAACCCGCGACAGGCCAGCCAGGAGATTCTCACGCTGGTTGGCCAGGGGCCACGCCCCGAATACTACATGCGGAGCGATGTGATCGATCAGTCCTTCCGCATCTACCGCGGCGTACGCGGCGCCGGGCTTGCGGAGGACGCGCTCGAGTTCGTCCGGCTCTACACACAGTCGATCCCGACGAGCATACCGGATCTCGTCAGGGCCTATGAGGACTCGATCATCGTGTTCGAGACGCGCGACCGGCTGGACAACGGCATTCGCTACTGGAGGAACGCCGACTACGGCCAGGTCGTGAGCTTCTTCGAACAGCTCTTGACGGAAGGCAACATGAGCTCGGAGCAGATGGTGGTCGGCCGCCAGATCCTTGCCGCCGCTTACTACGCGTTCGGCAACCGGGTGAGAGCCGAGGACACGTTCCGAGAGATCTTCAACATCAGGCCCGAATTCAACCTCGACAGAGAGATAGCGAGGCTGCGAAGATTGTACAGCCTGACGATATACAACCCGGAGACGCAGCGCTTCTTCGGCGCAATACGACGTAGACCCTAGAGCGGCTGATCCAGGACTCTTGCGGAGGAGGCCACTCTGAAGAAGAAGGACATGTTCATAGGCCGCCGCGTGGCGGTCTACCGGATCGACGAGTTCCTGGGTGAGGGTGGCTTCGCCTACGTCTACAAGGCGCGGGACACCAATCTCGACATCGACGTCGCGCTGAAGGTCCTCAAGCCGGCGTTCGCCTACGACGAGGTCTTTGAGGAGAACTTCCGGCGTGAGGCCCACCGGGCGGCCAAGTTCCGGCATCCCAACGTCATCGCCATCCACTACGCCGGCAAGGACGACGACATCGTCTTCTTCTCGATGGACCTGCTGGAGACCGGCCTGAAGGACCTGCTGAAGCAGCGCCAGCCTCTCGAGGAAGGCGTCATCATCAAGGTCGGCATCGATGTCGCCTCGGCTCTCCAATTCGCCCATACGCACGAGGGCGGTATCGTCCACCGCGACCTCAAGCCGGACAACATCCTCTTCGACCGGCACGGCAACGCTGTCGTCACGGATTTCGGGATCGCTGAGGCAGCCACCAACTACACGGCGGCCACGGGCACGACCGTATACGTGGGCACGCCGAAGTACATGTCGCCGGAACAGGCGCGCGGCCAGCGCGTGGACCACCGCTCCGACATCTACTCGCTGGGCGTGACACTCTACGAGATGGCGGTCGGCGAGGCGCCGTTCACGGGCCGCGACTGGTTCGAGCTCGGACGCAAGCACATCGAGGAGCCACCGCCACTGATTTGTGAGAAGAACCCGGACCTCGACCCCGAACTCGAGCGCGTCATCCTCAAGTGCCTGCAAAAGAACCCGACGGATCGCTATCAGAGCGCCGAGCATCTGCGCTCCGAGCTCGGACGGCTCGAAGGCGTGGCACAGCGCACCGTCATCCTCACCGTGCAGCCGACGCAGGAGAAGAAGGCGCCGACACCCGTGCCGACGCCCGCGCCGTCGGTGAAGGAAGCGGTCGAAGAGGAGGCCCGCGAGGCACAGCGGCGGCCGGCCGACCTCTACGAGGCCACGACCCAGCCGCCGCCGAAGCGCAGCCGCCGTTGGGTGTGGCTGACAGCCGCGGCCGTGCTGGTCGGGTTCGTGGGGGCGTACTCTTACGATCTGGGCGGCCTGCGCACTTGGGGCGAATCGCAGTTCCCGGCGCTGGCCCGGATCCCCTACGTCGGGACTGGTAGCGTCTACGCAACCAGCTTCATGTACGCCAGCGTGGAAGGCGGCGCCGCCGTCGATGGTCAGTTCGATATGACGTTCAGCGGGCCCGTCGATCGCAGCACGGCGACGGGCACGAACGTGCAGCTGCTCGGACCCGAGTCGCGGCGCATTCCGGCTGAGGTCACGCTGTCGCCCGACGGCACGCGCATCACAATCAGGCCTTCCGCCCGACTGGCCTACGCCGCGCCGTACGTCCTCCGCATCACACCGCAGCTGCTCAGCGCTCACGGCTCGCCCATACTGAAGAACGCGCGTGCGACGCAGCCCGGGGGCGAGTGGCGCTTCACGACGGGGAATCCGCCGCCCGACACGGATGCACCGTTCCTGGCGGAGAGCACGCCGGCCAAGGACGCCCGTAACGTGGCGGCCGATCAGCCGATCAGGCTCATGTTCAGCGAGGAGATGGACCCGACGACGCTGAATCGGGAGAGCGTGCGGCTGCTCGACGCGCAGGGCAACGCCGTCGACATCTCCGTCTACACGGGCGACGACCTACAGACCGCGCAAGTACAGCCGGCACGGTCGCTGCGCCGCGGGGCGAGCTATACGCTGGTACTCACCGACAGCATCACGGACCGATCAGGCAATCGACTGGCCCCCGACACGCTGGCCTTCATTACGGCGACACCGGCTGCCACACCGGTGACCCCGGCGGAGCCAGCTGTACTCAACGTGAGAGTCCAGCCCCGGGAGGCGCTCGGCTACGTCAGGGTCGTGCTCGACGGCGACACCATCGGCTACCTGCCGAAGCTCAACGAGCAGATCGAGTCGCGCAGACGGCACAACCTGAAGCTCTTGGCGACCTTCAGCGAGTACTCCGCGTACTCACTGCAGGTCTTCGAGGACGAGTTCACGCCCAGGCCGGGACAGTCCATCGACTTGGATCCGCAGATCACGCCGTTCGGGTTCCTCACCGTGACCTCGGAGCCGATCGCCGACGTCTTCATCGACAACGAGATGATCGGCACCACGCCGCTGGCCGGGTACACCTTGCCGGCAGGTCCGCACCAGCTGGACCTGCACCCGCGGGGCGACGATATCACGAGACACGGCGTGCTCCAGCGGCAGATCAACGTGCCGCAATTCGAACAGCTCACCCTCGGGAGCCTCCGGCTCCCGCCTGCCAGGTGAGCGAGCCGGTCGGCGCCTATGGTGCTGGAACTCATCGTCCGCGAAGGTAGGCAGCCCGGCCGCGTCTTCAGCATCCCGCCCGGCGACCGCAAGACCATCGGTCGTGCCCCGGATTGCGACATCCGCCTCCCGGACGAGGGCGTGTCACGCCGCCACTGCACGATCGAGAACCTGGGCGAGCGGATCCAGGTGATCGACCTCGAGTCGGCCAACGGCAGCTACATCAACGGCGAACTGGTGGAGCGCGGCTGGCTGAGCCCCGGCGACCAGCTGGCGCTGGGTCCGACCGTCCTCGAGTGCCGATCCAAGCCGGCGCCCCAGCGGGCCGCCGCGCCCCTCGCGTTCAGCGAGGAGCACACCACGACCGTGGTGCGCAAGGTCGTGGACACCCAGTACCCGGGGATGCTGCCCCTCGCGGTGACGCGCCCGGAAGACCTGGAGGAGCTGCAGCGAGCCCAGCGCAACCTGGGCACCGCCTATCAGGTCTCCAAGATGCTCGCCGGGGCCGTGGACCTCGAAGGTCTGTACGACGGCGTGATCGAGTCGATCTTCGCGGCGATCAACGCCGATCGCGCGGCGCTGATACTTGAGAGAGAGCACGAAGGATCAGGCAAGCTGGAGGTCGTTGCGGCGCGATCGCGGAGGCCCGGCCGGGACAGCGCGGCGACCGACGAAGAGCTGGAGGGCGAATTGGGTGATGAGGATATCGCTGACGAGTCCACCGTCAGCGTCGCCCAAGAGATCGGGCAAACCGTCAGTCGCACGGTCGTGCAGGACGTCCTCGAGAAGAACATCTCGTCCCTCAGCCATGACGCCACCGCTGACGCGCAATACCGGGAAGCCCAGAGCATCATCCAGCAGAAGATACGCTCGGTGATGTGCGCGCCCATCGCCACCGACGAGCGGGTCTTGGGCGTCCTCTACGCGGACAGCCGCAGCCTGACCGGCGCGTTCAGCGAGAACGATCTGGACCTTTTGGCCCTCATCGGCAATCTGGCCGGTGTGACGATCCGCCGGACCCGGTCAGAGGCGGAGCGGGCCCGGCTCCAGAAGGCGCTGGAGGAATTCAATCGCGATGCGATCAAGGCGATCGTCGCGATTATCGACGCCAGGGACGGCTACACGCATCGTCACTCCGAGCGCGTAGCGGGGTTCGGGGCCCGAATCGCGACCGAGCTGGGCAGATCGGCGGTGGAAATCGAGGTGGTGCAGCTCTCAGGACAGCTTCACGATATCGGGAAGATGGGTGTCCCGGAGGCGATCCTGAACCAGCCAAGGAAGCTGACGCCGGAAGAGTTCGCGGAGATCATGAAGCACCCGGTCCACGGCGTCAACATCCTGAGTCACATCAGGAACCCGCGCTTCGAGGCTATCCTGCCCGGCGTCAGACATCATCACGAGAAGTGGGACGGCTCCGGCTACCCGGACGGGCTGGCTGGCACGGACATCCCCTTCCTGGGCCGGCTGCTGGCGGTGGCCGACGTTCTCGACGCGCTGAGCTCCGACCGCCCCTACCGCAAGGGCATGGGCTTCGACAAGACCGTGGAGATCATCCAGGAGGACGCCGGCACCCACTTCGACCCCGAGATCGCCGAGGCGGCCGCCGCGCTGCATTCGCGCGGCGAGCTGGAGGTCCCTGCGGAGTGGATCGAGCCACCGCGCGGACCGGACCCTTCCGCGACCCTTGAACCCTAGTCTCTCCGCTGAAACGGCGCCCCTCTGCAGGGTTGCAGGGGAGGGTCTTCGCCCTCTCAAACCTCAAATTGCCGGAGACGGCTCGAAGTGGCCGATCTCCACTCGGTAGGGCCAGCTGCATTAACGGAGAGCTGGTTCTTACTTGGAGCGCCGGATCCAGCGCGCGCCGGGAAAGTGCTGGACGAGATTGGTCATCCGCTCTTTGAGCGTCTGCCCGGGCTGCGTGGGAAGCGCCAGCGCCACGGCGAGTAGCGCCAGGCCGACGTAGAAAAGCCAGCGCTGGCCCAACCTGCTCGAGGCCAGCGCCAAGGGTGCGCCCACGAAGATCAGGGCCAGCTTCAGACGCAAGTAGATCAGCGGTCCCCTTTCTTGCGCCTGGACTCCAGGAACATACGCACGCCCTCCCGGTAGTCCTCTGTCATCCGGGCCAGCACGTTGATCTCGGCGCCCGCACGGATCGATGCCTCGAAGGAATGGCGCTCGGTCTCGTAGAGCAGCCGCTTCGACAACGCGATCGCGCTGCGACTGTGCTTCGCCAGCTCCTCGACGAACTCGCGGGAGCGTCGCTCAAACTCGTTAGCGGGAAAGACGTGGTGCACGAGCCCGTAACCCTCCGCCGCCGGTGCATCGATGATGCGGCCCGTCACCACCAGGTCGAAGGCGCGCTTCTCGCCCACCGCCCGGCCGAGCATCGTCATCACCATGGCCGGCAAGAATCCGATCCTCACCTCCGGGTAGCCGAAACGCGCGTCCTCCGCCGCCAGCACGATGTCGCAGGCGGTCGCCAGGCCGCAGCCGCCGGCCAGGGCATGACCGTGCACGGCCGCCACCACCGGGAGCTCCACCCGGCGCAGGATCAGGAACAGGTCGCCCAGCGCGTCCGCATCCGCGAGCTGCTCCTCGACGCTTGCCTCCATCATCTCCGAGAGCGCCGCCAGGTCCGCGCCCGCGCAGAAATCCTTACCCTCGCCGCGCAGCAAGATCGCCCGCACGCGCTCGTCCGCGTCGGCCCAGGCCACTGCATCGGCGAACTCGTCCACCAGCGGGGCGCTCAGCGCGTTCCGCACCTCGGGCCGGCTCAGGCTGATCGTCGCGACTCCGGTGGCCTCGTCCACCTCGACTTTGATCGTCTCGTAGATGTCCTCAGAGTTCATGCGCTGATCTCCAGACTAGGAGCGTGCAGCACGGGCCCTATTCACCGGACCACCATCGGTCCACCAGAGACGCGAGCCCCAGGATCATGAAGCCCACGATACCCAGGATGAAGAGGATCAGACCCAGCTCATCGGCGGTCCCGACCAGCGCGATAATGCCGGCGACGGCGAACCCGAGCAGCAGCAAACGTATTATCGTCCGAACCATCACCCTCACCCCCCAACCGACACTCAGCGCGTACCCTCGGAGTCCCTCCCATCGATGAGACCTGCCAGCTCATCCGGCAGCTCGATCTCCATGCGCAAGAGCGCCGCGCCATAGGTCTTCCCCTGCGCGTCCGTGCGCAGCGACAGGGTGCCACCGCCGCCCAAGGAATTGTGGAGGAGGAAGTTCAACGCACTCAGGTTGGGCAGCTCGTAGCACTCGACCGGGCCCTGGCAGATTCCCTTGAAGTGCTGCTTGACACGCTCGCACGTAACTTCTTTCACCAGAACCTGATAGAACTCTGGCCTCAAGGCGATTAGACCGATGTTCGCCGTGTCCCCCTTGTCCCCCGAGCGGGCATGGGCGACTTCCAGCAGGCGCATCCGCATCACCCGTCCTCCCCGCCGCCTAGCGGCGGCCCTTGACCCACTCGAGGCCCGCGCCGCAGACCGCGATCCAGAGGCCGACGACGCCAACCAGTCCGAGCCAGCCGCCGCCCGCGGCGGCGAGCAGGCCGGAGATGGCCAGGGCGATGGCGAGGATGCTGAAGAACCGCACGCCCAGGGGGCTGGAGGCGTCCTTGCCCCGTCTGACGATCAGGATCCACGCCGCGACCGCGGAGGCGGCGCCCAGGAGGGCGAGCGCCTGAGTCGTCAGGTTGCCATCGCCGAACCCCTCGAGGAGCGTGGCGATGACCGACAGCGCGGCGCCGGCCGGCAGCAACAAGCTCGGGTCGACGGCGCTCTCTGACCGCTCTGCCACCTCGACCATCATCACGCGACCTCCACTTCCACTCGCGGTTGCACCCGGGTCTTGGGTATGAGCGCCGGCCAGTAGGCAACCATCTCCTGCACCCGCGGCCGGCCGCCGCCGAAGCCCGTCGCCGTGGGCGGCCCAGCCAGGATGAGCGCCGCGATCTCACGGGTGAAGCGATCGACGGCGGCCCGGTCGCTGGAGTGTTTCACGCCGATTCGCAGCTCGACCTCGGGCAGGTCGGCGCGCGGCGCTCCGGCGAGCGGTCCGTGACAGGCGCCGGCGCCGAGGTACTCGGTGTGGATCTCATCGAAGCGCAGGCCGAGCCGGTCGAGTCGCGCGCGTATCGTGTGGCCGGCAGCGCGCGCTTTCTCGTAGGCGTCCGGCCATGAGTAGGTCATCCGGCCGATCGCCTTGTAGCCTGCCAGATAGGAGATGGAGACCTTCAACTGGTCGGTGGCCGGGCCGCCGCGGACGGCGTGCACGTGAACGCGGTCGTCGGACTGCTGCTCGAGCTGGATGGTACGGAAGTCCGCCACACAGTCGGGCGTGATGTACTCGGACGGATCGCCCATCTCATAGACCAGCTGCTCCGTGACTGTGGCAACCGTCACGCGTCCGCCCAGCCCCTCATGCTTGGTGACCACGAACTCACCGTCCGGGTACGACTCGATGATCGGGTAGCCGATGTCGCTGTAGTCGATGGACTCCCAGTCGACGCCAGTGTTGCCGCCGGTGGCCTGCGCGCCGCACTCGTTGATGTGCCCGGCCACCACACCGGCGGCGAGCTTGTCCCAATCGTCCGCCGCCCAGCAGTGTTCGAACATCATCGGCGCGTAGGTGAGCGCTGTGTCGGTGGTGCGGCCGGCGATCACCACATCGGCGCCCTGCCGTAATGCCTCGATCATTGGCGCCGCCCCGAGGTAGGCGTTGGCCGACTGGATACGGTCGCGCACCGCTTCCAGCGGCTCGCCAGTCTCCATGTTGCGGAGCTCGATGCCCTGCACCAGCAGCTCATCCAGCCGGTCCATCAAGTCGTCGCCGGTGATCACGCCGATGCACGCCCGTCCCGCGTACCCGGCGTCGCGCCCCACCTGCACGACTGAGTCCCGGCACGATAGCGGGTTGACACCCCCAGCGTTAGCAATCACCCGCACACCTTCGTCGATACAGGTCGCCAGGATCCGTCCCATCAGCGGCACGAAGTCGCGCGCGTAGCCCTGCGATCGGTCCCGGCTCCGCTGCTTCTGGAGGATGGACATGGTGACCTCGGCGAGGTAGTCCATCACCAGATAGTCGATGGGACCCGCCTCGACCTGGCGCACGGGCGCTTCAAGCCAATCGCCCCAGAAGCCCTGCCCCGAGGCGATCCGCACGCCTCGCGCCCCGCGGCTCACTTCAGGAACGACTCCAAGGCTCCCGGCAGCGCGAAGGGGCCGATATGGGGCCCAGGGTTCTGGATCGCCGCGCGCAGCGCCAGCGTGAGCGCGTCGCGGGTGCGCTCGGGTGTGATCACCGCGTCCACGTACATGCGCGCCGCCGCGTAGCGCGCATCGAGCTGGCGCTCGTACGTGGCCAGCGTTTCCTCCACCTTCTTCTGCGTCTCCGGATCGAGCTCGCGGCCCTCCTCCTTGGCCTTATCGATCGCGGGACCGTGCACAGCCCAGACGGCAGACTCCCCCTCCATCACGCCCATGCGGCCGGTGGGCCAGCTGAAGATGAAGTCGGGATCGAAGCCCTGCCCGGCCATCGCGTAGTAACCAGCGCCGCTGGCGTGGTTGACGGTGAGCACGATCTTGGGCACCGTGGCGACCGACATCGCCTCGACCATCCGGGCGCCCGCGCGAATGATCCCCGAGTGCTCGGCCTCAGTACCCACCATGAAGCCGGAGACGTCCTGCACATAGAGCAACGGCCTACGGTGCCGGTCACAGGTCTCCATGAAGTAGGCACACTTCTCCGCGCTCTCGGTGTAGATGATCCCACCGAAGCGAGGCGGCCTGCCCTTCTTGTCCTGCACGATCCCGCGGTCGTTGGCCAGGATGCCAACGGGGATCCCATTGATGCGCGCGTCCACGCAAATCATCTCGGAGGCGTGCTCGGGCTGGAACTCCTGGAACTCGCCTTCGTCAACCAGGGTCTCCAGCACCGCGCGCATGTCGTAGCCGCTGCGGTGGTCGTCGGGGACGATCTCGTAGGCCTCCTCCGGCGGCCGCATCGGCGACCGGGGCTCGGCAATCTGGATCGGTATCCTCTGGGCCGGCGGCAAGTCGGCGATGTACTCGCGGATCCACTCGATGCACTGCTCGTCGTTCTCCGGCTCGTAGTGCGCGACGCCGGAGATCTGCGTGTGCGTGTCGGCGCCGCCCAGTGTCTCGGCGTCCACCGTCTGGCCGATGGCGCCCTTCACCAGGTTGGGGCCGCCCAGGCCCATGAAGCTGGTGCCCTTGACCATGAAGATCACGTCCGAGAGCGCCGGCAGGTAAGCGCCGCCCGCGATGCAGGGCCCCATCACCGCGGAGACCTGCGGCACCCTCATGTAGCTCCGCATCAGCGAGTTGTAGTAGAAGAGGCGCGCCGCCCCGTACTGGCCCGGGAAGACGCCGCCCTGGTACGGGAGGTTGATGCCAGCGGAGTCAACCAAGTAGACGATCGGAATGTGGCAGCGCATCGCGATCTCCTGGGCCCGCAGCATCTTGGGGATCGTCTCGGGCCACCAGGAGCCCGCCTTCACCGTGGCGTCGTTGGCGACCACCACGGTCTCGCGACCTTCCACCACGCCCACCCCGGTGATCACGCCGACCGACGGCGCTTTTCCGTCGTAGCGGTCGTGCGCGACCAGCAGGCCGACCTCCTGGAAGTAGGAGCCCGGATCGAACAGCCGGGCCAGCCGCTCGCGCGCCGTCAGCTTACCGTCGGTGTGCTGGCGCTCGATCTTCTTGGGGCCGCCACCCTGGCGCAGCTGGGCCTCGAGAGCTTCTAGCTCCTCGGCCAGCTGGCTCATCCGCGGCTTCCCTTCCCCCGCTTTCACCTCATCACTCCGTTTCTCAAAGGCCGGAACGTCGTCCGGCCGACCACCCTGGTCACACTATTCGTCCGCCGCCCGGTGCTCCGCGAACCACTCACGGATGTAGTCCACCGCCTCCGAGGTCGACGTGCCCGGGCCGAACAGCTGACCCACTCCCATGGCTTGCAGCTTCTCCATGTCCTCGCTGGGGATGATGCCGCCGCCGGTCAGCAGTACGTGATCGGCGCCCGCCTCCTGCAACAGCTTGAGGACCCTGGGAAAGAGAGTCATGTGGGCACCGGAGAGGATCGAGAGCGCCACCACGTCCACGTCCTCCTGGACCGCCGCGTTCACGATCTGCTCGGGTGTCTGGTGCAGGCCGGTGTAGATGACCTCCATGCCCGCGTCGCGCAGCGCCGCCGCAACCACCTTCGCGCCGCGGTCGTGCCCGTCGAGGCCCGGCTTACCGACCAGCACGCGTATCTTGCGTTCTGACATGGCGTTGTGAACCCTGGTCTAACGTTGGGACTCGCGCAGGGAAGATACCCGCGCGCTCAGACCCCGGCAACCTTCGGAAGCGCGCTCCTCAGCCGCTCCACCGCCTCTTCCGGCCTCGTCTCCACGATCCGCACCCCGACAGCCAGCTCGAACCCGGCGGCGACGGTCTGCCGTGGGATGATCTGGCCATACCAGGGCAGCACGGCCTCGGCGCCCTCCAGCAAAGGCGGCGTGTGGAGGATGAAGTTGTAGTCCGGATCGCCCAGCGCCTCGGCGACCAGCGCCAAAGCGCGCCGCAGCGCGACCCCGAACTCCAGCAACGTCCGGTCGTCCAGCCGATCGAAGCGAGGCGGCAGGAAGCGGGGCGCGACCCAGAGCTCATGATCGTGGGCGGCGGCGTAAGGCACGAACGTCGCGTAGCACTCGGTGGCCTCGATCAGGCGCGACCCGTCCTCGACCTCATGCTCTACCAGCTCGAGCAACAGGGCTCGCTCGCCGTGGTGCGCGCTGGACCGGTCGAGCTTGCGCGAGATCAGGTCCGGCACGAACGGCAGGCCGACGAGCTGTGAGTGGGGGTGCAGGATCGTCGCGTTGGCCAGCGGTCCCTGGTTGCGGAAGATCACCACGTGCATCACTTGCGGGTCGGCTGCCGCTGCGGCGAAGCGGCCCCGGTAGCTCACCAACACGTCGAACAGCCCCTCATCGTCAAGCTCGGTCACGCTCAGGTCGTGGCGCGGGCTCTCCACGATGACCTCGTGCCGTCCCGGTGCGGGTCCCGCCTCCCAGGGACCCGAAGGTGCCGCGAGCTCCATCGCGCTATCCGGGCTCAACGCCGGGTACTTGTTGGCGACGACGCGAACACGCCAGGCCGTCCCCTGCCCCGGCGGCAGGCGATACAGCTCGGTCGTTGTCTCCGCTTCGTTACCCGGGCAGAAGGAGCAGGTGGGATCGATACGCGGCAGCCTCGACCGCCTCCCGGAACCGCCTAGCGGCTGCGGACGCTCCGCCCGACCAGGCGCGACGATCACCCGGTCGCCCGTGAGGGGATCGGTCCGCAGCTCAGAGTAAGGATCGTCGCGCAAGTATCGGAGGCGTCCCCTTTCCCTAGAAGATGACCGGCTCACGGAAGCGGCCGTACACCCGCTCCAGCGCGTAGCGCAGCTCGCCCAACGTCGCGTAGGCGCGCACGGCGTCGAGCATCGGCTCCATGAGGTTCTCGTCGTTCTCAGCGATTTCCGCCAACCGCTCCAGCGCGCGCTCTACTGCCTTCGCGTCACGCCGCGCCCGCAGGTCAGCCAGGCGCGCCCGCTGCTTCTCCTCGATCTCCGGGCCGATCTTCAACGTGTCGATGTCCACTTCCTCGTTGCCGCCAGTGAACTCGTTGATGCCGACGATGATGCGTTGGTTCGACTCGACCTGCTGCTGGAAGCGTTCGGCCGACAGCGCGATCTGCCGCTGGAAGTAGCCCTCCTCGATGCCGGCCACCACACCGCCCAGGCTATCGATCTCAGCGAAGATCGCCTCGGCGTCCTCCTCCATGCGGTCGGTGAGCCACTCGACGTAGTAGGACCCGGCCAGCGGGTCGATCACGTTGGCGACGCCCGTCTCATAGGCGAGGATCTGCTGGGTGCGGAGCGCAATGCGCACCGCCTTCTCCGTCGGCAACGCCAGCGTCTCGTCCAGCGCGTTGGTGTGCAGCGACTGGGTGCCGCCCAGCACCGCGGCCAGCCCCTGGTAGGCGACCCGCGCGATGTTGTTCTCCGGCTGCTGCGCCATCAGCGAGACGCCCGCCGTCTGCGCGTGCGTGCGCAGCCGCCAGCTCTCCGGGCTCTCGGCGCCGTACTTCTCGCGCAGGTGGCGCGCCCAGATGCGGCGCGCGGCCCGGAACTTGGCGACCTCTTCGAAGAAGTCGTTGTGCACGTCCCAGAAGAAGGAGAGCCGTGGCGCGAACTCGTCCACATCCAGCCCGCGCTCCATCCCCTTCTCCACGTAGGTGAAGCCGTTCTTCAGTGTGAAGGCCAACTCCTGCACGGCCGTCGCGCCCGCCTCACGGATGTGGTAGCCGCTGATCGAGATGGTGTTGAACTTCGGCGCGCCCGTGGACGACCACTCGAAGATGTCGGCGATGATCTTGAGCGCCGGCTCCGGCGGAAAGATCCAGGCGTGCTGCGCCATGTACTCCTTCAGGATGTCGTTCTGAATCGTCCCGCGGAACTGCTTCAAGTCCACTCCCTGCTTCTCCGCCGTCGCCAGCAGGAAGCTGTAGAGCATCATGGCCGGGCCGTTGATCGTCATGGAGACCGAGACGTCCTTGAGCGGGATGCCGTCGAACAGCGTCTCCATGTCGGCCAGGCTGGAGATCGCCACGCCGCAGACCCCGACCTCACCCTCCGAGTGCGGGTCGTCGGAGTCGTAGCCCATCAGCGTCGGGAAGTCGAACGCCACCGACAGCCCGGTCTGGCCCTGGTCCAGCAGATACTTGTAGCGCTCGTTCGTCTCCTCGGCGGTCCCGTACCCGGAGAACTGGCGCATCGTCCAGAGCCGGGTCCGGTACATCGTCGTATAGGGGCCGCGCGTGAACGGGTATTCGCCCGGAAAGCCGAGCTTCTCGGAGTAGCTGGGATCGTGGATACCGACGTCCTGCGGCGTGTAGAGCGGCGCCAGCTCCCGCCCCGAAAGCGTATTGAACAGGGCATCGCGCTTCGGCGTCGCCTTGTACCTGCCCAGCCAGGCAGCACGCTCGCGCCGCGGCCGTTCCATCTCCGCCTTCAGGCGGTCCAGCTCAGCGGACAGTCCTTTCCCCTCTGCCTCGGGATTCCGCTTGCTCATTTCTCTCTACCCCTTGCCGCTGCCGGGTCCAAGTGCACCGAGGATCTCGCCCGCTACATCGTACGGCGTTCGTCGCCCCGATTCCAGATCGGCCCGCGCCCGCTCGAGGATCGCCTCGCCGTCACCTTCGCGCCAGACGCGGGTCCGCAGCCCGCGATCCACTACGGCGCGCACACGCTCCAGCAGCCGCTGACGCCGACGTTCCTCCAGCACGCCCGACCGTCCCAGCCACTCGAAATGCGCGTCCAGCACCGCGAGCAACTCGTCGATCCCCTCGCCTTCCTGCGCGACCGTCAGCAGCACGGGGATCTCCCAGTCTCTTGCCTTAGCACCGCTCGTCTCCGACGCTTCGTCAGCGCTGGAACTCGGATCGCCGCCGGACCCGCCGGCCGCCCTGCGCCGGGCGATCTCCGAGAGGTCGACCCCGTGGTGCGCCGGGATGCGGTCAAACGCCTTACCCTGGCGGATCCGCAGGATCGTCTTCAGCTCGCCCGCCGCCCGGGCGGCCTCGGGCCGGTCCGCCTTGTTGACCACGAGGATGTCGGCGATCTCCATGAGGCCGGCCTTCATCGCCTGGATCGAGTCGCCCGACTCGGGCGTGAGCACGACCACGGTCGTGTCCGCGGCCTCGGCGATCTCCAGCTCCGACTGACCCACACCCACCGTCTCGACGAACACCCGCTCGAACCCGAAGGCGTCCATGAGATCGGCGACCTCGCGGGTAGTCGTCGCCAGGCCGCCCATAGAGCCGCGGCTCGCCATCGAGCGTATGAAGACGCCATCGTCGCCGGCCGCGCTGGTCATGCGGATCCGATCACCCAGCAAAGCACCTCCCGTGAAGGGTGAGGTGGGATCCACGGCCACGACACCCACCTGCTCACCGTTGCCGCGGACGACTTGAGCGAGCGCGTGGATCAGCGTGGACTTGCCGGCACCGGGCGGCCCGGTGATCCCGATCCGCTGGGCGCGCCCCACGCGGTCGTGCAGGGCGCTGAGCAGGCGCTCGAAGCCGGGCCGAGCATTCTCCACCCACGAAATGGCCCGGGCCAGAGCCCGGGCCTCACCTGCTTGGAACGCTTTCAGGAGCTCGCGTTCGCTGGGTCTAAGTTCCGTCACGCCAACCCCGACTCTAGAGTACCTTCTAATAATAGACGAAGAGCCCGGCCTCTCATACCCCTGTCACCGGAGGCCCAGCCTCTCGAGCAGGGGCGCGTATCTCTCGTCTGAGCGCAGGCTCTTGAGCCGCGGTTCCAACGCTATCCCAACCTGCCGCTTCCCACGCGCGTCTTAGTGCCTCAATGACCACGCTGACGCTTGCGAGGCCCGCGCCCGCCTGCCCAGGCCCGACTCAGAGCCGCGGCAGCAGGATCCAGCTTGCGAGGCCGAGCAGGAAGAGGAAGCCGAAGATGTCGGTAGAGGCCGTGAGGAACGCGGATGAGGCTACCGCAGGATCGAAGCCCAGCTTCTCCAGCAGAACCGGAACGAACGCGCCGGCGAAGCCCGCCACCACCAGGTTGCCCCACATGGCTAGTATCACCACCAGGCCGAAGAAGAGTTGACCCTCGATGGCGTAGCCCGCTATCGCCGCGACCAGCCCGATCACCGCACCGTTGGCGAGACCCACCGCGATCTCCTTGAAGATCACGCGCCAGGCCCCCGAACGCTCCGGTGATAGCGCCAGCCTGCGCACCGTCACGGCCAGGGCCTGTGTGCCGGCGTTGCCGCCGAGGGCCGCGATCACCGGCATGATCGCCGCCAGCAACACGATGCGCTCGATGGTGTCTCGGAACAGGTACACCACTGTGGCCGCCACTGACGTCGTCAGCAGGGCGAGCACGAGCCAGGGCAGACGATTCTTTATCGCCTCACCGACGCCGCCGCGCAGGTACTCCTCGCCAGAGCCGCCTGACAATCGCAGGATGTCCTCGGTCGTCTCCGCCTCGACGATGTCCATGACGTCGTCGAAGGTGATCCGGCCGATCAGCCGGTCCAAAGGATCCACCACCGGCACCGAGACCAGATTGTAGCGGGACATCACACGGGCCACTTCCTCCTGGTCCATGGTCGCCGGGACCGCGGCGGCCGGCGGCTCGGTCAGCTCACGAATCGGCTTGTTGGGCAGCGAGATGATCAAGTCCTGGAAGGCAACCGTACCCCGCAACCTGCCGAGCTCATCCACGACGAATACGGTATAGAAATCCTCGCCCTCCGCCGCCTGCCGGCGGATCTCCTCGATCGCCTCCGCCACTGACGCGTTTTCCTTGACAGCGACGACCTCGCCGGTCATCACCCCGCCGGCCGACTCCTCGTCGTAGGCCAGCAGGTCTCTCAGATCGTCGGCCTCTTCAAGCGGCAGCTGCGCCAGCACCTCGCGCTGCTTCTCCAGTGGCAGCTCGCCGATGATGTCCGCCGCATCGTCGTCGGAGAGTTCGGTGACGAGCTCGGCGATCCGTGCCGGATCGGCCAGCAGCAGGTCTTCGGGGTGGGCAACCTCCTCCAGCTCGGCCAGCGTCTCGGAGGCGATCTCGTCGGGGAGCACCCGGAGTACCGGCGCGCGCTCCTCCTCCTCGAGTGCCTCGATCAGGTCAGCCAGATCACTGGGATGGAAGCCCATTAGGCAAGCGCGCAGCCGCTCGTCCTCGCCCTCGGCGAGCAGCTGGCGAACCCGCTCGACGTTGGACTCGTGGATCAGCTCTTCGCTCACGCTAGCGCCTGCCGGCCCCGACGCGCTCCTCACCACTCACGCCGAGGAGCTCCGGCGTCACCGTCCCGGCGGAGACCACAAGCTTGAACCCTTCCTCCACGGTCATCTTGAGCGGCACGACCTGCTTTCGCGGCAAGAAGACCAGGTACCCGGAGGTCGGGTTGGGCGTGGTGGGGATAAACACCGCCAGCGAATCCTCCTGAGTCGTCTCGTTGATCTCGCGGGCAGCCTCGCTCGTCAGGAACCCGATGGCCCAGCAGCCCGGGCGCGGATACTCGACCAGCACGCACGACTTGAAGAACTTGCGATCCTCTCCCACCATCTGCTCGACGATCTGGCTGGCCGCACCGTAGATGGTGCGCGTGAGCGGGAACTTCTTGAGCCAGGCCTTGCCCAGCGTAATGAGCTCCCTACCAATCGCCTGCTGGGCGGCCCAGCCCACGGCGATGACCAGCGCGATAAGCACCATCAGCCCGAGGCCGGGGATGCGCAAGCCGATTACCTGGAACACGCGGCCGAGGATCCTGTCGAGCCGTGCGAAGATCCACCAGAGGACGTAGGCCGTAACGCCGACCGGCGCGATCACCACGATCCCGGTCAGCAGATACCGCCTGATCAGACTCCAAGTGCTCTTGTCAGCTTTCATAGCGATTCACCCGGCCTAACTCTATCCAGATGAGCCGCCGCCGTCTACCGTGCGTCCCGACCGGGCTAGCGATTCGACAGGGCCTCGGGTACCAGGCTTGGGGTGGGGTCAGAGGAGCCTTGCCAGGATCGCTTCCTGGCGGCGAAACATCTCGCTTTCCACCCGCTCGGGGCCCTCCGGGTGGTCGTAGCCGAACACGTGCAATACGCCGTGCACGACCAGCCGCAGCAGCTCCTCTTCCAGCTCCACACCGAACTCCACCGCAGACACCCGGGCGGCCTCGGAACACACGTAGATGTCCCCGAGCGGTGCCCGTGGCTCGGCGAGATTGAAGGCGATGACGTCGGTGGGCCCCGGCCGGCCCAGATGCGCCTCGTTGAGCGCGGCCATGGCCTCCGCCTCCAGGAAGGTGACCGACATCTCGCCGGCCGTCACCCCTTCCGCCTCCGCCACAGCGGACAGGGCTCGCGCGACTCGCTCCTCGTCCAGGGGCGCGGCCAGCTCGGAGCAGTTGACGTAGATGATCAGCTCGGACGCACTCACGGCGTCCCGTGCGCGGCCGGCTCCTCCGCCTTGGGAGCCTGCTGGTTCTGCAGCGGGTAGTCGAGGCGGTGGTGGTACATACTGGTGAGCACCTTCGCGAACTGCCCCTTGATGAGGCTGACCTCGCGCAATGTGAGCGGCGCCTGGTCGAGCTGACCCTCCGACATCTTGAACCCGACGATCCGATCGACCAGCTCAGCGATGCTGGTCGGCGTCGGGTCGTGCAGCACCCGGGCCGCGGATTCCACCGAGTCGGCGAGCAGGGCGATCGCGGTCTCCTTGGATTGCGGCTTCGGACCGGGGTAACGGAAGTCGCTCAGGTCGAGGTCGGCGTCCGGATCGAGCTCCTGCGCCTTCTCCCAGAAGAAGCCGATCCGCTGCGTACCGTGATGCTCGGTGATGAACGCCTTCACCACACCGGGCAGGCCTGCCCCATCGGCCAGCTCGAGGCCATCCTCCACATGCTCCCTGACGATGTTGGCGCTCGTCGCCGGCTTCAGCTTGTCGTGAGGGTTCCGGCCGGGCGGCTGATTCTCCACGAAGAACTGAGGCTTATTGACCTTGCCGATATCGTGGTAGTACACGCCCACGCGAACCAGCAGGCTGTTCGCCCCGATGGCTCGGGCCGCCGCCTCCGCCAGGTTGGCCGCATTGATGGAGTGGGCATAGGTGCCAGGCGCCTCCAACGACAGGCGCCTCAGCAGCGGCCGGTTCATATCGACCAGCTCCAGAAGCGACTGGTCGGTGGTGATCTGCGTGAACAACTCTGCCAGCGGGAGGACACCTGCGGCCAGCAGCGTGCAGCCCACACCGTTCAGCGTGCCCCAGAAGGCACTCTGCAGCATCCAGCCCGCGCCCAGCCGATTGATCAGCCCGAGGCTCACCGCGGCGACCAGGTAGGCGCCGGCGATGAGTGCGGCGATCGTCCACGTCTGCGCCCGGCGCCGCAGCATACGGCCGCTGAGCGCCGCCGCCGCTCCCCCCATGATCGTCAGGAACGGTACCGTCATGCCCAAGAGGGGCGGTCGGGCCGCCACCAGGGCCACGAGCACGAAGACGGTAACCAGAGCCAGCAGACCGTCAAACAGCGTCGACAACAACAAGGCCGCGAAGGCGACTGGGATCAGTTCCTGGGGCGCGCCGGTGGAAGAGACGAGCGCCGCCGCACCGGCCACCGCCATGAGCAATATCCAGACGAGACTGATCGAGCGGCCCGCCCGGTAGACCTCCGGCCGGAAGTACTTCAGCACGAGGCCGAACACGGCGAGCAGGAGCAGGGTGTAGAGGACGCCCCCTAGGTGCGCCTCCCAAGCCTGGCCGCCGTCGAGCGCGGCTAGCGCGGCCTCGTAGGCCCGCAGTCGCTCCATCTCTGCCGGCCCAACCCGCTCGTGGGCGCCCACGATGCGCTCGCCCTGCAGCACCTCGTACTTGACCGGGTCCACCGTCTGCCGTGCCTGGTCGCGAGCCTCCTCCGTCCGTTCGCGATCCAGGCGGATGGTCGGCTGTGAGAACCGGATGATCAGGTTCTGGTAGAGCGTGTGAGCGGCCACGCCAGCTTCGGCCGGCGCCTGAGCCGCAGCGCGCTGGAAGAAGACCTGCATGGTCGGCAGCGAGTCGCGCGGCACGAGCCTCTCGTCTGCGCCCTCACGCACGATCACGCCCCCGCTGCGCGCCGTCCCCAACTCGCTGTTCGACGCCACCCCCGGCCGCAGCAGTTGCCGGAACGCTTGCTCCATCGCTGCCTGCAGTCGTTCGCGGGTCTCGGCGGAAAGCAGCAACGGGACCTGGTTCTCCGAACTCGGGATGCGGTCGCGCTCCAGCACCTGACGGACAGCGCGCTCACGCTCGGCGTCGCTGGTCGCCTCGGACGCGGAGCGCTCGATCAACTCGAAGAAGGTCGCCGCGTTGGCAATCGCGCTGTCCGCGATCTCCGGCCGGTACTGGAAGATCGGAGACATTCCGCTGGCCGCCTCTGCACGCTCCCGCGTCAGCTCGGCGTCCGACTTGTAGACCGGGAACGCTACGGACGCGATGACATCCTCGCCCGCGACCCTGCCCTCCTCGAGAACCGGAAGATCTGGTACGGGGCTGGTCGGGAAGACGAGATGGATGATGAGCGCGGCGGATACCAAGAGGACTGCACGGTACGCCTCATCGATGACCCGGGCCGCCGGCCGCTTGCGCAGCTGTCCCAGGAAGTAACGCAATCGCGCTTTGGTTCGATGACGCCCCGACGGGCTCATTCAGCCTCCCGCGGCTCCGATTCGTTAGACCGCTCTTTGGCGTAGGCCTTGATGATCTCCCTGACCAGGTGATGTCGGACCACGTCCACCTCGGTCAGGTACACGAAGGAGATCCCGTCGATGCCTTTCAGGATGCGCTCGACCTCCAGCAAGCCGGAATCCTCGCGACGCGGCAAATCGATCTGCGTCTTGTCGCCCGTGATCACGGCCCTCGAGTTCAAGCCCAGCCGCGTCAGGAACATCTTCATCTGGAGCTTGGTCGTGTTCTGAGCCTCATCGAGGATGACGAAGGCATCGGAGAGCGTGCGCCCGCGCATATACGCCAGCGGCGCGATCTCCAGCGTCCGATTCTCCAGCGATCGACGCATCTGATCCGGCGGCATCATGTCGCCCAGCGCATCGTAGAGCGGTCGCAGGTAAGGGTCGACCTTCTCCTCCACGCTGCCCGGTAGGAAGCCGAGCTGCTCACCTGCCTCCACCACCGGCCGCGTCAGGATGACACGCCGCACACGCTTCTTATGCAGCGCATCCACCGCCAAAGCCACCGCCAGGTAGGTCTTGCCGGTACCGGCCGGTCCGATGCCGATCACGATGTCCTTCTGGGCGATCTCATCGATATAGAGCTTCTGCCCGGCCGACTTCGGCGTGATGATCCTGCGTCGGCCGGGCAGAAAGATCTTGCTGGCTTCCAGCGCGCTCGGTGCCAGGCCTTCGCTCTCAGCCACGACCTCAGCAAACCGCCGGATGTCTCCCGTGGCAAAGGGCGTCTCCAATCGGGCCAGGTCGATCATGTGCTGGGCAACGGGGATACAACGCTCGACGTCCGCCAGCGGGCCCGACAGCACGAGGTGATCGTCCCTGAGCACGACCCGACAGCCAAAGACACGGGCCAGCTCCTGAAGGTTGGCGTCGTTCACGCCCGCCAGTATGAGCTGATCGGCTCCTTCGGCCGGGATGCGATGCTGCACGATCTGCGATGATTCCGCCGAGTGACTAGGCATGTGTGCGATCTATCAACCTGAGGCCGAGCTCCTTGAGCTCCTCCGGGTCAACCGGCGCAGGCGCGCCCTCCATCAGAGCGCGCGCCGCCGTCGTCTTGGGGAAAGCGATGACATCCCTCAAGGAGGTGCTTCCCGTCAAGTGCATCACAATTCGATCCAGGCCCAGCGCGAAGCCGCCGTGGGGTGGCGCTCCGTATTTGAACGCCTCTAGCAAGAAGCCGAACTTCCTCTGGGCTTCCTCAAACCCAATGCCGAGCACCGCCAGCACCCGGCGCTGGAGATCGGGGTCGCTGATACGGATGCTCCCGCTGCCAAGCTCGGAGCCGTTGTAGACGAGATCGTAGGCTCGCGAGCGTACCGCCAGCGGGTTCGTCTCGAGCAGCACCGGTGAAGGGATGATGACTCGGCACCGGCTCACCTGTGTCTGGATCCTCCTCGAAGAGCGGGAACTCCGTGACCCAGAGGAAGCGGTCGCCCGCCTCCCCAGCGCCCACCGCCGCGGCGAGATGGCGTCTCAGAGCGTCGAGCGCGAGGCTCGTCACGCGATCACGGCCGGCGACGACCACCAGGAGGTCGCCGTCGCGTGCCTCGAGGCACATCTTCACGGCCTCGAGCTCCGACTGGGCAAGCTGCTTGCCGAAGCCGCCCTGCGCCCCTGACTCCGTCAGCTTGGTCCAGAGCACACCGGGCGCGCCGGAGTCGCTGGCCACGCGGTCCAACTCGTCGATCGCCTTGCGGCTCAGACGCGCCCCCTCCGGCACCCGCAAGCCCCGGACTCTACCTCCCTCCTCTATGGTACCCCGGAAGATGCGGAATTCCGTCTCGCGCAGCGGCTCGCTCAGATCGACCAGCCGCCAGGGGATCCTCAGGTCCGGCTTGTCGGTGCCATAGCGCTCCATGGCCTCGCGATAGCTCATCCGTCGGAACGGACGCTCCACACGGCAACCGGCGCACTCGGTCCAGACGGCGGCCATCACGGCCTCTCCCACGGCGAAGACGTCATCCTCTTTCACGAATGACATCTCGAGATCGAGTTGCGTGAACTCGGGCTGCCGGTCCGCGCGCAGATCCTCATCCCGCAAGCAGCGGGCGATCTGGTAGTAGCGGTCAAAGCCGGACACCATGAGGATCTGCTTGTAGAGCTGCGGCGACTGCGGCAAGGCGTAGAACTCACCCTTGCTCACCCGACTCGGCGTCAGATAGTCGCGCGCCCCTTCCGGCGTCGGTCGCGTCAGTATCGGTGTCTCGACCTCGATGAATTCCAGCTCGTCCAGCGCCGCGCGTATCGCGCGGAAGATGCGATGGCGCATCCGCAAGTTGCCCTGCATCTCGGGCCGTCGCAGATCGAGGAAACGATAGCGCAGCCGTAACTCCTCGGAGGCGAGCTCCTCCTCAGGGCCGTAGGCCACTTGGATCGGCGGTGTCTCCGCAGGCGCCAGCTCGATTATCTCTCTTGCCCTGACTTCGATCTCTCCGGTCGCCATATCGGGATTGACCGCCTCCGGAGGCCGCGCTGCAACTTCGCCCTCAACCGCGATGACGATCTCGGACCCAAAGCGCCGCGCTCGCTCCAACGCCTCGTCCGAGAGGTGATCAGGATGGCAGGAGACCTGCACCGTGCCCTTCAAGTCACGCAGGTCGATGAAGATGAGGCCACCCAGATCACGACGCCGGTGCACCCAGCCGGCGAGCCGTACCGTCGTGCCGACATGTTCGGCGCGAAGCTCACCCGCCATGTGCGTTCGATAGGATGTCCCGTACAAGGAGCCCGTCATGCAGCGCTCGTCAGTCCTCTAAAGGGTGAGGTGCTTCGACCCCGAGTGGGGTCGCACGATACGGAGGGAAAAGGACCGGAGGTGAGAGTCTCAAAGGCATTCCTATCGAGGTTAGGCGGCCAACCCTGCGACGCCTCAGATGGCGCGCTCCGCCTCCTGGAGTATCTCGAGAAAACGCTCCGCGTTACTCGCCGAGAACAGCCGGCCGCGCAGCGACTCGTTTCGCATCAACCGGCCAACACGGCTCAGCACCCTCACCTGCCCGCCTGCCGCCGCCTCCGGACCGAGAATCAGGAAGAAAAGCTGCACGGCTCTACCGTCAAGCGCACCGAAGTCGATCGGCTCACG
Source organism: Gemmatimonadota bacterium (assembly GCA_039586495.1). GTDB lineage: Bacteria > Gemmatimonadota > Gemmatimonadetes > Palauibacterales > KS3-K002. The sequence continues at coordinate 11,380 of JBDHKG010000017.1, read as the reverse complement.
GCTGACCCCAGCCGCCACGATCAGGCCATCCAGCCCATCGTACTTCGCGTGTGGAACCGCAACGCCTTCACCGATCCCCGTGCTCAGCACCCTCTCGCGCTCGCAGACGGCACGATAGATCTCGTCTCGCTCGGCCTCCAGGCCCTGCGAGCTCACCACTAGCCCTACCAGCTCCGCCAGGGTGCCGTCCTTGTCCAGGCTCTCCAGCGGGACTCGGACACGCGCCGGCGTCAGCAGCTCGCTCAAGCGCAACACCGCGACGTCTCCGAGGGCGCCGCGCGCGCCATCCTGGATATCCGTCTGCGTCATGGACAGCCCCTATACACATAGAAAACCCGAACGTCAAAAGATAATGGGGCCGTCAGACCACATCAACAACGGCTACTTCGGCCACAGCCGTCGCGCGGCTCGCTTGATCCGTGCCAACCAGAGGCTCAACCCGTCCCCTTCCTCGTCGGCAGCCAGTTCACCCGGGTCCGCCCAATCCCTTCCCAGCACGACGCTGACGTCCAGATAGAGGTTGCGGTCGGGCTGGTGAAGGACCTGACGAAGCCCCAGGGCGTCGGCAACCCGCCGGGCCGGCTCGACGTTGTCGAGGCGGGCGATGGCCACCGAGCTATCGCGCTCGAAATCCTCGGCGTTCCCGTAATAGACGACGTCGAAGCCCAGCTCGCGCAGGTGCTCCGTCGCCCGCTGCGCCAGCCGGTCCACGCCGGCACCGTTCAGGATCTCGACCCGAATGCGGCGACCTTCCCAAACGCCCGAACTCGCCTCGAGCGACAGCGGCGCTTCGCGGCGAATCTCGAGCCAAAGCGAGGCCGCGAACGCCCCGACCAGCGCAAACACCGCAGCTAGCGCCAGACCCCTCAGCCAGTTGATCACACGCCTGCCGTCAGCTCGTTCCAGAAGTCCACGGTTTCGGGCCGCAGCGGGAACCCACGGTTCAAAGTATCGGCGATGCGGCACGCGCAAACCAGCCTGAGCACCAGCTGGTGATCCCCGGGCAGACGGGCTCGCAGCGCCGCGATCTTCACCGGCTCGAACGACCTCCCCGGCTCCAGATAGTCGGCCAGATAGAGGAAGCGGCCCAGTCGGCCGAGGCTAGCTCGGCCCAGGCTATGATAGCGAATCGCTTCGAGCAGCTCTTCGTCGTCCACACCGGACCGCTCCAGCCGTGCCGCGGCCGCCGGACCGTGGCGGACCCCGCTGGGATATTCAGCGCTCTCGGCCTCCAGCATCCCGGCATCCGCGTCGCGCAGCGCATCGTGCAGCCAGCCCGCCGCCGCCCAGCGCACCCGGTCCCGCTCCGCCAGCCCGAGCTCAAGAGCCCAGCGCTCCAGCAGCGCGGCCACCGCAGCCAAGTGTGGGCGCCGGCTCGGCCGCAGGGCGGCCCACTCGGGGAGTCTGCCCTGCGCAGCCGCGAGGATGAGTGGATGCAAGTCGAGACGCGTCATGTGCGGGGCGGCTGATCGCTCAGGGTGCGCCTGCTCGTGCGCATCTCGGGGCGACGCTCCGCGGCGCCAAGTGGGGGTCTGGGCGGGCTTCAGGGCGCCGTTGCCCTCAGGCTCTCCGTTAGGACGCGGTTGTGCTCGTCTACGAAAACGACGCGTGGCTCGTGTCCTACGATCTCCGACTCGTCGTAATGGGCGTAGCTGATGAGGATGACCCGGTCACCCGCCTCACCCAACCGTGCGGCCGCGCCGTTCAAGTGCACCGCTCCTGATCCCCGCTCGCCCGGCAGAACGTAGGTCTCGAGCCGGGAACCGTTGTTGAGGTTGACGACCTGGATCCGCTCGTACGGCACCAGGTCGGCGGACTCGATGAGATCCATATCGAGGGTGAGGGAGCCTTCGTAATCCAGGTTCGCCTCGGTGACCGTGGCTCCGTGTATCTTCGACTTGCAGAGTTCGCGTCGCATATCCCGTACTCTATAGCTCTACCACCCTTGCGGGGTCCGTCTCCAGCCTGCCTCTCCCAAGTGCCCAAAACTTACACAGCGAGGGGCGGATTTCAAAGCAGCCGCTCCAGACCGGGGTCGGGTCGGGCCAGCCTGACGTTGTCGATCAGCCGCGTCTTACCGACACGGGCGGCCACCGCCACCACCGCATCTTCGTCCGCTCGCGCAACCGGCTCGAGCCCACCTGCGGAGACGATCTCGACGTACTCGACATCGATGCCACCAGCGGCCTGTAGCGTGTGTAAGATGTCGGCCCTCAACTCGGCGGCCTCCCGCTGGCCGGAGCGATAAACCGCCACCGCCGCGGCGAGCGCCCGGGAGATGCTCAGCGCACGCTGCCGCTCCTCCGGCGACAGATACTCATTGCGGGAACTCATGGCGAGCCCGTCGGGCTCGCGGATCGTAGGCGCGAGCTCGACGCGGACCGGCAGGTTGAGGTCGGCTACCATCTTCTCGATCAGGACGGCCTGCTGGAAGTCCTTCTGGCCGAACACGCCCACATCGGGCTGGACGATAGCGAACAACTTGCACACGACGGTGAGCACGCCTTCGAAGTGACCCGGCCGGCTCAACCCGCAGAGCCGGTCCGCCAGCCGCCGCGGCGTGACGACTACGCTGATCGGAACTGGGTAGAGCTCCCGGTCGTCGGGCGCGAACACGAGGTCCACGCCGCGCGCCTGCGCCGCGGCGAGATCGCGCTCCAGATCTCGCGGGTAACGGTCGAAGTCCTCGGCCGGTCCGAACTGCAAGGGGTTCACGTAGATCGACATCACCACGTAGTCGGCGAGCTGGCGGCAGCGGTCCACGAGGCTCAGATGGCCCTCGTGTAGATGACCCATCGTGGGAACGAGACCGATACGCCGCCCGCCGGCACGCGCCCGGTCGACTTCTTGCCTGACCTCGGAGATCGTGCGAACCAGCTTCACGGCAGGATGGCTCACGCAGGCGCCCGGTCACTCGTAGGAGTGCTCGGACCCGGGATAGACTCCTTCTTTCACCTCTTGCACGTAGGTCTTCACCGCGTCCCGCACGCCGGTCGCCAGATCAGCGTATCGCTTGAGGAAGCCGGGGCTGAACTCCTCGTTCAGGCCCAACATATCCGGCAGCACGAGAACCTGACCGTCACACTCCGGCCCCGCGCCGATTCCGATGGTGGGTATCGCCACGGCTCGCGTGATCTCACCCGCCAACCCTCGCGGCAGCATCTCAAGCACGATGCTAAAGCAACCGGCCTCGACCAGCCGCTGCGCGTCTGTCAGCAGCGCATCACGCTCCGCTTCCTGTTTCCCCACCAATCGATAGCCGCCCAGTTTGTGCACCGACTGCGGCGTGAGCCCCAGGTGACCCATCACCGGGATGCCCGCCCCGACCAGCTTGCGGATCGTCCGCGCCATCTCATCGTGCCCACCCTCCAGCTTGACCGCCTGGGCACCGGTCTCCTGCAGCACGCGACCGCAGTTCCGCACCGCTTCTTCGGCGGAGACCTGGTAGGTCAGGAAGGGCATGTCCACGACGAGCAGCACACGCCGAAGCCCCCGGCGCACCGCTCTGGCGTGATAGATCATCTGATCAAGGGTGACCGGGAGCGTCGAGTCTTCTCCGGCAAAGACCTGACCCAGCGAATCACCCACCAGCACGCAATCGACGCCCGCGTCCTCGACCAGCCGTGCCAACAGGTAATCGTACGCGGTGAGCACGGCGATCCGCTCGCCGCGCTGCTTCATGGCAACGAACTCTCGCGTCGTTATCGGTCGTGGAGGCTTCGCGAGATTGGAAGATTCTTGCCCGGTCATCATCGGCGGGCCGACGGCGGGATTTCGCCCGGGGCCGCTCCCTTACGCGTTCACATCGCTCAAGTTTGGTCGCTCGACTGGCGCCGTATGTTTCGCAAGGAGAGCAAGCTAGGGCCCTGGGAAACGGGTGTCAAACGCGGCCGAGTCCCGTCACTTGAGTAGCACGAACTTGCCCGATCCTCTCTGGCCGCCCACCCTGATCACGTAGCCGTAGACACCGCTGGCCGCCGACTCCCCATTGGCGAGCCGCCCACTCCAGCGGAACGGTTCGATCGGCGAATCCGGCGTCAGTGTGCGGCGCTCCGAGTGGATGAGCCGTCCAGAGACCGTGTAGATCTCGACCCGCGCCTCCAGTGCATCGCTGCCGCGGCTCACCAGGAAGGGCAGGCTGACCGCCTCGACATCCGAGGGATTGAACGGGTTCGGATAGGCCGGTAACAGCCTGAGGCCGCTCGAAACCGCCGTGGGTGGCGCGATGTCACCGCGCGCGATGGCGTAACTCCGCGCGCTGTCCAGCGCCACGTCCAGCGCCTCACGTGACCGGCCGGCGGCGATGAGGAATGCGATCCTCTCACGACTGCGGAGCGGGCCCACCCCCACCAGTTGGGCCCAGTCGGTCACGCTGCCGTTCGACGAGCGAAGGCCACCCAGTCGCAGATACCGCGCCTTCGTCTGCTCAGCGAAACCTTCGGGCTCCGATAGCTCGCCCCCAGAGTACTCACCGGCCACCGGCGTGCCGAGAGGCACAGCCGCATGGGTCGTCGGCGCGCGCTGCGCGGTGGTCAGGCCGATCCATGGGCCACTCGAGTCGGCCGCGGTCATCACCGAGGCGCCCAGCCCCGAGTCCCAGCTCACGCTGTCACGCGCGCCGAGATCCCAATCCAGCAGCAGACCCGCCAGCGCCGGCTCGCCCTGCTCCGCGAACGTGACCGCGTTCGTAACGACGAGGAAGGCGGCCGAGTCACCGATCGCCACCAGTTCCGCCCAACTCTCCACCGACGCCCCCAGCGGGCGCAGCGCCAGCTGATCGCCATAGGCCAGATCCGGTGCCGTCGCCTGGCCAGTCACGTCACGCGGCTGCCAGTCCGTGTCTGAACCTACTGGGTTCGACTTGAGCGCCTGCCGCCGCCGCACGTCCACATAGGCCGCGTCTGATACCGAACCACCGCGACCGAACAGGAAGGACCCAGCCGTCAGCCAATCACCGCCCAGGAACTCGAAGCCGGGCGGCCCCGCTATCCGGCCCAGCCGACCCTGAGCATCGAGGGAGATCCGCACCTCGCCGTCCGTCAGCACGAGCGACGTGGCGGTGGAAGCGCGCAGTAGAATCGGCAGGTCGAGGGCCGCTCCACCTCCCTCTAGGTGGAGGGTCAGGCGGCCGCCGCTCGCCAGATCGGCGGGCACATCTTCGAACACGATTTCGCCTCGGCCCTTGGATGGAATCGCCGGCGCCCCCGCGCGAGCCAGCGCGGTCCCACCCGTGCGACGCCGCAGCTCGGCACTCCCCCCGGGGAAGGCTTGAGCGCCGCCGTTGTGCAGGCGCAGCGAGAGCGTGGCTCGCGCCGAGTCCCAGACCCAGCCGGCCAGCATCAGGCGCACGCCGCCCAGACCGCCGATCCTGTCCGCGGCCGCCGGCAGGTCCAGCAGCCCCGCCCCACTCCGATTGTCGAGTCCAGGAGGAGGCAGATCCAGCGCGGTCGAGAACAGGGCGTCCTTCAGGTCGTTGGCGCTGGCCGCCGGGTTGAGCCCACTCAAAAGCGCTAGGGCGCCGGCTGCGTGCGGCGCAGCCCACGATGTAGCCAACGACATCAGGCCCACGAGTACGACCGAACGTTGGCCGTCTTTCCGCACCCGCGGGGTCTGGCCAGGAGCCACGATCTCCGGCTTCACCGCGCCCGGCGCGCAGGGCGACGGACCGCCCAGGCTGATCTCGGCGACCCGGATCGTATCAGCTCGCCGTTCCGCTGCGCCGACAGCGAAGGCGTTCAGCAGCAGGTCCGCACGTTCCGCGGGTGACGCCACGAACTCGAAGCCGCTCGGGCGATTGCCGGCCGCGAAGACCACAGGGACGCCAGCGAGCTCGAGCGCGTCGATAGCGCGATCGAACACACCGTCGCAGCCACCCGGTTGAAAGCCCCAGGAGTTGTTCACCACGTCGGGCACATCGGACACGGTCGCTGGATCGCCGTCCGGGTCGAGCGCCCACTGCATGGACTGCAGGAGTACTGAGAGCCGTGTGTAATGGATCTCGCCGCCGAAGTTCTCGAAAGCATTTGCAGCCATCCACTCCGCCGCCGGCGCCACTCCGGTCACGACCTCCAGCTCGCCCTCCACGACCTCCCACCCAGGAGGCGAGATCGTGATCAGCGTGTCCCCCGGCTCCAGGCTCCCCACCGCGACCGTTGCCACGAGCGTCCCATGGCCCACCAAACCGGTCGCGTCGTCATCCACGGGCGTCGCACTAAGCCCCCAGGGGTCGAACCAGGCCTCCGCCGCCGACGTGCTCAAGCCGCGCCACTTGCGCCAGAGCAGCGGGTGCTCCCCGTCGACGCCGCTGTCGATGATGGCGACCACGGTGCCCTGCCCCGTCGCGCCCGCTGCCCACAGCTCGGGCGCGCCGATCACCTCCAGCCCCCAGGGCAGCCCGCCCTCAGGGTCCTGCGTGGCGACGGGAAGGCCCGGCGCCCAGAGCAAGGGCGGCGGCACCTCCGAGCCGCCGGCCAGATCGACCTCGACGAGACCGTCGTAGTAGAGCCGCCGGACGCCCGGCTGGACCACCAGCGAGTCGATCTGCGCGGGGGTCAACTCAGCGGCGATCGCCCCTCCGATCCAGAGCATGACACCGGCCTGCAGGTCCAGGGCCAGATCGGCGGCAACGCTGCGTCGCAGCTGCGCCAGCGAGGACGCGTAGAGATCGGCGAGGTTCGAGGCGTGCTCAGCGGCCCGGAGATCGCGGTCGGGGGCAACGGGCTGCGGCGCGCTGATCCCCACGACCTCGATGAGCACCGGAATACGCTCAGCGGGTCCGGCCCTGGACAGCGCGTCCCTGAGGTCCGCCGTCACAGGCGTAGGTTGCTGGCCGCTCGCCGCAGGCGCTCCCGGCCACAGCGCCACGCCCAGCACCAGGGTCCCCGCGGCCGCCAGGGCCCCGGCACCGACCCAGTTCAGGAATGGAGGTCTCACGTCAGAAGGTCGTGGCAGTGTGCAGCCTCTTCAAACGTTCCGATCCGCTCGCCGGGCGTCTCCCGGACTCATCCGGCGCTGCCCGGCGTACCGCGCTCATCTTCGCTCGCCGACAGGTCCTGCAGCAAGAGGAACGGCTGTCAGCGCGGCCATGAGCAGATGAACCGCCGGACAGGCGGCTCAGGCCGCGCACCTATCAGGCGACGTAATCGGAAACCGTTACGTTGTACTTGTCGGGGTCAGTGGTCTTGACAATGGTCCGCGCCGGGCGTCCCGTCGAGCCATCCTCCTCCGAGAGGTCGACGAGCGGCGGCTCCGGAAGTCTGCGGCCGCTGGCGTCCGAGACGATTCGCACCAGCGGACGGTGCAGCTCCTCCGGGTTCGGGCTCGGGGCCACGACGACAGCAAGCTCCCCAGTGTCCAGGATGCAGAGCGTCCCGACTGGGTAAATCCCCATCATGTTGACGAAAGCCTTGACGACGACAGAATCGAAGCCACGAGCCGGGTTGTCCCGCATCTCCCGCAACACCTCATCCGGCGGAAACGGGATATACTGGTAGCTGCGCTTGCTGGTGGCGGCGTCGAAAGCGTCCGAAACGGCCACGATGCGGGAGAAGAGCCCCAACCAGCGCTCCCGGACGACCTTGGGGTACCCGGTGAAATCGGTACGCATGTGATGCTCGTACGCGGTGAGCATCGCCCGGTAGGGCGGCTCCTCGAAGCCGTGCAGATCGAACAGGAGGATCAAGCCGAACTCCGGATGCTGGCTCATGACCCTCCACTCTTCCTTGTCCAGACGGCCTTCCTTGTTGAGCACACTCAGCGGCACGCGCGACTTGCCCGCGTCGTGGAACAGCGCGCCCAGCCCCAGATCGAACAGCTGCAGCTTATTGAAGCCCAATTTCTGCCCCAACGCCACCGAGAGGATGCACACGTTGACCGAGTGGGTGAACGTGTATTCGTCGTAGTCGCGCAGGGTCGTCATCGCCAGCATCGAGGCCTCATCATGCAGGACCTGGTCGACGATCCCGAGTACGACCCGCTTCACGCGCCGTCCGCTCCATGCCTTGCCGAGACGCACGCTCGTCATCACGTCCTTGACCACGCTGACCGAGCGGGCATAGGTGCGGCGCGCGGCTTCCTTGGCCTCTTCACTCAGGCTCATCGCCTCGACCAGCGCCGCTGCCGGCCCGATGGTGATGTTCTCGATACCGGCTTGCTGCATGCGCTGCCCGAATTCCTCCAGCGCCGCCTCGCCACCGGTCGGCTCGCTGACCACGAGCGCTAGGAACGACGTCCACTCCCGGATATCGGACTCCGGCTTCGCCTCGATGTCACCGATACCGTGCGATTCCAGAGCCTTGCGCACGAAGACGAAGCTGGCGTAGTTGCCCAGATCGAGGCGCACGCGCACGTCGTTGAAAAATACGAAATCGCCCGCCAGCCGAAGCTGCAAGCGCCCCTCACGATTCAGCACCACCCGGGCATTGGCCTCCACCTCGGCTAACGCCCGCTGCACGACCTGGTTCTCGAGAGGATATAGCCGCAACGAGCGCATGGTTGCGTAGAGTGCCGTCAGGAACTTGCGACCCTCGCTGCTGAGAAGCGCGCTCGTATCCTTGATCAGAGCCGTGTCATCTACCCTCATCCGGCTTCTCCTCTACTCTCTCCGGCTTCTCCTCGTCAGGTGGCGGCTCGCGGCGCGCGATGTGGACGGCGCTGAGCACCAATGGATCGCGATCGTGCTCTGCAACGTTCAGAGCCTGCTCCGCCTCCAGACCACCCACCACGCCCAGAGCCCGCGCAGCACAGGCGCGCAGCGGGCTAGGATAGCGGAACCACAGGAAACGCCGCCCGTTCAGCATACGGCTCAGCAGCAACGTCCCGTTCCTACCTGCGGCCCGGGCGAAGGCCTCGAAGAACGCCAGCTGCTCGGTCGGATCGCGCCGCCCTAGCTCCTTGCCCTTGATGTACGCCTCCAGCCGCTCAGCCGCGGGGCCGTACCTCATCTTCGCCAGGCCCTTCGCCGCTGCCACCCGCACGTCACGGCTCTCGTCGCCGAGTGCCCCGAGCAACGGCTCGCCGGCCATCGACGTGTGCAGCGCGACCAAGGCCTCGACCGCTGCGAGCCGCACTTCCGGTTCCGTCCGGTCCAGCAGATCGGCGATCGCCTCCGCTGCACCTGCCAGCTTCAGCCGCCCGGCGATCTGTGCCGCCGCCGCCGCCACTCGCGGGTCCTCCGACCTTATCAGGCCCGACATGAGCTGCGGCTTCAACGCTGCAAGCCGGTCCATCGTCGCCAGCAGTTGCTCACGGGCCTGTTTCCGGGCCACCGTCGGGATTGTCTTGATCAGGGTGACGATCGCATCCGGCTTCAGGGCGCTGAGCATCGTGGCCAGCGCCTCGCTGTTCGGATCGATCGTGCCATCCTCCATGATCCGAACCAGTTGCTCGAGCACGATCGGCTCGCTCAACTCCCCGATGATCTCGTCCACCTCCTGGGCGACCTCCGGGCTCCCCTTCCGCTCCGCGATCGTCTTCAGCTCGGCCACGATGTGCGACGCCTGGCTGAAGCCGCCCTCCGCCAGGACGCGCGGAAGCATCTGCCGCAGGATCTCAACGATCTCCGCACGCCGCTCCGCGTCGCCCAGCTCATACTGGTCGAGTACCGCCACCGTCACGTCCTTCTTGACAGGACGGTCCATCTCCCACCGCAGCTCCTGCTGAAGGTGAGCTACATCGGTCTCATTCAAGAAGTACAGCGACGGCTCAAAGTCCTCACGCAGGCTCGGCGTCTGTAGCTCCGGCGCAAGCTCCAACTCCGGCAGCGCCGGGAGCTCCGTTCCCGCGGCATGGGACAGGTCCGGGGTCGGCACCGGCGGCTCATCGCCCAGCACATCAACGTACTCGTACCGGATGAAAGAGAAATCACTATTCCACATCAACGTGAGGAGATCGTCCTCATCCTCCCTCAACGTCCTGGAGAGACGCAGAACGTCGATAAACTGGCGAAGCTCATCCTCCTCTACGCCGGGCAGGAACTCGATCCGCCGGATACCGTCCCTGTAAAGCTGGAAGGCGATGTTCTCCGTTCCGCCCAACTTCTCCTTGTGGACCGGCTTGTTGAGCCAGCGGATCTCGCTTTCGTGGATCGTGAAATTGAGGCTTGGCACGCGGTCGAAGATAGCGCTGAGTCGGCCCTTCAGGTCCCCAATGAACTGATGGAGCAGCGGGTTTCCCTGCACATACAACTGCGCCGCCCGGCTGGTCTTGACGAACGCGGAAAAGAAATCCGCGATCTCGGAGTCGAGATCACTACCCTCAGCGAGATCGGACTCCGAATCCAGATCGAAATCGGGCAGACCACTGAGGACTTCGTCGTCCATCACCGCTTCCCTCTTGGCAGGACGCCGCTCCGGGTCCGAAGGGGCGCCACTTCCGCCGTGCTTCCGTCCCCCCGCTCTGGCCTACCAGAACCGCCCTCGCCCCGCGACGCGCGCTTCCTCCCACCGCTGCGGGCTCGAGCCGCCCCTTGCACGGGAATCATACCCGCAAGCCCCCCCAAAGTGCTGCCCTGCAGGCCATGACGCTCATCAGGCCCGCACTGGCAGCCCTGGAGGTTGGAGCTCGCCTCCCGGGCAGGCGAGGGTAAGCGTCGGATAGACGGCTCGCGACTGACAAGTTTCGCCGACGCTCCTCTCGTCGGCTCACGGCCTGGAATTCGCGAACCGGGCAGGGGTGGGGGTCCGGACACCGCTCAATAATATAGTGCAACACCCCCCTGTCCGTCACCTGAGTCCGCCCAACCCTCGGCGGTGGCAGCCCCTGCCCGGAGCAGGCCCGGAGGCAGCCCGTCGGCGGGTGCTCGGCTAGCAGCGCACACCGCTGCGGGCGGCATACTGGATCCACTGGGCCCGGACCCGGAGGCCCAGGCAGGGGGTTGCGCTTCGGTGCACCTTCGGGTTATTGTACGTTCGGCTCTTGTTCGGGCTGCGCCCGTGCTCAGGAGCGTACGGCGGAGCGAGTACAGCTGGGAGGCGTCATGGCGCTCACCAAGCGACAGCGAGAGATGCTCGACTTCATCGAGAGCTTCATCCAGGACTACGGCTATTCACCGAGCTTCGAGGAGATCGCCAAGTTCTTCGGCTACCGCTCCCTGGCAACTGTGCACGAGCACCTCACCAACCTCGAACGCAAGGGCTATATCCGCAGGAACTACAACGAGAGCCGTTCGGTGGAGCCGGTAGAAGCGGTTCGCGGCCGAGCGGCGGCCGCCGGGGTGCCTCTGCTGGGGCTCGTGGCTGCCGGTTCCCCCATCGAGGCGATCGAGGACACCGAAACGATCGCCGTTCCCGAGGACATGCTGACCGGCCGCGGGCCGCACTTCGTGCTGCGAGTGCGTGGCAACTCGATGATCGACGATCAGATCCGCGATGGCGACTGTGTC